>JAGBXV010000064.1 GCA_017629115.1 Clostridia bacterium | reverse complement strand
TTGAAGTTTTGGTATTTGTATAACTTCTTCTTTATAAGACGCACATATTTTTTCCGAAATCTCGGCGCACACTTCACGCCTGAGAGCATTTATTGCAGAAACAGGTACAAAGGGATTGTCCGTGTGGATAATTTCTATGTTTTCAGCTAAAAAGGCTGTGTCGCCCAATTTTTCTAACTGCGCTTTTGCTCGCGTTTCATCAAAATCCTTTATTGCGGGCTCCAAGGTATCTCCTGTGGCGGTTGCGCTAAATCCGTCACAGCTTGCAAAAAGTTGCAGCGACTTGCCAACGGAAGCTTTTAGCACAAAGGAAATTCCCCTGCGTCTTGCAAGGTTTTCTTCCTTTAATTTTACAGTGTCGGCACGGGTTGCGCCAACTTTTCCTGATGCTTGATAGTCCATCATGCGTTCAAATTTTCTTCCCTCAAAGTAGCCCATTGTGCTTCCGCCACGAGAGAAAAACGCAAGCGTTTTATCAATTTCTGACTGTGTGATTGCGCCTTCTTTTGCCTTTTTATAAAGGGAGGTAACAGCCGCCGTGTACTCGGGAGTTTTCATACGCCCCTCAATTTTTAAAGAGTCCACATATGGTTCTAATTCTTTCAATCTGTCCGCAAGGCAAATGTCCTTTAGTGACAAAAGGGGAATATTTTTGCTCACGATTCTTTCGTCTTTTAACAATGTGTAGTTAAGTCGACAGGGCTGGGCACAAAGACCTCGGTTTCCCGACCTTCCCCCGATAACGGAAGAAAGCAAGCACTGCCCCGACCACCCCATACACAAAGCACCGTGTACAAAGGTTTCCAATTCTATATCAGTATTTTTACTTATGGATTTAATCTCATCAAAACCAAGCTCACGAGCTAATACTGCGCGGTTAGCACCCAGCGCGCTTACAAAGCGCACTGCCTCGGTTGATGCAGCGGTTGTTTGGGTTGAGGCGTTTATAAAAATTTCGTCCGACATTTGTCTTACGGTGTACAAAAACCCCAAATCCTGAATAATTATTCCGTCAACGCCCAGCTCGATAAGCTCTTTGGCGTAGTTTACGGCATCAAAAAACTCAGATTCTTTAATTAGAATGTTTACGGCAACATAGAGCTTTACCCCGTGGAGGTGGCAAAGGTCTGTTGCTTTTTTCATTTCTTCTTCTGTGAAGTTTTTGGCGTTTCTTCTGGCAGAAAACTGAGCTCCGCCGACATACACAGCATCAGCGCCTGCGCGAACTGCCGCAACCAAGGCTTCATAGCTCCCCGCGGGAGATAATATTTCCATAAACTCACCTCACAAATACAATTTTTCTATTATATAATACCACGCAAATGTGAATATTAAATTACAGTTCCTTTAATTTTAAATTTCAAGTAATTTCTGCTTGATTTTATGTCGAAAATTTGTTATACTGATAAAAATAAATAAAATAGCTAAACTATATACATATAACCAAGCGAAAGGGGTAAAAAAATGAACAAAGTTATTAAAGAAGGGCTTACTTTTGACGATGTTTTATTAGTTCCTCAGAAATCAGAAGTTACACCCGACATGATTAACTTAAAAACACGCCTTACAAAGAATATCACACTTAATATTCCTTTGATGAGTGCGGCAATGGATACTGTTACAGAATCAGCTATGGCTATAGCTATAGCGCGCGAGGGCGGCATCGGTGTTATACATAAAAATATGACAATCGAAGCTCAGGCAACAGAGGTTGACAAGGTAAAGCGTTCTGAACACGGTATCATCACAGACCCCTTCTTCCTGTCACCTGACAACACATTGGAAGAATCTGATAAATTGATGGGTAAATATAAAATTTCAGGTGTTCCGATTTGCGAGGACGGAAAGCTCGTTGGCATCATCACAAACCGTGACCTCCGTTTTGAAGAGGACTTTTCAAGAAAAATCGGAGAAGTTATGACCAGAGAAAACTTGATTGTTGCTCCTGAAGGTACAACTTTAGCCGAGGCTCAGGAAATCCTGCGCCGCCACAAAATTGAAAAGCTCCCTATTGTAGATGCTAATGGTGCCTTAAAAGGACTTATCACAATTAAAGATATTGAAAAAAGCGTAAAATATCCCAACGCTGCCAAGGACCAAAACGGTAGACTCTTAGTTGCTGCGGCTATCGGCGTAACAAAGGACATTTTAGAAAGAGCGCAGGCTTTAGCTGATGCTCAGGTTGACGCTTTTGTTTTAGACTCAGCTCACGGACACAGCAAAAACATCTTAGAGGCAGTTAAACTTGTTAAAAAGACATTCCCTCATATTTCACTCATTGCAGGTAACATCGCAACGGGAGAGGCTGCCGAGGATTTAATAATCGCAGGTGCTGACGCTATCAAGGTTGGTATCGGCCCCGGTTCTATCTGCACAACACGAGTTGTAGCAGGTATCGGCGTACCTCAGATTACAGCTATTTCTGATGTTTATGAAGTAGCAGCTAAGTACGACATCCCCGTTATTGCTGACGGCGGTATCAAATATTCAGGCGACCTTCCCAAGGCAATTGCTGCAGGCGCTAATGTTATTATGGTGGGAAGCTTGCTTGCAGGCTGTTCTGAAAGCCCCGGAGATGAAGAAATCTATCAGGGCAGAAGATTCAAGGTTTACCGTGGTATGGGCTCTATGGCAGCTATGGAAGTTGGTTCTAAAGACCGTTACTTCCAGACAAACACCAAAAAGCTCGTTCCCGAAGGCGTTGAAGGCCGTGTTCCCTATAAGGGCCACGCAGCTGATACAATTTATCAGTTAATGGGCGGACTTCGTGCCGGTATGGGTTACTGCGGAACACCCACAATCGAAGAATTAAAGGTAAGAGGTAAGTTTATAAAGATTACCTCAGCAGGTTTAATTGAGAGCCATCCTCACGATATTAGTATCACAAAGGAAGCTCCCAACTACAGTCAATCATAAAGACGGGATGTAAAAAACATCCAGAACGCAAAAAGGCAAGTATATAATTGATAAAAAACAGTGCAAATAATTAAATTTGTATATGATTGTTGAAAAATCTCAAAAATGAGATTTTTCGTAGAAATAATGCTTTTTTGCTATAAACAAACCTCACCTCTCGTCGTACCTATGTACGACTTCGGGGCACACCCCTTCGGGTTCGGTTTGTTCATTCTGAATTGTTTTTTCCTATCCCTTAAAGAGTGAACACAAAAAGGCGCGAGAACATCAGCGCCTTTTCGTTAATTTAACGAAGAAAGGAAAAAGAAATGAAGAAGTACGATGACCAGAGTATATCGTCACTAAAAGGTGCCGACCGAGTGCGTAAACGCCCCGGTGTAATTTTCGGCTCCGACGGTATAGACGGATGCGCACATTCCTTTTTTGAAATTTTGTCAAACTCAATAGACGAAGCTCGTGAAGGCCATGGTAAGGAAATAGAAATTACAAGGTTTTCCGACAAATCAATAGAAGTAAAGGACAACGGTCGCGGTATCCCTATGGGATATAACGAAAAAGAGGGCCGTTACAACTGGGAGCTTGTTTTCTGCGAAATGTATGCAGGCGGCAAGTACAATAACGACGCCGCAGGCAACTATGAATATTCTTTGGGCTTAAATGGTCTTGGTACTTGTGCTACGCAGTACGCATCATCCTATATGGATGCGGTGGTTCTGCGTGACGGCAAGCGCTACACCATGCACTTTGAAAAGGGTAACCCCGTAGGAGAACTTTTGGTAGAGGAAGTCAAGGGCAAAAAAACAGGTACAACTATAAAGTGGCGCCCTGACCCCGAAGTTTTTACAGATATAAACATTCCCTTAGAGTACTATCAGGATGTGTTGAAGAAACAGGCGGTAGTAAACGCAGGACTTAAATTTGTTCTCTACAACCAGACAGCAGACGGCTGGGATATGTACGAATACTGCTACGACAAGGGCATTATAAATTATATAGAAGAAATCTCAGACGGAAAATCCTTTACACCTATCTTTTCATTTGAAACGGAGCGCCGTGGTCGTGACCGTGAGGACAAGCCTGATTACAATGTAAAGATGAGCTTTGCTTTTTGCTTTAATAATGAAATAAATATGATAGAGTACTATCATAACTCAAGCTTTTTAGAGCATGGCGGTTCACCTGACAGGGCGGTAAAGAGCGCTTTTGTTGCATCCATTGATAAATATTTAAAGCAGACTAACAAATACAACAAAAACGAATCAAAAATCAGCTTTGTGGATGTTGCAGATAGTCTGATTTTGGTTTCTAACTCGTTTTCAACTATCACGAGCTACGAAAACCAGACCAAAAAATCTATAACAAACAAGTTCATTCAAGAGGCTATGACGGAAGTTTTAAAAGAGCAGCTTGATGTGTTCTTTATAGAAAATAAAGAGGCGGCAGAAAAGATTGCACAGCAGGTATTAATCAACAAAAGAAGCCGTGAAAGTGCAGAAAAAACAAGAATCGCAGTTAAGAAAAACTTAACAGGCAATGTTGATATGACAAACCGTATCAACAAGTTCATCAACTGCCGTACAAAGGATATTGAAAAGCGTGAAATCTACATCGTTGAGGGTGACTCAGCCTTAGGCTCATGTAAAAAAGGCAGAGATGCAGAGTTTCAGGCGATTATACCTGTAAGAGGTAAGATTTTAAACTGCTTAAAGGCAGATTATGCAAAAATTTTCAAAAGTGAAATTATCACAGATTTGGTTCGGGTTCTTGGCTGTGGCATCGAAATAAAGTCAAAGCATGCAACAAAGGATATGACCACCTTTGACATTGATAATTTAAAGTGGAACAAGGTCATTATCTGTACCGACGCCGATGTTGACGGCTATCAGATAAGAACGCTGATTTTAACTATGATTTATGTTTTAATGCCTACCTTAATAAAAGAGGGCAAAGTATATATTGCCGAATCTCCCCTGTTTGAGATAACTTCAGGCAAGGACACCTTCTTTGCCTTTAACGAGCAGGAAAAGCAAGAAATTATTGAGTCTTTAGGCAATAAAAAATATAAAATTCAGCGCTCAAAGGGTCTTGGTGAAAATGAGCCCGAAATGATGTGGCAAACCACAATGAACCCCGAAACAAGGCGCTTAATCCGTGTAACATACGACGACGCAGAAAAAACTGCCGAAATGTTTGATGTACTCTTGGGCGATAAGCTCCAGGAAAGAAAAGACTATATTGCAGAATATGGTCATAACTTCTTGGATTTGGCAGACATAAGTTAGGCGGCTTTAAAAAGCGGAAAAAATAAAAGTGTAAGGCACTCATTTAGAGTGCCTTATTTTTTTGCAAGAAAATTTTAAAAAGCTCTTGACTTTATCACTTTATTGTGTTAAAGTATACCTACATTCAAAAAACTCATTTAAGGAGACATTAAAAATGAAAAAGATTTTAGCACTTATTTTAACATTAGTAATGGCAGTAAGCTTAGTTGCTTGCGGCGGCACAGCAAACAACACAGTTGACAACGACGACGCAGCAGCAACAAGCTACTCAAACCTCGGCGTAGCGTTAGAGCTTACATCAGAAGAATACGGTATCGGTTTCAGAAAGGGTTCTGACCTTACAGACATCGTTAACGGCTACATCAAAGAATTAAACGACGACGGCACACTCCCCGCTCTTGCTGAAAAGTACGAATTAACACTCGCTCCCATGGATGCAGAAGCAACAAACGAAGCAACAGTTAAAGATTTAGATTACATAAAGGCAAATGGCAAGTTAGTTATCGGTATCACAGACTATGCTCCAATGAACTTCAAAGACGATGCAGGCAACTGGACAGGTTTTGACACAGAGTTTGCTATCGCAGTTTGCGAAAAGTTAGGCGTAGAGGCTGAATTCGTAGAAATCGAATGGGACAGCAAGTTCATCGCTTTAGAGTCTAAGGCAATTGACTGTATCTGGAACGGTATGACAATTTCTGACGAAGTATTAAAGAACACAAGCTGCTCAATGGCGTATGTTAAGAATGCACAGGTTGTTGTAATGGCAAAAGACAAGATTGACCAGTACAAAACAGCAGAAGATATGACTGACTTAGTATTTGCAGTTGAAGCAGGTTCTGCAGGTGCTACAGCGGCAGAAGATTGTGGCTTTGAGTATGTTGAAGTAACAGCTCAGACAGACGCAATTTTAGAAGTAAACAGCGGCGCTTGTGATGCTTGTATCATTGACATCACAATGGCAAACGCAATGCTTAAATAATTTTAAGATTTAATTTTACAAATTTAAGCAAAAGACAGCAGGCGGTGCTTGCTGTCTTTGCTTGGTGTAAGGAATGGTTTTTGGTATGTTTACAGAAGTAACTCTAAAGCTGCTGGAAGGCTTCGGAACTACTCTTGAAATATTTGTGCTGACGCTTGTTTTTGCCCTGCCTTTGGGGCTTATTATCAGCTTTGGTTCTATGAGCAAGTTCTGGCCCCTTAAGTGGCTTACCAAGGGTATAGTGTGGATTATCCGAGGAACACCTTTGATGCTCCAGCTTATAGTTATCTTTTACGGACCAGGTCTTGTGGGCACATGGGCAACGGCTCAGATTGCCAACGGCGCTTCGGGATTTTTGATTGAATGGCTGGCAACTTGGCAAGTGTTTGACAGATTTTTTGCTGTTATGCTCGCATTTATTATCAATTACTCCTGCTATTTTTCGGAAATTTACCGTGGCGGCATCGAATCAATCTCAAAAGGTCAGTACGAGGCAGGTCAGGTTTTGGGTATGCCAAAAGCGCAGGTGTTTTTCCGTGTTGTGCTTTTGCAGGTTGTAAAAAGAATAGTGCCCCCTATGAGCAATGAAATCATCACATTGGTTAAGGACACATCCTTAGCTCGTATAGTTATGGTTTACGAAATCATCTGGGCAGCGCAGAAATTCATCAAGTCCGACGGTCTTTTGTGGCCTCTTTTCTACACGGCGGTTTATTACCTTATTTTCTGTGGGGCGCTTACGCTGCTCTTCGGCTGGATAGAAAAGAAAATGGACTACTTTAAATCGTAAGGAGGGTCGGTATGGCAATTTTAGAAGTAAAAGGCATTTACAAAAAATTCGGAAAAACCGAGGTTTTGCGCGGTATCGACTTTTCAATGGAGGAGGGCGAAGTGCTCTCTATTATCGGTTCGTCGGGCAGCGGTAAAACCACACTCCTTCGTTCTATCAGCTTTTTGGAAACAGCAGACGAAGGAACAGTAACCTTAGACGGCGAAGTTGTATTCGATGCAAAGAGCGTATTTAAAAGAAATAAAAAAGAGCAAAGGGAAGTCCAGTCCAAGTTTGGCTTTGTGTTCCAGCAGTTTAATCTTTTTCCGCAGTACACGGCGCTTGAAAATGTTATGCTTGCGCCAAAGCTTTTGGCAAAAGAGCGGGAGGATTATAAAAAGAACAAAAAAGAAATTCTGGCCGAAATCGAAGCTCACGCAAAGGCACTTTTGGACAGAGCAGGTTTGTCTGACAAGTACAGCAATTACCCCTGCGAATTATCGGGCGGTCAGCAGCAGCGTGTGGCAATTTGCCGTGCACTTGCCTTAAATCCCAAAATAATGCTCTTTGATGAGCCTACATCTGCTCTTGACCCCGAGATTACAAACGAGGTTTTAAAGGTTATAAAATCAGTTGCAGACCTTGGCATGACGATGATTATCGTTACTCACGAAATGAATTTTGCCAAGAACATCTCCGACAAAATTATATTTATGGATGAGGGTGTAATTGCAGAGGAAGGAACGCCTCAGCAGATTTTTACAAATCCCCAAAATCCCAGAACTAAAGAGTTTATCACCAGCTTTTCACAGCAGACGGAGGATTTATAATGAAGCTCACAGAAGAAATAAAAATCCTCTCTCGCGCAATTCTTTCTTTGGAAACAGAGGAAGAATGTGAAAAATTCCTGACCGACCTTTGTACCGTGAGAGAAATCTCCTCAATGGCACAAAGAATTACCGTGGCAAGGTTATTGCAGGACAAAAAGACTTTTACGGAAATTGAGGAAGCAACAGGAATGTCCTCTGCCACCATTGCGCGCATTAATAAATGTCTGCAGTACGGCGCAGACGGATACAACTTGGTGTTGGATAAATTAGACAAATAACAAAAAGCACTCTCTAAAGAGTGCTTTTTTATTTCGTATATTCTAAAGTCCTTACGGATTACAATTTCCGCAGGGGCTATATCCACTGTTAATCAACGATTGTCTTGTGCCTGTGTAGGTTTGCTTGTTTTTGTCGCTCATTTGTTTTACGCTGTGACAATAGGGATAGTGAAACTTATTGGTTGAGGTGTTGAGCATATAAGTGTTTTGAGCTTCCTGTTGAGTGGGTTCTTCTGTAAGTATTGGTGCGTCTATGTCTTCACAGTTGTCGCCGTTTTCGTAGTTTATGGCAACGCCCGGTTCTGCGTTGTAGCAATAAACGCAAAACATAACACCTGCCCCTGAATCTTCAACAGAAATTGCTTCCATCAGCACCCCTGATGCCAACAGATTGTTACCCTCGAAATGCGGTGTTACACGCAAAAGCACATGATTGCCTGTTTCCTTCACATAGTCGGCAACCATATTTTCAAAGGGCAACATACCTTGTGTGTTCATACTGCGGGTGCCTGTGATTAAATTGCGCTCGTTGGCGTTTTCGCCGGTCAACTGAAATCCCAACAAGTGACAGCGGTTATAAAGGTACTTTCCGTCAACGAAGTCGTACTTTACGCTATGCCAACCTGTGGGCTTAACAGAGCCAATGCTGCCGCGCGCCTCTGTGGGCATAATATCACGCCCTACCGACGCTATACACACGCCGCAACGCCCAAGGCTATCGAGTGCTGAGTAGCTTTCGTATGATGTGTAGGCGGTGCTGTCCACGCTTATGAAAGGCACATTGCCGTTTACTACAACATAGGGCTTACCGGAGTATTTGTCAATTTCATCAAAGGAGAATGTCCCCTGTGATGGTTGTTCCGGCGCAGGAATAGTTTCGGTGTTTTCCTGTTGTGTTACAGCAGAGGGAGTGGGGCTTATGTTTTGGTTGTATTCGTTTTTATTGCCGCAGCCTGCTATGCCTGTGGCAATAAAAAGTGACAGTATAATGGAAATTAGTTTCATTATTTTTTCCTCCTATAGTGGCAAAGTGTAATCTTTTCGTGGGATGAGCCTGCAAATTCACAGGTATCTACTATATCGTAAAGCGACAAATCAATACTAAACTTCAAATCCGAAGGATAGAGCCTGTTCCAGTAAAAGACATAAATTTCATCGGGGTCGCCCTCGGGCAAATCCACCTCCGCAAAATAAAAACCGTCTCCCGCACCTACTACTCCGTTGGCAAATAAATCACGGGAGTATTTGTTGATGTAAAGGGGGCAGTCGCCTGTTATTTCGTTTATTTTTTTTATCACTTCTTTGTCGCGGCTTTGGCGGCGATTGTTAAATGCCAAGCCCTTCGCTTCATCAAGACAAACTATAAGCTTCATAATCATCACCTGTCTTTATTTTAGCACATTAGGAGCGAGTTGTAAATTTTTTTTCAAAAATGTTGACAAATCGGGACATTTATGTTATTATGACAATAATTTCATAGAAAAAAGCTTTGACGGAGAGTGCTTTTTGCAAAACCTTTGAGAGAATTGGCGGTAGGTGCGAGCCAATAAGGCAGAACATTAAGTTGTAGCTCCTGAGCTGAAAGGAAGAAAGCGATTTGCGAGTAGACCCTTTCCGAGACGGCTGCGTTAGTGCATAGGGCGTGTTGGCGCCTGAAGTGGTGTATTTACACAATTTGAGTGGTACCGCGGGAAATATCTCGTCTCAAAGAATAATCTTTGGGGCGTTTTTTATTGTTTGCCCCGTGATAATGAAAGGATTGATAAAATGGACACACAGATGACAGGCTTGGATTTAAAGCTCGGCGAAGTTTCTGCCCGTATTCGCGAACTTCGTAAGATTGAGGGCATTTCTATTGAAACAATGGCGCGTCTTACAGGTGTCAGCGTGGCAGAATATACTGCCTGCGAGGAGGGCGAGCACGATTTAAGCTTTGCTTTTATTTACAGATGTGCTCTTGCTTTTCATGTAAATGTAACAGATATTATTGAGGGTTCAAGCCCAAAACTTAAACACTACACCGTTACCCGTGCAGGTAAGGGTGCAGAAATCCAGAAAGCTCACGGCATGGTTTATCACAGTCTTGCCGGCGATTTTAAAAATAGAGTTTCAGAGCCCCTTTATGTTCAGTGCCCCTATGATGAGGAAGCTGAGCGCAAGGCAATTGAGCTTACGACCCACAACGGTCAGGAATTAGACATCGTAATCCGTGGTCAGATGAAGATACAGATTGGCTCACATACAGAGATTTTAAATGCAGGCGACTCTATCTACTACGATTCATCAACTCCTCACGGTATGATAGCTGTGGGTGGCACAGATATGGAGTTTTATGCTATCGTTTTAGCCGGTGGCAAGGGTGAGGCAGCAATTGATGAGAAAAAACACCCCAACAAGGGCAAGGTTGTTAAAGTCCACAGAAAACCCGGTAGACTCTATCACAACTTTATCGACACATCGGTTGACGAAAACGGCAAACTCACCGCAATTGACTTTAAAAACACAGAAAAATTCAACTTTGCATTTGATATTATTGACGCCATTGCAGACAAAGAGCCGGAAAGACTCGCGCTCTTGCATGTTGCAAACGACAAAACAGAAACTCGCTTTACATTTAGGGACTTAAAGCGTGAATCTGCAAGATACGCAAACTACTTTGAGTCATTGGGTATCAAAAAGGGCGACAAGGTTATGCTTGTTCTCCGTCGTAACTACCAGTTCTGGATTACACTTTTGGCACTTCATAAAATCGGTGCAGTTGCAATTCCTGCGTCCAACCTTTTAAAAGCTCATGACTACACTTACCGCTTCCAGGCGGCTGAGGTTTGTGCTATTATCTGCAGTGCTCAGGGTGTAATGTGTGACGAGGCTGACGAGGGCGCAAAGGGTATTGATACCTTAAAGAATAAGCTCATCGTAAATGGTACTCGTGACGGTTGGAAAAACCTTGACGAAGAAGTAAAAAGATTTTCAGATGTATACGAGCGGAAAGAGGATTCTCCCTGCGGCAACGACGATATGCTTATGTACTTCACATCAGGAACAACAGGCAATCCCAAAATGGCTCTTCACAGCTACACATATCCTTTGGGACATTTCCACACAGCGAACTTCTGGCATTGCGTAGACCCCGAGGGTCTGCACCTTACAATTTCTGACTCAGGCTGGGCAAAAGCGGCATGGGGCAAAATTTACGGTCAGTGGTTGTGTGAAGCAGCAATATTTGTATATGATTTTGATAAGTTTGACGCTCAAGACATCTTGCCGATGTTTGCAAAGTATCATATTACAACATTCTGCGCTCCTCCGACAATGTATCGTATGCTCATAAAAGAAGACATCACAAAGTACGATATGTCATCTGTTCAGCACACAACAACAGCAGGCGAGGCGCTTAACCCCGAAGTATTCCGCCAGATTGAATCACAGTTGGGACTCCGTATTATGGAGGGCTTTGGCCAAACAGAAACCACTTGCGTTATCGGTCACCTTTGTGGTGATACCTTTAAGCTTGGTGCTATGGGTAAGCCTGTTCCTCTTTATGATGTTGATTTAGTTGATGCCGACGGCAATTCCGTTAAAACAGGTGAAAACGGTGAAATTGTTATCCGTACAGATAAAAAAGTTCCCTGCGGTCTCTTTAAGGGATATTATAAGGACGAGGAAAAAACCAAGGCTGCTTGGCACGACGGTCTTTATCACACAGGCGATGTTGCTTATCGTGATGAGGACGGCTTCTACTACTATGTAGGCAGAGTTGATGATGTTATCAAATCATCAGGCTACCGCATAGGACCTTTTGAAATCGAAAGCGTTATTATGGAACTTCCTTATGTTTTAGAATGTGGCGTATCTGCTGCTCCTGACCCTGTTCGTGGTCAGGTTGTTAAGGCAAGTATCGTTTTGACTAAGGATACAACACCCTCAGACGAACTGAAAAAAGAAATTCAGATGTATGTAAAAGAGCACACAGCTCCTTACAAATACCCCCGTATAGTGGAATTTAGAGATGAATTGCCAAAAACAACAAGTGGTAAAATAATTAGAAATAAGTTATAATTTAAAGCCTCCCATTGGGAGGCTTTCTTTTTTTCATTCACAGAAAAACAAAAATATCCAACAAAATTCCCACAAAAACAAAAATAACTATTGACGAAACCCACAGGGTGTTGTATAATATATTTATAATATTTTTGAAATACCAAGGAGGGTATAATAAATGTTAGTTAATTTAAATGAGGTTTTAAGACCGGCAAAAAAAGGTAAATATGCTGTAGGTCTTTTTAACGCAGTAAATTTAGAGCTTGCACGCGGTATTATCGCAGCTGCAGAATCAAGACGCTCACCTGTTATTATGGGTACAGCGGAAGTTTTACTCCCTTACGGTCCTTTGGAAGAAGTTTCATACTACTTAGTTCCTATGGCGAAGAAGGCTTCTGTTCCTGTTGTAGTACATTTTGACCACGGTCTTACATACGATATGACAGTTAAAGCATTAAAGCTGGGCTTCAGCTCTGTAATGTACGACTGCTCAACAGACACCTACGAAGAAAATGTTCGTAAAGTTAAGGAAATGGCAGACATCGCTCACTCATACGGTGCTACAATCGAAGGTGAGTTAGGCCATGTTGGTGACAACGAAGGTTCAGCAGAAGGAAGCTCACATCTTTCTGACCCCTCAGCGTTCTTTACAGACCCAGGTCTTGCTAAGGATTTCGTTGAAAAAACAGGCGTTGATGCTTTAGCTATTGCTGTAGGTAACGCTCACGGTGCGTACAAATTACCTCCTAAACTTGACTTTGAGAGAATCCGCACAATTGCGAATACTGTAGATGTTCCGTTAGTTCTTCACGGTGGTTCAGGTCTTACAGACAATGACTTCCGTCAGGCTATTGCCGACGGTATCAGCAAGGTTAATATCTTCACAGATATTAATGTTGCGGCAGTAGAAGCAGAATTCAAGAAGTTCTCAGATATGAACAAGGGTATCATCGACTTAATCCCTGCTGCAGTTGAAGCTGTTAAGCTTGCTACAATGAACAAGTTAGAACTTTTCGGTAGCTGCAACAAAGCTGACGGTGGTATTGCAGGTACTTCTGGTCTTTCTACAACAGATTTGGAAAAAATCACAAAGTTAGTAGCAGCAGAAGTTGCAAAGTATATGAATAAATAATTTAACAAGGCTTTAAAAAACGGCACATAACCGTTCAAAACAATAAATATTTTATTATAAATAGATGAAGGCACTCCGTAGGAGTGCCTTTTTAATCTATGTTTTGAACTTAAACGAACCTCACCTCTCGGCGTACCATTGTACGCCTTCGGGTATCCCCTGCGGGTTCAGTTCGTTTATTCTGTACCATTTTTTCTCAGCCTACAGATAATGGTAAAAAAGTGAAAGTCCCACGCAATTGCGTGGGACTTAAATTTTAATTATTCTGCCATTCTCTTGTAGTTTTCATAGCGTTCAAGTAAGTCTTTTTCTGCTTTAGAGAACAAGTCCTCTGCTACATCCGGGAATGCCTGTTTTAACATCAAGTATCTGTTTTCGCCTTCTAAGAAGTCGCGAATCTGACCTGTGGGTTCCTTAGAATCTAAGATAAAGGGATTTTTACCCTCGTCTTTCAGGTCGGGGTTGTATCTCCACAAGTGCCAGTATCCTGTTTCAACAGCCTTCTTTTCTTCTGCTATTGAGTTAGCCATATTGCCCTTTGCTTTGATACCGTGGTTGATACAAGGAGCGTAAGCGATGATAAGTGAAGGACCGGGATAGCTTTCTGCCTCGCGAATTGCCTTAATAGCCTGTGCGGGGTTAGCGCCGAGAGCAATCTGTGCAACATACACATAACCGTATGTTGTAGCAATAAGACCTAAGTCTTTCTTCTTAACCTTTTTACCGCTTGCTGCAAATTTTGCAACGGCCGCTGTAGGTGTAGCCTTTGATGACTGACCGCCTGTATTTGAGTAAACTTCTGTATCTACAACGAAGATGTTAATGTCTTCGCCTGATGCGATAACATGGTCAAGACCGCCGTAACCGATGTCGTATGCCCAGCCGTCGCCGCCGAACGCCCAGTTAGAACGCTTAACTAAGAAGTCAGTTCTATCTGCAACATCGGAAACGCCTGCGATTGACATATCGGCGTTTTTGAGTGCCTCTTCAACAGCTTTAGCTGCAACTTTTGAGATTTCAGCGTTATTCATGCCTGCAATCCAAGCCTTGAATGCATCAGCTGTGGCTGCGTCTACGCCGGCCTCAATTGCGTCTTCCATCTTAGACTTTAGGGTATCTCTGATTTTTCTTACAGCAACAGCCATACCAAGACCGTATTCTGCGTTATCTTCAAAGAGTGAGTTAGCCCATGCAGGACCTTTCCCCTCTGCATTCTTGGTGTAAGGCATTGAAGGAGCAGAACCACCCCAGATTGAGGTACAACCTGTAGCGTTTGCAATCATCATTCTGTCGCCAAAGAGCTGTGTGATTAATTTAATATAAGGTGTTTCGCCACAACCGGCACAAGCGCCTGAGAACTCTAAGAGCGGCTGAGCGAACTGTGAACCCTTAACTGTGCCCTTATCCATTAAGTTGTCCTTAACAGAAACTGTCATAGCGTAATCCCAATTTTCAGCGTTTTCTTCAACTGCCGCATCAACAGGAATCATCTTAAGAGCCTGAACTTTTTCAGGACAGGTATTTACACAAACTCCACAACCCAAGCAATCTCTGGGACTAACCTGAATACGGAACTTAAGACCTTTAAGCTGAGGTCCTGTTGCATCCTTTGTAAAGAAGGTTTCAGGAGCGTTAGCTGCTTCTTCTTCTGTTAAGAGGATAGGTCTTATAGCAGCGTGGGGACAAACGAGTGAACACTGGTTACACTGAATGCACTTTTCGTTATCCCAAGAGGGAACAGAAACTGCAACTGTTCTCTTTTCAAACTGTGATGTGCCCTGCATAAATGTACCGTCTTCGATACCGGCAAATGTTGAAACAGGGAGCTTGTTACCCTGCTGTGCGTTAACAGGTTCAACAATTTTTGTAATGAACTCGGGAACATCCTTTTTATCAACAACTTCGTCCTTTGCGTTTTTCCAAGCGTCTGGAACATTGATTTCAACGATAGCGTCGAGTGCCTTATCAACAGCGTCGCAGTTCATAGCAACGATTTTTTCGCCCTTCTTGCCGTAGGTCTTTTTGATAGCGTCTTTTAAGAGCGGAACGGCTTCTTCAATCGGAATAACATTAGCGAGCTTAAAGAATGCAGACTGTGTTACCATATTGATTCTTCCGCCAAGACCGATTGATGATGCGATGTCAACTGCATTGATGATGTAGAACTTGATTTCGTTTTCTGCAATGTAGCGTTTCATATTAGCAGGTAACTTTTCTTCGAGTTCTTCGGGTGACCATACGCAGTTTAATAAGAATGTGCCGCCGCGCTTAAGTCCTTCTAAAATATCGTACTGATAGATGTATGAAGGCTTGTGGCAAGCAATATAGTCAGCCTCGTCAAGTAAATATGTTGACTTGATGGGCTTTTTACCAAATCTTAAGTGTGACATTGTTACGCCGCCTGATTTCTTTGAGTCGTAATCAAAGTAGGCCTGAGCGTAAAGGTCTGTGTTGTCACCGATGATTTTGATAGCGTCCTTGTTGGCACCAACTGTACCGTCTGAGCCGAAGCCCCAGAACTTACAGCGTGTAGCACCCTCGGGAGCTGCGTTGATTTTTTCAACGGGTGACAAGGAAAGGTTTGTAACATCATCCACAATACCGATTGTAAAGCCGTTCTTTGCATCTTCCTTATCAAGCTCTGCGTAAACTGTTGCAATCTGCGTGGGTGTTGTGTCTTTTGAACCAAGACCGTAACGACCGCCAATAATCTTAGGCGCGTTCGCCTTTCCTGTAAAGAGGTTGCAGATGTCAAGATACAAGGGTTCGCCCAAAGAACCGGGTTCCTTTGTTCTGTCGAGTACTGCAATCTTTTCAACTGTTTCGGGTAATACATCGAAAAAGTACTTAGCTGAGAAAGGTCTGTATAAGTGAACCTTAACTACACCAACCTTTTCGCCACGGGCGTTTAAATAGTCAACTGTTTCTTCGATTGCTTCACATACAGAGCCCATAGCAACTAAAACCTTAGTTGCATCGGGTGCACCGTAGTAGTTAAAGGGAGCGTATTCTCTTCCTGTAATCTTTGTGATTTCTTTCATATAATCAGCTACGATGTCAGGAATTTTATCATAGAAAATGTTTGAAGCTTCTCTGCCCTGGAAGTAGATGTCAGGGTTCTGAGCTGTACCACGAAGAACGGGGTGCTCAGGATTAAGTGCGTTATCCTTGAATGATTTTAATGCATCCCAGTCAACTAAGCCTTTCAAGTCCTCGTAGTCCATAACTTCGATTTTCTGAATTTCGTGTGATGTTCTGAAACCGTCAAAGAAGTGTACAAAAGGTACTCTTCCTTTGATTGATGCTAAGTGAGCTACGCCACCTAAGTCCATTGTTTCCTGAACGCTGCCTGAAGCAAGCAATGCAAAACCTGTCTGACGGCAAGCCATAACATCCTGGTGGTCACCAAAGATACTAAGGGCGTGAGCCGCAATTGCTCTTGCACTTACATGGAAAACTGTAGGGAGTAATTCACCTGCAATTTTGTACATATTGGGTATCATCAGGAGTAAGCCTTGAGATGCCGTAAATGTTGTTGTTAGAGCGCCGCCCTGCAAGGAGCCGTGTACAGCACCTGCTGCACCTGCTTCTGACTGCATTTCCACAACTTCAACTGTCTGACCAAAAATATTTTTCAGTCCGTTTGCGCTCCACTGGTCTACATATTCTGCCATTGTAGACGAGGGGGTGATTGGGTAGATAGCTGCAACTTCCGTAAAGGCGTAGGCGCAATGTGCGGCAGCGCAGTTACCATCCATGGTTTTAAACTTCTTAGCCATTTTCATCCTCCTAGCGAAATATATTTTAATTATCAAATTGCTTTTTATCATAAGAGTACAATTCAACATTTTAAGTATATCATAAAACAAAGTGCAATTCAATTATTTTTTTGCAAAAAACACATCCTGCCAAATTTTTAAAGGGAATGTATTGGCATTTTCACACAAATGTAATATTAGTATGCTAATATGATATAAAAGGCGGTGAGTGTATTTGACAATCAGAGAAATGACCGAACTAAATGAAGAAAAAATACTGTCCCCTTACGCTGCGCTATCAAACAGTACCAAGGGCAGATTAAAAGAGATTTCTCCTTGCGATATGCGTACGGAATTTCAGCGTGACCGTGACAGAATTATTCATGCAAAATCTTTTAGACGCTTAAAGCACAAAACACAGGTTTTTTTAGCCCCTGCAGGCGACCATTACAGAACTCGTCTGACTCACACTATGGAGGTGTCCCAGATTGCCCGCACAATTGCGCGCTCTCTTCGCTTAAATGAAGACTTGACAGAGGCTATTGCCTTAGGACATGACCTTGGTCATACTCCTTTTGGGCACACGGGAGAGTTTATGCTTGATGAAATCTGTACATTTGGGTTTCATCATTACGAGCAAAGCCTGCGAGTTGTGGACCACTTAGAAAACGGCACAGGCTTAAACCTTACCTTTGAGGTGCGTGACGGAATTTTAAACCACGCAGGTGACAATGAAGCAAAAACCTTAGAGGGAAAAATCATAAAGCTTGCCGACCGTATAGCATATATAAATCACGATATTGATGACGCCTTGCGTGGGGGAATTATAAAGGAAAATGATTTACCTGCTGATTGTATTGCAATACTTGGCGCAACTCATGGCGACAGAATATCAGCCCTTATTTATGACATAGTTACAGCATCAGAGGGTAAAGCAGAAATCACCATGTCCCCCGATGTGGCAGGTGCTATGGGTGAACTTCGTGACTTTATGTTTAAAACCGTTTATGTAAATAGCCGTGCACAGGAGGAAAACCACAAAAGTCAAAAAGTTATAACAATGCTTTTTGAAACTTTTATGGAAAAGCCATCCTTAATGGGAGATGTATATTCAGACATTGAGCGCTTTGGTTTAGAGCAGACAGTATGCGACTATGTTGCAGGTATGACGGATAATTATGCAATATATAAATTCAACGAAATTTTTGTGCCAAAAATCTGGCTGAATAATTAGCTGAAAGGGAATAATCCGAACCCGTCTGAAACAGCGCAATTTCGGTATCTTTCGGCTTGTCATCTTTGCAAGGCGTCAGCCTTGCTGTATCTTCCGCACCAAAATCTACTCAAAATTTCATCTGTTTCAGGTCGAAGAATTTTCAAAGGTGGATTTTTGGTTGCACAAGGCAAAAACGCAGGTAATCCTCTCGTCGGCTTACCGAGCGTTTTAACACAGTGAAAGTGAAAATCCACCTTTGAAAATCGGAGTTTGGATTATTCCCTTTCGGCAAAGGAGAAAAAATATGGAATATGTAGTAAATACTTCGGGCGTATGCACTCAGCAGATTGCTTTTGAAATTGACGACGATAACAAAGTAAGAAATGTGAAATTCTACGGCGGTTGCGCCGGAAACACTCAGGGCGTAGCGTCTTTGGTTGAGGGAATGGATGCAGGCGAGGTAATAAAAAGATTAAGAGGCATCGACTGCCGTGGTCGCGGTACATCCTGCCCCGATAAGCTGGCGCAAGCGGTAGAGCTTGCTGTGAACGAATAATGGATATATTTGATATGACTAACTGTCGGCTTTGCCCCAGAGAGTGCGGAGTGGACAGAACAAAGGAAAAAAGAGGCTTTTGTGGCGCTGATGATAAAATTATTTGCGCTCGTGCGTCGCTACATCATTGGGAAGAACCCTGCCTTTCAGGTGAGAAAGGCTCAGGTACTGTGTTTTTTTCAGGGTGTAATATGGGTTGCGTTTTTTGTCAAAACAAAGAAATTTCCCATGGGGGCAAAGGATTTTTGGTAAGCGGTGAAAGGCTTTGTGAGATTTTTTTTGAATTAAAAGAAAAAGGCGCTCACAACATAAATTTAGTTACCGCAGGGCATTTTCTCCCTCAAGTACTTGAGGCTGTTAAGATGGCAAAGGTGCAGGGAATAGGAATACCTTTTGTGTACAATTCAAGCGGCTATGAAAAGGTTGAGGCACTAAAGCGGTGCCAGGGATTGATTGACATATACCTGCCTGACTTTAAGTATATGAACAGTGTTTTGGCAAGAAACTATTCAAAAGCTCCCGACTATCCCCAAGTGGCAAAACAAGCAATAAGTGAAATGGTGCGGCAGAAGCCTGCGTGTAAATTCAGTGATAATGGCATTATGACCGAGGGCGTGATTGTGCGCCACTTAATGTTGCCTAAGGAGCTTTTGGAAAGCAAAAGTATTATTAAATATTTATACGAAACATATAGCGACAACATTTACATATCAATAATGAGTCAGTACACCCCTGTGGGGATTTCTCCGAAATTCCACAAACTGCAAAGCACAGTAGCGGAGTCAGACTATGACGAGCTTGTTGATTTTGCTATAGACTTAGGTGTGGAAAACGCCTTTGTTCAGGAGGGGGAAGCTGCAAGCGAAAGTTTTATCCCCGATTTTTCGGGACAAGGAATAGAGGTTTAACGATGGAAATTGCAAAAATTTTAAAAGAAGAATACGGTCTTTCGGACAAGGTTTTAGAGCTTGGAAAAATAGCGGAGGAAAACATCCGCGGAACCTTTGACGGTATTAACGCAACGGCGGAGTACAACCAGATAAAAGTTTTAAAGGCTTTTTCGGAATATCGCGTATCAGAGGCTCACTTGGGACTTTCTACAGGCTATGGCTACGACGACTTAGGTCGTGATACCTTGGAAAAAATATATGCCACGGTATTTGGTACGGAATCAGCTTTGGTGCGTCACAGCATTGTTTCGGGAACGCACGCTCTTTGCTCGTGCCTTTTCGGAATTTTGCGCCCGGGAGATATTTTAGTTTCTGCAACGGGTGCGCCTTATGATACATTGGAAGAAGTTATAGGCAAGCGTGGAAATTCAGGCGCGTCGTTATCCGATTGGGGCATTGATTACATAGAGGTTGCCCTCACTCCTGAAGGAAAAATAGATAAGGAAGCACTCCGTGAGGTGCTCAAAAACCCCAAGGTAAAAATGGTAGAGCTTCAGCGTTCAAAGGGGTATGCGTGGAGACTTTCCTATACTGTAGAGGAACTGAAAGAAGCGATAGATATAATCAAAAACACTCGTGCCGATGTTGTTGTTATGGTGGACAACTGTTACGGTGAATTCATAGAGCGTATTGAACCGACTAATGTTGGTGCTGATATTATGGCAGGGTCTTTGATTAAAAACCCCGGTGGCGGTCTTGCTTTAACCGGCGGATACTTAGCCGGCAGAGCCGACCTTGTTGAGCAGGTTTCCTATCGCCTGACATCACCCGGAATTGGGGCGGAAGTCGGTGCGTCATTAGGTATGAATCGCCATATGTATCAAGGATTTTTTATGGCACCCCACACTGTGGCGCAAAGCTTGAAGACGGCGGTTTTTGCGGCAGAAATTTTCAGCCTTTTAGGCTTTGAGGTTGCGCCAACCGCTCACGAGGTGCGAGGAGACATCATTCAAGCGGTAAAGCTAAATTCTGCCGAGAATTTATGTGCCTTCTGTCAGGGCATTCAGCGAGGTGCGCCCATTGACTCTTTTGTTACTCCTGAGCCATGGGATATGCCCGGGTATAGCGACCAGGTTATTATGGCAGCAGGAGCATTTGTGTCAGGCGCAAGTATTGAAATCTCTGCCGACGGACCTCTTCGTGAGCCTTTCGCTGCGTATATGCAAGGCGGGCTTACTTATGAGAGTGGTAAGTTGTCAGTATTATGTGCGGCTAATAACATATTACGGCTTTAAAAAACGGCACATAACCGTTCAATACAATAATTTTATTATTCATAAGCAAATGAAGGCACTCCTTGGGAGTGCCTTTTGAATTTATGTTTTAAACTCAAACGAATGTCACCTCTCGGCGTACTCATGTACGCCTTCGGGTATCCCCTATGGGTTCCATTCGTTTGTTCTGCACCATTTTTTCTCAGCCTTGCTTCGGGGAGGAAAAAATAGTTGCATTTCATCAAACAATATGCTACAATGTAATTGCAACACAATTCTATATTTCTCTGCAAAAGCGTGTATTTTTTTATCTTCTGATAAAAATGCGTGCTCTATTTTCACATGCTTTTGTAGGTATTTGGAATTGTGTTGCAACAAGGAGCATTGCGTTTTTTGTGCGTTGCTTCGGCAACGCATTTTTTATTTACGCAAGCCCTTACATATGCTCTGTTTTTTGCGACGAAAACTATCAACAAAGAACCGCACCATTGGTGCGGTTCTTACCCTTTTATTAACTGTTTTCTGCCACTTGTATCATTATTGCACATTCAATTCTTTTCTTAAACAGCGTACATCCCTGTTCGTAAATTCCTGTAATTTTACCTGATGCGTGGTAGGCGTTTGCTGCACAGCCGCCGCTGCAGTAAAGCTTTGCCCAGCAATCGGCACATTCAGGCTTTGCGTAGGCGTTACACAGTTTGAATTCGTTTAGTATATCTTTTTCAGTTACGCCTTTCCAGATGTCACCCATTTTGTATTTTTCTTCACCAACAAACTGGTGGCAGGGGTAAAGCTCACCCCAGGGGGTAACTGCAAAATACTCCGTACCCGAGCCGCAACCTGCAATGCGCTTGTATATACAGGGACCACCTGTCAAGTCAATCATATAGTGGTAGAAAGTAAAGCCACAGCCTAGCTTTTTACGCTTAATCATTTCCTTGGCAAGTACTTCGTACTGCTCGCAAACGACTTTGATGTCCTCATCAGTAAGACCGTTGGGGTCATCAGGTGCACACACAACAGGCTCCATAGAAAGTTCAGTAAAGCCTAAGTCCGCCATATGAAGCACATCTTTTGTAAAGTCGGGGTTTTTGTGAGTGAATGTTCCTCTCATATAGTAACCCTGACCGTCTCTGGCTTCAACCAGCTTTTTAAACTTGGGAACAATAGTGTCATAAGAGCCTTCGCCTGCTGGAGTTTTACGAAGTGCATCGTGAATTTCCTTGCGTCCGTCTAAAGACAACACCACATTGTGACATTCTCTGTTTGCAAAGTCAATAACCTCATCATCGACAAGCAGACCGTTGGTAGTAAGTGTAAATCTGAAATTCTTATTATGCTGTTTTTCTATTGAGCGGGCGTACTCTACAATTCCCTTAACAACATCAAAGCCCAAAAGTGGTTCGCCGCCAAAAAAGTCAACTTCTAAATTCTTTCTCTTGCCCGAGTTTTCAATCAAAAAGTCAATCGCCCGTTTGCCTACTTCCAAGCTCATTAAAGCAGATTTTCCGTGGAATTTACCTTGCGCCGCAAAGCAGTAGTCGCAGGTTAAGTTACAGGTGTGGGCAATGTGTAGACACAGTGCCTTAACCTCTGTGTGGCGTGCTTTAAAGTCAAAGGCGTGGTTTTCGTACAAATCCACCGAAAAGAGCTTTCCCGAAGCCTTCAACGCCTCAATGTCTGAAAAAAGCTCGTCAATTTCTTCAGCGGTCACATCGGGAATGTGAGAGTATTTTTCAAGCAAAAATGCTTTTATTTCGTCCTGTGTGTGGCTTTCGTACATTTCGATTGCATCATACGCCACAGGGTCTACCGAGTGCACGCTGCCCGACGCCATATCCAGCACTATATTATATCCGTTTAGTTTGTAGCAGTGTATCATTTTATACCTCTTTACAAGATAAAAGGGGCTGTAGCTACAGCCCCTTGACTTATCCGAATTATTTATCTTTGTTTTCGCACTGCTGATTAGCAACGCCACAAGATGTTTTACAAGCTGACTGGCAAGATGTCTGGCATTCGCCGCAGCCACCGTTTTCTACGCTTTTCTTTAAATCTTTAGTTTCAAGTGTCTTGATTCTTGTCATATTAAAAAACTCCTTCTTGGTTGTTTATGCAAAAATTATAGCATATATGCAGACGGTTGTCAAGTCGAAGCTTTATCAAACTGCAAACTCGTCATTTTCCCAGTCTCCTGAAATTGTTTGTTTCGATACTGCGTCGTAATATGTACCTTTGCCGCATCTTTTACCGTCTTTCCATTCGCCCTTATACCACGAGCCGTTAGGCCAGATGTACTCGCCAGAGCCTTCGTATTTTCCGCTTAACCAATCGCCGCGGTAAATTGTGCCATCGGCAGCGTATAGTTCGCCGTAACCGTTAAACTGACCGTTTTGATAATTTCCTTTATAAATGTTTCCGTTGGGCCATTCCATTTCAACATAGCCTGTGGATTTGCTGTCGTCGTACTGCTGTGCGGATTTTATACCGGTTAATGGATTTGTATAGATTAAAAAACCATCATTCAAATGCCCCTCAAAAAATGAGCCACAAAAGCTTCTTCCGTCAGGAAAATTTGCAATGCCATATCCGTGTGGCTTATTCAGCCCACCTACTATGGCAACCTGTCCTTTGTAGGGGTATGTAGTTGGTACTTTATTAATCTTTCCCTCTATCATTGTTTCCACAGGGGGATTGGTGTTTGTTAAAAGTACGGTGCGGTTTGGTGCATCCCATTTAACATCCACGCCAAAGCCCTCGGCCAAAGCCCTTACAGGGACGAGCGTTCTGTCGTTAACGATAGTTGCAGGGGCATCAATTTCAATTTTGTTGTAGTTTATGTCGACAATTGCTTCGTCAATAGTGAATGACACCGTAATGCCACATTTTGTACCGCTGGCGGTGCGGGCATCAGCATCCCAGCTTACTTCTGCGCCTAAAGCTTCATATATAGCGCGCATGGGCACCATTGTACGGTCGGAAATAATCACAGGTGGCTGGTCAAACTCGATAGCCGTGCCGTCTAATACAACTTTAATTTCAGATTCAGCGCAAACGCTTGTGCAAACGCCCAATATAAGCATAACTGATAACAGCAAGCATACAATCTTTTTCATAATCATCGTCCTTTCGATAAAATACTACTATTATATTTATCATAACATAAAGGCCGCGGAGGTGTCAAGGAAACTCAGAATTCGGAATAATAAACGACACAGTATGTTAAATAACTTATCTATTTAGCCAGTTACGAAGAACCATGGACATTTCTGCTCTTGTAACATTACCGGAAGGATTAAAGCTTCCGTCTGCATTTCCTTTAAAAATACCACACTCTACAGCCCAACTTACTGCCTCTTTGTTTTCAGGAGAAATGCTTTCTGAATCAGTAAATTTTTCAAGGTTAGCTCTTTTTGACATATCGAGATTTAAAAGCTTTCCGCAATTATACATTGCCTGAGCGAGTGCTTGGCGACTGATTGTATCATCAGGCTTGAAACTGTTGTCTTCGAATGATGGAATCACACCATTTTCGTCTGCCCAGTTTGCAGACATAAACCACCATTCTGAACCGTTTGCGTCAACAAATCCGTTCGTTGATTGTGCTGTTGGATTTCCTGCAAGTCTGTAGAGAAGTGTTGCAGCCATTGCTCTGCTTATATTGTCACTAGGGGCAAATTCGTTGCCAGAAACACCTCTCATTAAGCCATTCAAGCATGAATAATACACACTACCTGCAAACCAAGCATCGTTGTTGACATCGTCAAATACTTGATAGTCGTTTGCAATTTCATCAGTGTTTTGAGCATACATAAAATCAATTGGCATATTTACACCATTCTTGCTGTCTTTAGTGACTATTCTTTCAAGATATGTGCCTATTGGTGTGCCGTCCATTCTGCAAGGTCTGCTCATAAGCATAAATTGGTCTAAGATATCGCAACCCTTTACGAAGTAATTCCCTGCAGTGCCCCTTGCTCCCTCGCCTGCCATGAGAATTTTATAACCGGTGTTCTCTAAAACAATTTCATCACCCTCGGCGCTTCTTTTGGAATAAGGATATGCAACAGTTTCAGGGGTTTTGCCGGTCCAGCCTTCGATACATTTTACAGCCAGATTGTAATCCTTTCTAACAGCGGCAGCAAAATCCTCAGCAGATTCGTTCTCCATCATACTCATGCCAACTCGTTTGTCTTTATTATAAACATGCAAACCGTATGTGTGCGAACAAAGATTTATTTCTCCGCTTTTTGTCATTTCAATAAGTTCTTCCCATGTGCAATAGGGAGCCGATTCTCCATCTCTTGTTTCACCTGAATCAAGGGCATCCCATGTAGCATCAATTTGCGCACCTATTATATTGAAATCGGCTTTCATGTTGTATTTTTTAAGTAATGGCCATGCGTTTTTATACACACCCCATGAGCCGTCGTCGATGGAGATAATAACTGCTTTTTGAGGAATGGATTTTTTACCTTCCAGATGTCGCAACAAATCGTCCGATGTTATAGTGATATATCCGTTGTTTTTAAGCCACATTAAATCTTCTTCAAAGGATTCAGGAGATATGGAGTATTCATCAAATTCAATACCATTTTTCATATCCTCGTCGGAAACAAAATTATGATACATAATTACGCTTACAGCGGAAATTTCTTCGGGTGAAACAACTGCCTGAAAAGGTTCAGATAATCTCAGCTGCTGATTTGTTGAATCATTCCACTCAATTTTATAATAATATGTGTTTGGATATATTGCTGTGTCGTCACGAAAAGAGCCTTTGTCGGAATTTCCTATATATTCGTAATTTCCATCTGGTTTGCTGCTTCTGAAGATTTTATACTCACAATTTTCGTCATTGTCCCAAACAAGCACAACATTATTAGGATCTTGCCATACCGCTCTTTCTTCCGCAGAGGCAATTGCACCTAATGAACAACTTAACAAAATAAAAAATAATAATGACAATGAAATTCTTCTCATTTAATGTACCTCCATATTTACATAACGATTATAAACTTAATTGTAGTAAAATTATATCACATTTTAAATTAGTTTTCAATCAGGGAAGAATTTTTTATGGGTAGGATGGGGCGCAAGAGAGGGATTCGCTTTTCTGCGGAAAAGTCTGTAGCGGCTCTGACTGCCACTGGCAGTCATTCACTACCGCTCCTTCGAATCCTTACACATTAAAAATAGAGGCACCCAAAGTATGGGTACCTCTATTTTTGGCGGAGAGAGAGGGATTCGAACCCTCGAACGGGTATTAGCCGTTACACGATTTCCAATCGTGCGCCTTCGACCAGCTCAGCCATCTCTCCAAAAAGTATTGATTTGTGTTACGAAATGTTATTATAGCACATATTTTTTTGGTTTGCAAGTGGTATTTTAATATTTTTTGTGCACTTGTTAAAAACTTATCACTCCTTGACACCTATGTATCGTTTGGATATAATTTACATATAATAATGTATCACAATTTTGGAGGACAAGGACTTGTTTGCAAAAAAAGATACGAAATATTTACAGGAGCTTTCTAAATCATACCCCACACGCAGTTCGGCTGTGTCGGAAATCATAAACCTGAATGCTATTTTAAACCTGCCAAAGGGAACAGAGCATTTTATGAGTGACTTGCACGGAGAACACGAGGCGTTTTCGCACATCCGCAGAAACGCATCGGGTGTAGTGCGCAGAAAGGTAGACGCGCTTTTTGAAAGAAGTCTTACAAAAAAAGAGCGTGCTGAGCTTGCAACACTAATATATTATCCCGAAGAAAAACTTGAGGCCATGGCGCGCTATGGCGAAATCACCGATGATTGGTATAATGTGACCTTGGTGCGACTTTTAGAGGTTTGCCGCTTTGTCAGCAGTAAATACACCCGCTCTAAAGTCCGTAAGCATCTGGCAAAGACCGCCCCAGGCTACGACTATATAATCGACGAGCTTTTAAATAACGATTATGATGCAGTAAACAAAGGTCAGTACTATGCAAACATTTTAGATGCTATTTTAAATATTGACGCGGAGGCAGATTTCATCATTGCCCTGTGCTCGGCTATAAAGAGCATGGTAATCGACCATTTGCATATTGTAGGTGACATTTTTGACCGAGGTCCCAGAGCCGATCTTATCATAGACGAGCTTATGCACGAGCGCTCTATTGACATCCAGTGGGGTAACCACGATGTGCTTTGGATGGGGGCGGCAGCAGGGTCAAAGACCTGTATTGCTACAGTTTTAAATAATTCCATTACTTATAAAAACTTAGATGTTGTAGAAATTGGTTACGGCATATCGTTGCGCCCCTTGACGCTTTTTGCCAATGAAATTTACGGCAACTGCGATGTGTCAAACTATATGCCCAAGGGTGACTCCGAGGGAGACAAATACTTAAAAGACGACGATGTTTTGGTTGCCCGTATGCACAAGGCAATTAGCGTTATTCAGTTTAAGTTAGAAGGAAGAACCATTCTCAGAAATCAAGATTTCGGTATGGAACACCGCCTGCTTTTGGATAAAATCAACTGGGAAACAGGCGCAGTAAACATCGAGGGCAAGGACTATCCCCTAAAAGATGCGGATTTTCCCACCGTTGACCCTGCTAATCCCTATGAGCTTACCGACAGGGAAGCGGAGGTTATGCAGTATTTAAAGAATGCATTTATGCGTTCAGAAAAGCTTCAGGCTCATGTTAGATTTTTGTATGAAAAGGGCGAAATCTACACGATATTTAATAAAAATTTGCTTTTCCACGGCTGTATTCCTTTGGAAGCAGACGGCTCATTTATGAAATTTCCCCTTGCACAGGGAAGAAGTGGCAAGGCGTTTATGGATTTTTGTGACAAAGCGGCCCGTCAGGGATTTTTTGCAAAGGAAGGAAGTCTGGCCCGCAGTTACGGCAAGGACTTTTTGTGGTTTTTGTGGTGCGGCAAGGATTCACCCCTGTGTGCCCGTAAAAAAATCGCTACCTTTGAGCGACTTTTGATAGAGGATAAATCCACATGGGAAGAACCCAAAAACACATACTATCAGTGCTGGAATGATGAAAAAATCGCCGGAATGATTCTTGAAGAATTTGGCTTGGGCGGTGAGCGCTCCCACATAGTTAACGGACACATACCCGTGCAAAAGAAAAAAGGCGAAGAACCGGTTAAGGCAAACGGCAAGCTGATACTTATTGACGGCGGATTTTGTCGTGCGTATCAGTCATCAACCGGTATTGCGGGATATACGCTTATTTACAATGCTGACGGTATGAGAATTTCGGCTCACGAGCCTTTCCGTGGAATTGACGATGCAATTTCAAACAATGTTGACATAGTGTCTGACACAGTAATTTTTGAGCATTCCGCTGACAAAATAAGGGTAAAGGACACCGACATCGGCGCAAGAATTACGGAAAAAATAGACGATTTGAAGCAGCTTTTAGAGTGCTACGAAACAGGTATGATAAAGGAAAGAGTATAACAAAGTGAAAAGATAAGAGGAAAAAAGAAGCGACAATTTCCATATCCGGAAATTGTCGCTTCTTTTTGGTGACCCGTAGGGGACAAAGCCTTGCCTTGCAAGTCTTTATTGCTTGGCGACCGTGGGCTGTTTCCCACAGTACCCGCCTGCGCACCACTCGCTGAAAAACAGTCCACAGGACTGTTTTTTTAATCGCTCGTGCCCTCTCAGGGTTCGAGTCCCCACTATAAGGAAAATCAAAAGAGATATACCAAAAGGTATATCTCTTTTAATGGTGACCCGTAGGGGACTCGAACCCCTGTTTTCGCCGTGAGAGGGCGACGTCTTAACCGCTTGACCAACAGGCCTTATTCACTTGCAAAGAGTATTATAGCATAGGTTTTTTAAAATAGCAAGAGTTTTTTCAAAAAAATAAATCCTGCCTTGGCAGGATTTATTTTTTATTCTATACAGCAACAAATTGCCGCAACTCGCTTTGCGGCGTCTTTTAGTGTTGAAATTTTGGCATATTCGCTTCTTGCGTGTATGCCGCCACCCGAAACGCCAATAGAATCTATCGTGGGAATGCCTGCTTGTGTGGTGTATGCAGCATCGCTACCTCCGCCTGTTGCGCGCATGATAAGTGCGGGTAGGTCGTTTTCGTCAAAGATTTCGTTAATTTTGTCGAGTAAAGCTGTGTTTGTATCGGTGAGCTCCATGGCATCGCGCAAGGATTCTAAAACAAGCTCGCAGGTTGTTCCCTCGATGTAAGAGGTCTTTGCTACTTTTTCTGCAATAGCCTTTACCTGTTCAAGTTCTTCTGCATTGCTGAAGCGAAAATCAACAGAAACCAAACATTTCTCAGGAACTGTATTTATAACTGTTCCGCCTGAAATGATACCACAGTTTGCTGTAATACCTTCGGGATTTTTATGCTTTTCAAGCTCTAGAATTTTATGAGCCGCTTCGGCTATTGCGCTTACTCCGTTGTAACACTCTGAGGCATGAGCAGCCTTACCTGTTATGTGAAAGGTGTATTTTGCAATGCCTTTTCTTTTTAGCACAACAGTTCCCGGAACGCTTGGCTCGCAGTTTAAGAAGGCGACCGCACCCTGTGCGCAATCGCACATATATTTAACGGTAGTTTTGTTGCTGCCTGCGCTGTTGGTTTCCTCGTCGCTCTGTAATATCAGCTTTATGGGGCGAGCGCTAAAGCCCATATCTTCAAGTGCTACCATTGCCATAAATGCAGCGACAGCACCGCCTTTGCAGTCGGCAACGCCGGGGCCGTAGATGTTTTCTTCGTCTTTTGTTACACAAGGAGAACCAAATAGTCCAACAGGATGAACGGTGTCCATATGACCTGAAAGACACACAGGCGCGCCGCTAGCATCAGGGTTCATTGTAATGCACACACAGTTTCCTGATACATCCTGAAGCTGTTTTTCTGCTTCCCAGCCTCGCGCAAGTGCTTTTTCAATTATATAATTTCCTGCGGCGTCTACGCCCTCTTTGTAACCGGTACGACTCTCAATCGAGCAAAATTACTCCCAGAAGGTTATGTATTCAGCATCAAGCTCGTCAATTCTTTTAAAAATATTATCGCAATTCATTTTTTTGCCCCCTTCACCAAGATATTCTAACATAGTGTCAGCC
>JAGBXV010000063.1 GCA_017629115.1 Clostridia bacterium | reverse complement strand
GTCTTCACGCTAAGAAGGATGTAAATCCTGACGAAAGATACATCGTTCACTTCCCCCAGGACAACACAATCATGTCAGTTAACTCTGCTTACGGCGGTAACGTACTTCTCGGTAAGAAGTGCTTCGCCCTCAGAATTGCATCATACCAGGGTATGAAAGAGGGCTGGATGGCAGAGCATATGCTCATCCTCGGTCTCGAAAATCCCAAGGGCGAAGTTAAGTACATCTGTGCTGCTTTCCCCTCAGCTTGTGGTAAAACAAACCTTGCTATGCTTATTCCTCCCGAATACTTAAAGGAAAAAGGCTACAAAGTTTGGACAGTAGGCGATGACATCGCTTGGATCAGAAAAGGTAAGGATGGCAGATTATACGCTATCAACCCTGAAGCTGGTTTCTTCGGTGTTGCTCCCGGTACAAGTGTTAAAACAAACTTTAACGCATTAGAATCAACAAAGAAAAATACAATCTTCACAAACGTTGCTATCAACAATGATGATATGACAGTTTGGTGGGAAGGTCTCGATAAGAATCCTCCCGAAAACTGCACAGAATGGACAGGTAAGCAGGTAAACGGCAAGACATTTGAGGGCAAGCTTGCTCATCCTAACTCAAGATTTACAGCTCCTGCAATTAACTGCCCCTGCATTTCAAGTGAATTTGAAAACCCCGAAGGCGTTCCGATTTCAGCTATCGTATTCGGCGGCAGACGTGCAAAAACAGCTCCCCTCGTTTACCAGGCAAGAGACTGGAACCACGGTGTATTCGTAGGTGCTACAATGGCATCTGAAACAACAGCAGCAGCTGCAGGTGCAGTTGGCGTTGTTCGTCGTGATCCTATGGCTATGAAACCTTTCGTAGGTTACAACATGGCTGACTACTTCCAGCACTGGATTGACATGGGTAAAGACCTCGATGCTGACAAAGCTCCCGAAATCTTCCATGTTAACTGGTTCAGACAGGACGACGAAGGCAACTTCATGTGGCCTGGTTTCGGTGACAACATGAGAGTACTCCTCTGGATCTTAGACAGATGCGCAGGCGTAGCTGATGCTCGTGAAAGTGCAATCGGTTACATCCCCGCAGAAGGCGCTATCGATACAACAGATCTCGATATGACACCTGAAGCTTTAGAAGAACTCTTCGAGGTAGATAAGAAACTCTGGTTAGAAGACGTTGCTGATCAGGAAAAATACTTCGCACAGTTCGGCGATAAGTTACCTGCAGAAATCAAAGCAGAACTCGAAAACTTAAAAGCAAACTTATCTAAATAATTAAACTCAAAAAGCGTGCAGAAATTTTCTGCACGCTTTTTATTTATTTCTGTTGTAAATGGGATTTTTTGTGATATATTAGATGTATGACAATACTTTTTGGAGGAAGAAAATGAAATATTCAGAACAGTTTAAAGCTAAAAAAGAAGTGGTACAGTCTAAAAAAGTTACTGCAGGTTTTGATGGATTTGTGGATTATATCATCCACCCCGTAAAGACACGCCAGGACGAAGACAACTGTACATATTTTCCTACAATCGACCAGTTCGGCGAAAAAATTACTAGCCTTGCAGGTCGCAGTGGTAACGTTGAACTTATAATCAAAAGCACAGACTTTGGTGGTTGTGGTCCGCACTATATGAACGGCCTTGCAAATATGGGTGTAAACTGTACCTGTGTAGGTGCTATGGGATATCCTGAAAAGAATTCTGTTTTTGCACTTAACGAAAACTGCAAAACAATCTCAATCAGTGAACCCGGTTACTCATATGTTTTTGAATTTGAAGATGGTAAAATCATTATGAGTGACATCGAAAAAATCTCAAAACTCAGATGGAATGATTTAATAGAAAGAGTAAGCGTTGATGAACTTGTAGCATATTTTGACGATGCAGACATCATCACATTGGTAAACTGGAGTTACCTCGTTCATTTCCACGAAATCTATGAAAAGTTCTTGGAAATCGTAATGCCCCGTCTTTCTAAAAAAGACAGAAAAGTATATATTGATATTGCAGACTGTGCAAAGCGTCAGCCTGAAGAAATCAAAGCCGCACTCAAGATGTTTGGTAAATATTCAGAATATGCACCCACATACCTTGGCTTAAACAAGAGCGAAGCAATGGTAATGCATTCTGTACTTTGCGACGGCGAATACGAAGGCTCACTTCCTATCGCAAGAGCAATCAAAGAATACTCAGGCATTGGTACAGTTATTATTCATCCTGTTGACAGCTCAGCTGCAGTTTATGATGGCGGAGAAGTGGAAGTTCAGGGTATCGTTTGCGAAAATCCCAAGAAGACAACAGGTGGCGGAGATAACTTTAATTCTGGTTTCTGTGCAGGGTTATTAGCAGGTCTTGATGTTAAGAGTTGCTTGATTTCAGGTATGACAACATCTTTCCTTTATGTTAAGAATGGCGGTTGCAACAGCTTTGATGATATCGCCGAACAAATGAAAATGTACGACGAATAGACGAGTGAAAATAGCGTAGACCGTGTAAGGCAAATACTTTAATACTTATATAATAATGTAGAGATTCGCAAAACCGCGAATCTCTATTTTTGTTGCCTTACACTATCTACAAACCTCACCTCTCGGCGTACCTTTGTACGCCTT
>JAGBXV010000062.1 GCA_017629115.1 Clostridia bacterium | reverse complement strand
GGCAGGACTTTACATATTTAACACCGTTTTTGCTGCCACGGGGCTTACAATAGGCATAAATATTGCCTCCGCCTCTATTGTGGGCGTTTTGGGGTTGCCCGGACTTTTACTGATGATAATACTTAAGTTTATATATAAATAAAGGACAAGAACCGCACCAATGGTGCGGTTCTTTTTAAAGTTTTCGTCGCATAAAACAGAGCCTATGTAGGAGCATAAAAACCAAATCACCACTTAACGGGATTGGTCTTAAGGATAAATTATTTGCGTTGGGTTTCAGCATTGTGCTGAAAGATTAGTTTTGCAGCTATGTCAAAGGGGAAAGGGACTGTTGCGGCAGTCCCCTTCCCCTTTGTATCCTCTTCCTCTAACGCTTGTTGCAAAAACAAACTCGCTTCGCTCAAACACGTTTTTGCAACCGCATACGGTAATTTGGGTGCGAAGAACTTAAGTTTTTCCAAAAACTTATGGGAGTGCGGAATTTATCGTAAACAACGCAGTTGTTTTAGAAATACTGTTTGAGCGATAGCAAGTTTGTATTTTCTAAGATAAATTTTGCACGACCGAGCGTGGCGTTTTAGGGGAGAGAGGATTCCAAAAGGAGAGAGGGGGCAACTCGCAAAATGCCCCCTCTCTCCTTTTGATTAATATAATTTAAGATTTATTTTTGTTGTATATCAGTATTGTACAAAATGAATAATCACTAAGATGCACTCGCTTATCGTGGGATTTTTTTATTTAAGATAAATCTTCCACATAAAGTACTCTTTCTTTGTTATCTGCAACAGGTGTTGTAACAGGAGCAGGTGCTTCAGCACGACCGTCACGAATATCAAAGAATTTCTTTGCAACCTGCGGGAAGAGCGCGTAGCTCAATACATCCTCTTCTGACTTTGCAAAATCTTTTGTTTCTTCTCTGTACTTATCAAGCTCAGGTTCAATCAAGTCAGCGGGACGGCACTCGATAACTGTGTCATCACCGATTGCTTTCTTTCTTACTTCTTCATTTACGGGAGCAGGAAGTCTGCCGTATTCGCCACGAAGCAAGCCTTTTGACTCTTTAGTTACCATCTTATAGCGTTCCCCTGCAAGTACATTTAAAACTGCCTGAGAGCCTACAATCTGTGATGTGGGTGTAACGAGAGGAGGATAACCAAAGTCCTCACGAACTCTCGGAACTTCTGCCAATACTTCGTAGTACTTATCTTCAGCATTTGCCTGTTTTAACTGTGAAATAAGGTTTGAAAGCATACCGCCGGGAACCTGATAAAGTAATGTGTTTGTATCAACATTTAATACTTTAGGGTCAAGGTCACCTTTTTCCTTAAGACGAGCCGCAACATTTCTGAAGTGAACTGCCGCTTCGCTCATTTTCTTAAGGTCAAGACCTGTATCTCGTTCTGTTCCAGCGAGGGATGCCACCAAGCTTTCTGTTGTAGGCTGGCTTGTGCCGTTTGACATAGGAGAAAGCGCACAGTCAACAATATCAACTCCTGCCTGAGCCGCTAAGATATATGTCATATCGCCTGTACCAGATGTGTTGTGTGTGTGCAAGTGTATGGGAACACCTACATTTTCCTTTAACTTCTTAACTAAGCTGTAGGCATCGTAAGGAAGTAAAAGGTTTGCCATATCCTTGATACAGATTACATCTGCGCCCATTTTTTCCAATTCGCAAGCCATTTTAACAAAGTAGTCCTCGTTGTGAACAGGGCTTGTTGTGTAAGAAAGAGCCGCCTCTGCCATACCGCCGTACTCTTTTACGAACTTGATGGCAGTTTCCATATTTCTTGTGTCGTTTAATGCATCAAAAATACGAACAACATCAATACCGTTTTCGATAGACTTTTTACAAAATGCCGCAACAACATCGTCTGCATAGTGTTTATAGCCTAAGATGTTCTGACCACGGAAAAGCATCTGGAGTTTTGTCTTGGGCATTGCAGCCTTTAAAGTTCTTAATCTTTCCCAGGGGTCTTCATTTAAAAAACGCATACATGAATCGAATGTTGCGCCGCCCCAGCATTCCAACGACCAATAGCCGATGTCGTCTAATATTTTACACGCAGGGAGCATTTCTTCTGTTGTCATTCTTGTTGCCGCCTGTGACTGGTGAGCATCACGAAGAATGGTATCTGTAATATATAATTTACTCATAACTTAGTCCTTTCTATGAATACCTCAAATTAGAACAATGCAAGCAATACGCCCGCCGCAATTGCAGAACCGATAACACCTGCCACATTGGGGCCCATAGCGTGCATAAGCAGGAAGTTCTTGGGGTTTTCTTTCTGCCCAACTGTCTGTGAAACACGAGCCGCCATAGGAACTGCTGATACGCCTGCTGAACCGATGAGGGGGTTAATCTTGTTCTTTAAGAACAAGTTCATAAATTTAGCGAGCAATACACCGCCTGCTGTACCCATGCCAAAGGCTACAACACCCATTGCGATAATGCAAAGTGTTAAGGGGTTTAAGAAGGTTTCCGCTGTTGCTGTAGCACCAACTGAAACGCCTAAGAATATTGTAACGATGTTCATAAGCTCGTTCTGAACTGTTTTGGCAAGTCTTTCGCACACGCCTGACTCGGTCAATAGGTTACCCAGCATAAGTGAGCCAACAAGGGGTGCAGCCGAAGGAACTAACCATGCTACAAATATTGTAACAACAATGGGGAACAAAATCTTTTCTGTTTTAGACACTGATCGTAATGCCTTCATTTCGATTTGTCTTTCCTTTTTTGTTGTTAAAGCCTTCATAATAGGAGGCTGGATAACAGGAACCAGTGCCATATATGAGTATGCCGCAACGGCAATTGGTCCTAAGAAGTTAGGAGCAAGCTTTGATGTAACAAAGATTGCTGTTGGGCCGTCTGCACCGCCGATAATACCAACTGATGCCGCGAGCTTATCTATATGTGTGCCACCCAAAAAACCGTCAAGGTTAGAAATTATTATCGGGAATAATTCACGAACACCTAAAAATGTTACGAATATACCCAACTGTGCCGCTGCACCGAGCAATAAGCTCTTGGGGTTTGCAATCAACGGACCGAAGTCTGTCATCGCGCCAACGCCAATAAAAATCAAACAGGGATAAATACCGAGCTTAACTCCCAAATACAAAATGTCAATAAGACCGGGTGCAAAGCCTTCACTACCAAACATATCCCAATGGACATGACCGCCTGCAAAGAGCTCCTCGTGGTATACACCTGCGCCAACAAGGTTTGTAAGTAACATACCAAAAGCGATGGGTAATAACAATAAGGGTTCAAATTTCTTAACAATAGCTAAAAACAGTAATACGCACGCAATGGCAATCATAATAACTGTTTTCCAGTTGTCGCCAAGGGACAGCATATAAAAGCCTGTCTGCTGTAAAAAGTTTAAGATAGGTTCCATTTGTAAAAACCTCCCTTATTAGTTGATTGAGCAAAGGAGGTCGCCTGACTGAACGCTTGCGCCTTTTGACACATTAACCGCTGCGACAACGCCTGCGCAGGGGGCCATAATTTCGTTTTCCATTTTCATTGCTTCTAAAACCATTAAAACATCACCGGCTGCAACTTTCTGACCAGCTGAAACCTTAACATCTAAAATTGTGCCAGGCATGGGGCTTGTAACAGATTCTCCGCCCGCGGGTGCTGCGGGTGCAGGAGCAGCAGTTGCTGCAGGTGCCTGCTGTACGGGAGCAGCAGCCTGTGCCTGTGCGCCGTCGATAAGTTCGATTTCTACCATGTACTGTGTGCCGTTTACATTAACTTTATATGTTTTCATTGTTTTGTCTTTCCTTTCGAAATTGATCTATTATAATTTTTTTACTGACTTGATTCTAATACCTGTAACATCTGTTCCCAAATCTTCAGCAATTGCACAAGCTATTGCCGCTGCAAACTCGCCCTTATTGGCAACTGGTACCTGTGCCTGAGCTACAGGGGTCTGCGCCGTCTGCGTAGGGGTCGCCTTTTTGTCGCCTTTGGTAAAAGCTCTTACCAATGAACCCATGATGTAGCAAATTAAAATCAAGCATATAAGTCCTACAAAAACTGTACCTAAGCCGATGCCGATTGCCAACTCATTTGAAATGTTTGAGCCTGCGTCTACAACTTGATTGCCCATTATTATGTCCTCCCTTTGAATTTTTTTCCATTCACTACATTATACAAAAAATTTTTTGGCGAAAACCTTTGCTTTTTTCTTAAAAAAGCAAAATTTCCTCCTAATATCATTTTAGCAAAATCTGCATAAAATATCAACTATTTTTTCGGTTATTTTGAAAAAAATTTCCTTTATCTATTGTATTTTTTGCAAAAAAGATTTATTATATTTATAAAGTAAACTTTTCAGTGAGGTTTCTTATGGATATAATTGCACAGATAGACCAAAATTACAATCAAATGAGCAAAAGCCACAGAAGGCTTTCGGACTTTGTGCGCGAAAACTACGGCAGGGCGGCTTTAATGAATGTAGAGCAGTTATCAATAGCAACAGGCGTGTCCGAGGCTACCGTTGTGCGCTTTTCTGCTGAGCTGGGTTATGAAAAATTCAGCCATTTCCAAAGGGCGTTAAACGACTACGCAAAGTCTATGCTCACAAGCGTTCAGCGTATGGAACGCGCTCATTCACAGTACCACGACTCAGACATTTTATCTTCCGTTTTAGAGTCGGACATAGATAAAATCAAAACTACTCTTTCACAGATTGACAGAAACGCCTTTGACGGCTCTGTTGACGCACTTATCCGAGCAAAAAAAATCTACATTTTAGGACTTAGAGGGTCTTCTGCTCTGGCAAGATTTTTAAGCTACTACTTAAACTTCCTTTTTCCCTATGTTAAGCTCGTAAACGGCACATCGGTAGGTGATATTTTTGAGCAGATGTTCAGAATAGGCGAAGACGATGCGTTGATTGCTTTTTCTCTGCCGCGGTACTCTTTGCGCACAATAAGAGCTGTGCGCTATGCTAAGAAAAACAATGCCACAATTATAGGCATAACAGACGGAGCCAACTCCCCTATTCTTGATTTGTGTGATTATCCTTTAATTGCAAAAACCGATATGGAATCCTTTGTTGATTCCTTGGTTGCACCTATGTCCTTAATCAACGCGCTGGTGGTTGCAATCAGCATGAAGCTTCCAAAAGAAGCAAGCGAATCTTTGAAAAAATTGGAAAGCATCTGGTCAGATAACGAGGTATATGACAATGGCGAAAAATAATATGACGGTGTCAGACTTTGACTATTTTCTTCCTGAGGAGTTAATAGCACAAACTCCACTTGCCGAGCGCCCTTCATCCCGCCTTTTGGTGCTGGATAAAGAAACAGGAGAGGTTTCACACCGTACTTTCCGTGATATTTTAGATTATTTAAACGAAGGCGATTGCCTTGTTTTAAACGATACACGAGTGTTGCCGGCGAGACTTTTGGGCACTAATGCCACAGGAGCTGCCATTGAGTTTTTACTTCTGTCACAAAAAGAGGGCGACATCTGGGAAATCATCGTGCGGCCGGGCAGGAAATGTACCCCCGGCAAAGTAATAACCTTTGGCGATGGGTTACTCTCAGGCGAAATTTTAGAGGTTTTAGATAACGGAAACAGAATAGTGAAGTTTTCTTACAACGGAATTTTTAACGAAATTTTAGACTCACTCGGCGAAATGCCTCTGCCCCCTTATATTCACGAAAAACTTGCCGACCGTGACCGCTATCAAACGGTTTACGCCCGTCACGACGGCTCCGCTGCTGCTCCTACAGCAGGGCTTCATTTTAATGAAGAATTTTTGGAAGAAATAAAGGCGCGTGGTATTAAACTCGCTTTTGTTACCCTGCATGTAGGTCTTGGCACTTTCCGCCCTGTGAAGGTTGAAAAAATAACCGACCACGAAATGCACAAGGAAAGCTATATAGTTTCAGAACAAACCGCCAAAACCATAAATGAAACGAAAAAAAGCGGCAAAAAAGTGGTGTGCGTAGGCACAACTTCAACACGAGTTTTAGAATCCATTGCAGACGAAAACGGTTATGTCTCCCCCTGCTCAGGCGAAACAGGAATATTCATTTACCCCGGTTACAAATTCCGCTGCTTAGACGCTTTAATCACAAATTTCCACCTGCCAAAGTCAACACTTGTTATGTTGGTGTCAGCTTTAGCAGGCAGAGAAAATGTATTAGCTGCCTATAATGAGGCGGTTAAAGAAAAATATCGTTTCTTTAGCTTTGGCGATGCGATGTTTATAAAATAAAAAATTAAGGCACTCACAATGAGTGCCTTAATTTTTTATTTTCTTCCTGTTGAGCCAAATCCACCTTCACCACGGTCGGTATCCTCTAATGTATCTACCTCAACAAAATCCGCCGTAATATACGGCGCAATCACAAGCTGTGCTACTCGTTCGTTTGGTTCAATCTCCTGTGGATTGTTTGAGTAGTTATGGAGCGCCACCATAATCTCACCACGGTAGTCGCTGTCAATAACGCCAACGCAGTTTGCGGGAGCAAGTCCACGCTTGCAGGCAAGACCGCTTCGGGCATAAATAAGCCCCACCAAGCCCTCAGGAATTTCTGTTGCTATTCCGGTGTGAACAAAGTAGGTTTCACCGGGTGCAATCTTTATATTTTCATCTAAAAGCGCGCGTAAGTCTGCACCGGCTGCAAAGGGAGTTCCATATACCGGTACAGATGCGCTTTTATCTAATTTTGTAAATTTAACTGTTGTTTTCATCTTATAAATCCTTCCACCAAATTATTTCTTCGCCGCTTAAAGTTGCCTTTAAGTCTATAACTCTTTGGTTACTGCTGCCACGGAAGCGCAATCGCAAATCCTTCAATTCAGTTTTGAATTCACCGTCTACCAAAATATCAATGTACGAAAGCATTTCATCGGTTACTTCACATCGTGCACGGCGTTCCGATAACAGCTCGTCGTCCAAAAGATACCCTGTGTAGCACCAAACGGTCTTTTTGGGGTAGGTTTTTTTAATTCT
>JAGBXV010000061.1 GCA_017629115.1 Clostridia bacterium | reverse complement strand
GTCTTTTGGTTTATCATACCTATTGCCGCTTCGTCTGCAATTATTGCAGCTATTGTTTCGGCTGAAGTCGTACCTGGTACACAAATCATATCAAGTCCAACACTGCACACACAGGTCATTGCCTCTAATTTATCCAAAGAAAGAGTACCTGCCTCAACTGCCGCTATCATACCGGCGTCTTCACTTACAGGAATAAACGCACCTGAAAGACCGCCAACAAATGACGATGCCATAATACCGCCCTTTTTAACTGCGTCGTTAAGTAGTGCCAAAGCCGCTGTTGTGCCGTGAGTTCCGCACTGTTCAAGTCCCATTTCTTCCAATATATGAGCAACACTGTCACCAACAGCCGGAGTGGGCGCTAACGACAAATCAACAATACCAAAGGGCACACCCAATCTTTTTGATGCCTCACGGGCTACCAGCTGACCCATTCTTGTTATTTTAAAGGCTGTTTTCTTGATAGTTTCTGCAACCACCTCGAAGTCTGCACCTTTTACCTTTTCAAGAGCGCACTTTACAACACCGGGACCCGATACCCCAACATTTATAACATACTCTGCCTCACCAACACCATGGTAAGCACCTGCCATGAATGGGTTGTCCTCAACGCTGTTACAGAATACTACCAGTTTTGCACAACCAAAGCCGTCGGCATCCTTTGTAATTTCTGCTGTTTCCTTTACTATTTCACCCATTTTTGCCACAGCATCCATATTGATACCGGCTTTTGTAGACCCAACATTTACACTTGAGCAAACTCGCTCAGTGGACGCTAACGCCTCAGGAATAGCGTTAATCATTGCCATTTCTGTAGGGGTAATGCCTTTTTGCACAAGTGCCGAAAAACCACCGATGAAGTTTACGCCAACTTTAATTGCAGCAGCGTCTAAAGTTTTAGCAAATTTTACAAAATCCTTGGGATTTTCCGACTGCAACACCAGCGCTGCCGGAGTTACGGAAATTCTTTTGTTTATAATAGGAACGCCGTAGCGAACCGAAATATCCTCAGCAACGGACACTAAATTTTCTGCCGCTTTGGTTATTTTATCATACACCTTCTGACACACTGTATCCACATCGTCGCCCGCACAGGAAAGAAGCGATATTCCCATGGTGACAGTTCTGATGTCTAAGTGCTCCTCTGAAAACATTTTTATAGTTTCCAGAATATCGTTTCTGTCAATTAATGCCATAATTCCACCTCTTATATTCTGTGCATAGATGAGAACAGCCCTTCATGCTGAACATTTATCTGTGTGCCGAGTTCTTCACCTATAGATTTTAAATCTTTTGCAAGAGCTTCTGCCGTAATGTCAGATGCTACTGTATCCACAAGCATTATCATAGTGAACAAATCCTGCATGATTGTCTGGGAAATGTCTAAAATATTAATCTCTTTTTCTGCAAGGTATCCGCTTACACGGGCAATAATTCCTGTGCGGTCCTTGCCTACTACTGTTACTACTGCTTTCATTGGAATCTCTCCTTAGTTTAATGTGTTTGTACTTATAATAACAGAAAAGAATAGAACTTTCAAGGTAATTTTTTCATTTTCCTCTTTAATTTCGCGAACTTTTGGTGTATAATATATTTATATGTATTTTTTGAAAGGATTTGATACTATGGAAACTTCCGTTAAGCTTTCAGCAATAGTTGAAGAATATACTTTAACGCCTGTTGTAACGCACGAGGGCTGCGGCGACATTGAAATCACCGTTGCTGATGTTAACCGCCCCAGTCTACAGCTTGCAGGCTACTTTGAATATTTTGACCCCGAGCGCATTCAGGTTATCGGTATGGTTGAATACACCTACCTTGAGTCTTTATCCTCGGAGGGCAGATACGCCGCTGTTGAACACCTTTTAAAGGAGCCTGTTCCTGCAGTTGTGCTCACCCGCGGACTTAAGCCCTTTCCCGAGCTTGTTGACTGTGCCAAAAAGTACAACCGAGCAGTGTATGTAAGCGACTACAGCACATCACGCTTTATGAGTGCTATTATCCTTTATCTGAATGTAGCGTTAGCTCCTATGACCCAGATGCACGGCGTTTTGGTTGAGGTTTACGGCGAAGGTATTCTACTTTTAGGCGAATCAGGCGTAGGTAAATCAGAAACCGCTATCGAGCTTGTCAAGCGCGGTCACAGACTTGTTGCAGACGATGCCGTTGAAATAAGACGAGTTTCAAACAAAGCCCTTGTTGGCTCAGCACCCGAAATTATCCGTCATTTTATTGAGCTTCGTGGCATAGGTATAGTAGATGTAAAGCGCCTTTTTGGCATGGGTGCTGTAAAAGACACCGAAAACATTGACCTTGTTATAAGCCTCGAAAACTGGCAACAGGGCAAAGCTTACGACAGACTGGGCATCGATTCACAAACAATGTCTATTTTGGGCATTGAAGTTCCAACTTTAACCATTCCCATCAAGCCCGGACGAAACCTTGCTATGATTGTTGAGGTTGCTGCTATGAACGCCCGCCAACGCAAAATGGGTTATAACGCAGCGGAAGAATTAAACGATAGAATAATGAATCAAGCCGATTTTGAATAGGAGATTTCTATGGAAAAAATCAAAAATCTCATAACTGAAACGATATTGGGGCAGGTAGAACTGAATGTTTCCTTAAAAGAGTTAACCTCCTTTAAAACAGGTGGAACAGCCGATTTGTTTGTGTGCCCCAATAACCTTATGGAGCTGCTTACCGTATTAAACATTTTAAAGGAAAACAGCGTTCCCTACTTTTTATTGGGCGCAGGCTCCAACCTTTTAATCTGCGACAAAGGCATAAGAGGTGCTGTGATAAAGCTTGGCGACGGCTTTGACTACGCCCACGCAAAAAATGACTATATCTTAGCAGGTGCTTCTGTTTCTTTGGCAAAGCTTTCGGCAGAAGCAAAGAACGCCGAGCTCACAGGACTTGAGTTTGCATCAGGCATCCCCGGCTCTTTGGGCGGTGCAATCTATATGAACGCTGGCGCCTACGGCGGCGAAATAAAAGATGTAATCACGGAAGTTTCCTATATAGATAATGACGGCACGGTAAAGACCGTTGCTGGTGCAGACTGCGGTTTTGGCTACAGACAGAGTATTTTTACACAGGGTGATAAAATCATCGTTTCTGCCAAGCTCACATTAAATAAAGGAAACAAAGAAGAAATTATAGCTACTATGCGTGACTTAAACGCTCGCAGAAAAGATAAGCAACCCTTAGAATACCCCTCGGCAGGCAGTACCTTCCGCCGTCCTGAGGGACACTTTGCAGGCGCACTGATAGAACAAGCAGGCCTTAAGGGGCACCGCATCGGTGGCGCAGAGGTTAGCAAAAAGCACGCCGGCTTTATAATAAATGTTGACAACGCAACAGCTAAAGATGTGCTTGATTTGATTGACTATGTGCAAAAGACAGTTAAAGAAAATTCAGGTGTAGACTTAGAACCCGAAGTAAAGATTGTAGGCGAACAGTAAAAGAGTGGGGTCGGCTTATACCGACCCCCCCATTTATACAATATATAGACAAGCTAAAAAACTTTGACCACTATACTTTGCAGTTCCCAAAAATATCGCATTTTTTGCAAAAAAACGCTTGACTAAAAAGCCTTTTTATGATATATTATAGGATACTTGGGTGGATAGGTTCTTTTTTTTTGCGCGAAAAAAATCGTAACCTACCCTGAAACAGTTAATAAATTTTAGATATAAATAAGGAGGCGCGAATAATGAGAACAAGAATTACTCTCGCATGCTCAGAATGTAAACAGAGAAACTACGACACAATGAAAGAAAAGAAAAACACACCCGACAGAATAGAGCTTAACAAGTACTGCAGATTCTGCAAAAAGCACACACTTCACAAGGAAACAAAATAAGTTTTTTAGTCGGTAAAATTGATTAAGGAGTGAGTCAAATGGCAGAAAACACAAAAGTAAAGAAGCCCGGCAAGATTGCATCTTTTTTCCGCGATTTAAAAACAGAGTTCAAAAGAATTTCATGGCCCAGCTTTAAGCAGGTTGTAAACAACACAGGTATCGTTCTTGCGTTTGTTATTATTCTTGCTTTGTTTATTGCACTTGTAGACTTTGCGTTTACTTACTTGCTCACATTTATTAAATAAGAGCATTTGAGTACAATTTAAAAGGAAGAGGAGGCAAAAAAGAGGCTTTTGCTTCTTTTGACAGATATGGCCGAAGCTAAGTGGTATGTTGTTCATACCTTTTCAGGATATGAGAAAAAAGTTCAGACTGACTTAGAAAAAACCATAGAAAACCGCAATCTCCACGACAAAATCTTAGAGATTAAAGTTCCTATGGAAGAAGTAGTTGAACAAAAGGGTGCCGAACAGAAGGTCGTTTTAAGAAAACTCCTTCCCGGTTATGTTATTGTTAAAATGATTATGACCGATGACACCTGGTATGTTATCAGAAACACCCGCGGCGTTACAGGTTTCGTTGGCCCCGGCTCTAAGCCCGTGCCACTTACCGATGAGGAAGTGTTTGCTATGGGTATCGAAAGAAAAACCGTTGAGGTTAATTTCTCAGTTGGTTCTTCTGTACGCGTTACAGGCGGTGCTTTTTCCGACTTTGTTGGCGTTGTTGACGAAATCAACACAGAAAAACAAATCGTAAAAGTTATTGTTTCTATGTTCGGCAGAGAAACACCTGTCGAGCTGGACTTCTCACAGATAGAAGTCTTAGACTAAGTTTTTTAAGCTAAAGCTTAAAATATAGAGGGGTAACCCTCGTTAGTTGCGCGAAAGATTTTCTTTTGCGTGTGGGAGGACAAAGGTGGTCTTTGTTCGCCATTACCACATTTTTATTAAGGAGGTGCACGATAATGGCACAGAAAATTGCAGGTTACATCAAGTTGCAGATTCCCGCAGGTAAAGCTACACCGGCTCCCCCGGTTGGTCCCGCCCTCGGTCAGCACGGTGTAAACATCGTTCAGTTCACAAAGGAGTTTAATGAAAAGACAGCTAAAGACGCAGGTTTAATCATTCCTGTCGTTATTACAGTATACGCTGATAGATCTTTCTCTTTCATTACAAAAACTCCCCCGGCAGCAGTTCTTTTGAAGAAAGCTGCTAAAATCGAAAAGGGTTCAGGCGTACCTAACAAAACAAAGGTTGCTACAGTATCTAAAGAAGATATTAAGCAGATCGCTGAAACAAAAATGCCCGACTTAAACGCTGCTTCTTTAGAAGCTGCTATGAGCATGATTGCAGGTACTGCAAGAAGCATGGGTATCGTTGTAGAAGACTAATTTTTCGGTTTTTGTTTAATTAAGTGGGAGAGTGCACAAGCACTTGTTTGACCACAAAAGGAGGAAAAAATAATGTTTAGAGGTAAAAACTATCAGGAGAGCGCAAAGCTCGTAGATAGAGCAAAGCTCTATGATCCTGAAGAAGCTTTAGATTTAGTAGTTAAAGCTTCTAAGGCGAAGTTCGACGAAACAGTTGAAGTTCATGTAAAATTAGGCGTTGACTCAAGACACGCTGACCAGCAGGTTCGTGGTGCTATCGTTCTTCCCCACGGTACAGGTAAAACAGCTCGTGTTTTAGTATTTGCTAAGGGTGACAAATTAGCTGAAGCAGAAGCAGCTGGTGCTGATTTCTTCGGCGGCGAAGAACTCATCCCCAAAATTCAGAACGACGGTTGGTTTGATTACGATGTTGTTGTTGCAACACCCGACATGATGGGCGTTGTAGGTCGTTTAGGTAAGGTGTTAGGTCCTAAGGGTTTAATGCCCAGCCCCAAAGCAGGCACAGTAACAATGGATGTTACAAAGGCTGTTAACGAAATCAAGTCAGGTAAAATTGAATACCGTCTTGACAAGACAAACATCATCCACTGTCCCATTGGTAAGGTATCTTTCGGTGTTGAAAAGCTCGCTGATAACTTCAAGGCTTTACTTGGCGCAGTTATCAAAGCTAAGCCTTCAGCAGCTAAAGGTCAGTACATCAGAAGCTGCGCAGTGGCTTCAACAATGGGTCCCGGTGTTAAAATCAACCAGGCAAAACTTTCTGACTAATTTTGCTTGACAAAAGCAATTTCTTATGTTAGAATAACTATTGCTTATTAAAAGTAAATAATTTTTCCGCAGACAGCTGGCGCACAAATTGTGCTTAAAATTGCCCGCCGAGGAATTGTTTTTGGATAGTATTTTCAGGACTTTTCTTCGCGTGCGGAGAAAAGTCCTTTAAATTTTTACACAGCGAGGTGAAATGAATTATGGCAAGTGAAAAAATCTTACAGCAGAAACAGCAGATGGTTGCTGATCTCGCAGAAAAGTTCAAGACAGCGGCAGCAGGTGTGTTCGTTGATTACTGTGGTCTTACAGTTGCTGAAGACACAGAACTCCGTAACAAACTCCGTGACGCCGATGTAGAATATGCAGTTGTAAAGAACACAATCACAAAGCGTGCAGCAAATGAGGCAGGTTTTTCTGATTTCGACGAAATCTTAAACGGACCTACAGCTTTAGCTTTCAGCTTTGATGATGTTGTTGCTCCTGCAAAAACATTAGCAGATTTTGCTAAAACTCACGAAGTATTTACATTAAAAGCAGGCTTTATGGATGGCAAGGCTATGACAATGGATGAGCTCAACACATTGGCTCAGACACCTTCAAAGGAAACCTTGTATGCTATGCTTGCAGGTGGCTTGAATGCTACAATCGCAGGTCTTGCTCGTGCTCTTAATGCAGTGGCGGAAACCCAGGGTGAAACCGCATAATTTAAAGATAACATTAAACGAAAAAAATTGACAAAATTTTAGGAGGAAATTAAAATGAGTGAAAAGATCACAGCTATGATTGAAGAGATTAAAGCTCTTACAGTTTTAGAATTATCAGAATTAGTAAAGGCAATTGAAGAAGAATTCAATGTATCAGCAGCTGCTCCCGTTGCAGTTGTAGGTGCAGTTGCAGGCGGTGCCGCAGCAGCAGAAGAAAAGACAGAATTCGATGTAGAATTAACAGAAGCTGGCGCTGAAAAAGTTAAGGTTATCAAGGTTGTTCGTGAAGTTACAGGTCTTGGTCTTAAGGAAGCTAAAGACATGGTTGACGGCGCTCCCAAAGTTATCAAAGAAGCTGCATCAAAAGACGCTGCTGAAGAAATCAAAGCTAAGCTTGAAGAAGTTGGCGCTAAAGTTACACTTAAATAATTTAAGTAGAATAACTTATAAGAAGCACTCCATTTGGAGTGCTTCTTTATTTTACTGGTCTTTAAAAATGACGCAGAACGGACATCTGTCACCACTCGGCGTACCACTCGTACGCCTTCGGGCAAAGCCTTCGGTTTCATCTGTCCATTCTGCATCCATTTTTTTCAGCCCATTGCGATGCGCGAGAAATTATTTTATTTTTTAAGTTGTATTTTTTTCCATGATGTGATAAACTATATCTGCGACACAGTTTAATATTTTAAAACACAGGCATACTATCGGTAAAAATGTATGCTTTGATTATTATAGCCTGTGTTGGTATAAACTGTGTCGCAACAGAATCATAGCTGCATTTTTCATGCGTCGGCTATGGCTGGCGCATTTTTTAATTTGGAGGACTGCATATGAGATGGGCAGAATACTGTGTTTATTGTTATAACGGCGTTAACAAAACATATTATCGCAAATCAAAAGATTTTATCCTTACTAAAAAGTACCACATATGCGAAATGTGTGGTAAGCAAAGACGCCTTGTGTTAACGCCGCTGTTTTGTCATTCAAAGCCCTACGATTACCCCATTTACAATCAGCGTCTAAATAATGCTTTGAACGGTTTTTCAACTATTTACTTTTATCTACCTTTAAACCTTATTGTACGAACATATAGACTTTTTAAAAAGCACATACTAAAAAAAGACATTAAGTAATTGTTTAATCTTTGTTTTTAATCAGTTTCACAAGATCCTCAAGATAAATAATTTCAGCCTTTGCCTGTGACAGCTTATACTTTGTTCGGTCAAGCACCTTCATCATTTCCTGATAAGTAGGCTCAGCGTAAAGCTTTTTTTCTAGAAAATCACATAATCTCATCAAAATTTTTCTCACATCTTTCACCTCCCTCAAATTTATGTTAGCACACCAAAATGTGCAATATAATGCAATTTTTCCTTTACTTTTGCTTATTTTTTTGATATAATTACCTTTATAGTTTATTCTTTGAAAGAAGGCAAACACCGTGTTTAAAATCGTAAAGAAAAAGGTGCTCAACCCCACCGTTACATTGATGGAAATTGAAGCTCCCTTAGTGGCAAGAAAAGCCGAGCCCGGACAGTTTGTAATACTTCGTGTTACAGACGACGGCGAGCGTATTCCCTTAACCGTTGCAGACTTTGACCGCAAGGCCGGCACAATCACAATAATTTTCCAGATTGTAGGGGCTACAACAGCACTTTTAAACCAGAAAAACGAAGGTGAATTTATTTCCGATTTTGTAGGTCCTTTGGGTCGTGCAACACACACAGAGGGCTTAAAAAAAGTTGCCGTTGTCGGCGGCGGCGTTGGCTGTGCTATTGCCTACCCTGTTGCCAAAAAACTCCATGAGCAGGGTTGCTGCGTTCACTCGATTGTTGGTTTTAGAAATCGCGATTTGCTTATTTTAGAAGATGAGTTCCGCGCTGCATCATCCGAGCTTATCATTATGTCCGATGACGGCTCAGTTGGGGAAAAAGGTCTTGTTACAGATGCTTTGAAAAAGTTAATCGAGGCAGGCAACCAATACGACGAGGTTATTGCTATCGGTCCTTTGGTTATGATGAAGTTTGTGGCTAAGCTCACCAAGGAGTACGGCATAAAAACCGTAGTTTCGATGAACCCTGTTATGATAGACGGCACAGGTATGTGTGGCGGTTGCAGACTTACTGTTGGCGGCGAAACAAAGTTTGCCTGCGTTGACGGTCCTGAATTTGACGGTCATTTAGTTGATTTTGACGAAGCTATGGACCGTGGCAGTATGTACAAAGATTTTGAGCGACACGCGTTCGATGCCACCTGTAACCTCTTCAAAAAGGAGGTAGAATAATATGCCTAATATGAGTTTAGTTAAAAATCCTATGCCCCAACAAGCAGCAGATGTGAGAAATAAAAATTTTGACGAGGTAGCATTAGGCTACACGCCTGAAATGGCCATTGATGAAGCAAAACGCTGCTTGAACTGTAAGCACAAGCCCTGTATGGGCGGATGCCCCGTGGGGATTGACATTCCTGCATTTATCGAACGCGTGGCAGAAGGCGACTTTGAGGGCGCTTATGAAATTATAACAAAATCAAGCTCATTGCCTGCTGTTTGCGGCAGAGTT
>JAGBXV010000060.1 GCA_017629115.1 Clostridia bacterium | reverse complement strand
TGAGGTGACAGAAGCTCTTAACGGGATTTCCGAAAGCCAACTGTCAATCCCATTGGGAACGCTTTCGGGCACGGACATATTTTACGGGGTAGGCCCTCGCGTGCCAATAAAAATTGTGCCCTACGGCTATGCGGTAGCGGATATTGAAACACGATTTTACGATACAGGAATAAATCAGACAGCCTTTGAGGTGGTGGCAAAGGTTCACGCCAATGTGTCCGTTTTGATGCCAACCATAAGGCAAAGCATGAAGATAACTGCATCTGTTCCTGTTGCTTCGGCAGTTGTTGTTGGCGATGTTCCTGACAGTTATACAAATGTAGAAAGGCATGGGCTTGATTATGAGGATGATGTGCTGGAGCTGATAGAATAGACTTGACTATTTTTATGTTTTAGGATACAATTATTATATAATAACTTTTGGTATGTTTAATTTAGATGTAAAGAGGGAACAACATGAGAAAAATACCTTTTTCACCGCCGGATATTACTGAGCGCGAAGTTGAATTAGTAACAGAAGCTCTGAGAAGCGGATGGATAACAACAGGTCCAAAAACTAAAGAATTTGAAAGAAAAATCGCAGAATATTGCGGCAATTCCTCAGGTAAGGCGGTATGTCTTAACTCTGCCACTGCCTGTATGGAAATGGCATTAAGACTCCTTGGCATTGGCGAGGGAGACGAAGTTATAACCTGTGCTTATACATACACAGCAAGTGCAAGTGTAGGATGCCATGTTGGGGCTAGAGTTGTGCTTGTGGATGTTGCTCCTGACAGTTTTCATATTGATTATGACAAACTTCGCGACGCCATAACAGAAAAAACCAAGGCCATTATTCCTGTAGACATTGCGGGTGTAATGTGCGATTATGATAAAATTTTAGATATTGCAAAGGAAAAAGTGCACCTCTTTAAACCCAGTGGAGAAATACAGAAAGCAATGGGCAGAGTGGCAGTAATTTCTGACTGTGCTCACGGATTTGGAGCAAGCTACAAGGGGAAAAAAGCAGGTCAGTGTGCTGATTTTACAAGCTTTTCTTTTCACGCTGTTAAGAACCTTACAACAGCTGAGGGCGGAGCACTTACATGGAACACAATTTGCGGAATTTCCGACGATGAAATTTACAGACAGTTGATGCTTTTGTCGCTTCACGGTCAGTCAAAAGACGCTTTAGCAAAAACACAGCTTGGTGCGTGGGAGTATGATATAGTTTCTCCTGCTTATAAGTGCAATATGACTGATGTTGCAGCAAGCATAGGTCTTGTTCAGCTTGAACGCTACGAAGAAATGTTAAATAAGCGCAAAAAGCTTATAGAAATTTACAACAGTGAATTGCCTGAAAGCGTGACTGCCCTTGCACACTATACAGATGTATATCAGTCCTCAGGGCATTTGTATCTTGCAAATCTTGTGGGAAAAACAATGGAGGAGCGAAACGAATTTATCATAAAAATGGCAGAGGCAGGAATTGCTTGTAATGTTCATTATAAGCCGTTGCCGTTACTTACGGCGTATAAGAATTTAGGTTTTGACATTAAAGATTATCCTAACTCATACAAAAAATTTGAAAATGAAGTGTCGTTACCTCTAAACAGCAAAATGAGTGAGGATGATGCTCATTATGTGTGCTGTAAGGTCAGAGAAATTTTAGGAGAGTAAATTATGTTTTTAAAGGCTTTTGACAGTTTGCCTGAAGAATTTAAAAATGATACGACGCGCGCGATTTACGAAAAGCTAAAAAAGCGTAAAATAAGCCGTATCCTAAAGCGTGCCTTTGATGTGGCGGTATCTTTAGTTGTGCTTATTATTCTTTTGATACCTATGGGAATCATTGCTCTTGCTATAGCGGCAGATTCCCGTGGAGGTGTGTTCTTTTGCCAAAAGCGCGTAACTACCTTCGGTAAGGAATTTAAAATTTATAAATTCCGCACTATGGTCAAAAATGCTGAAAGTCTGGGCGCTGCGGTTACTACCGACGGAGATGTGCGAATTACAAAAGTGGGTAAGTTTTTGCGTAAATACAGGCTTGATGAATTTCCGCAACTTATAAATATTTTGAAAGGCGATATGAGCTTTGTGGGCACTCGTCCAGAAGTGCCAAAATATGTGAGTTCGTATACTCCCCAAATGTATGCTACATTGCTTTTGCCTGCGGGTATAACTTCCTTGGCATCAATTCGCTACAAAGACGAAGAACGCCTGATTTCAGCGTCAAGCGATGCGGACAAAACCTACATAGAAGAAATTTTACCGGAGAAGATGAAATTCAACCTTGAATATATGGAAAATTTCAGTTTCTTTGGCGACATAAAACTTATGTTTATGACTTTTTTTGCGGTGATTACACCTGAAAAAGAAGAGACAGGAGTGGAGATATGAGAACTGTTTCTGTTTGCGTTATCGCTTACAATGAAGAACAATTTTTGCCGAAGCTTTTTAAAGACATTTTATCTCAAACATACCCAAAAGAATTAACGGAAGTAGTGCTGGTGAATGCTACGTCATCAGATAGAACCAAAGAGGTAATGCTGGATTTTAAAGGTGCAGACCATGGATTTTATTCAGTAAAAGTTGTGGACAACCCTAAAAAAAATCAGGCGTCAGGCTGGAATGTTGCGATTTCTGCTGCTACGGGCGATGTAATTGCGAGGATAGACGCACACTCTCACATTCCTGAAACTTATATTGAAAAATGCATGGAAAATATAGATTTGGGCGAGTATGTAACAGGTGGACCGCGACCGTGCGTGGTAGAAAACAAGACAGAGTGGGGAAAGCTCTTGCTTGAAACTGAAAATTCTCTCTTTGGCAGTAGCATAAATAAATCAAGGCGCACAGGGGAAAAGAGTTATGTAAACACTATGTTTCACGCGGTATATAGACGAGAAGTTTTTGCTACTGTTGGCGGATTTAACGAAAATTTGCTTCGCACAGAGGACAACGAGTTTCATTATCGAGTGCGTAAAGCAGGATTTAAATTATTATTTGATCCTGAAGCGGTAACATATCAGTATGCAAGAAGCAACCTTAAGAAAATGCTAAAGCAAAAATACGGTAACGGTTATTGGATAGGACTAACTACGGGTGTAAGTCTTAAGTGCCTTGCTATTTATCACTTTATTCCATTTTGTTTTTTGTTAGGAATTATATTTACTACCATTTTGGCATTTTTTGACCTGTGGCAGTTAGCGGCACTGATGTGGGGGCTATATGCTTTATTTGCAGTAGCCAATACTGTATTATCTCTTAAAAATAATGGTTTTAATAAATTCTTTTTTGTTATGCCGTTTTTATTTCTGTTGCTACATATAAGCTATGGATGGGGTACCTTGATAGGTGTTTTAAAAATGCCGTTTATGCGAAGGAAATTGCAAAAATGCGACGCGATAGATGAGGTAAAAAATGCCGTAAAGGCAGGAGGTACATATGAAAAAGTATAAAATAGGGTACACCACAGGTGTGTTTGATATGTTTCATAT
>JAGBXV010000059.1 GCA_017629115.1 Clostridia bacterium | reverse complement strand
GGCAGCAACCGACTTTTTGACAGCTGCAACCGACAGTGGCGGTCTTACATCTGTATACACACCAAATTCTGAAATTATACTGCACGCATATAAAAATCCCGACTACGCAACTGTCTTAAATCGCGGTAGCCTCATTACTGCCGACGGTATTGGCGTGGTGCACGCTTCAAAAATCTTAAAGCGTCCCCTGCCTGAGCGTGTTTCAGGATTTGACTTGGCAAATAAACTATTAGAAAGATGCGCACCTTTAGGCAAAACCCTCTACCTTTTTGGCGGAAAGCCCGGAGTTGCTGAAAAAGCTTCGGAAAAAATAAAGGAGCTCTACCCCGGCATCAACATTGTAGGGATTTCTGACGGGTACTTTGACGAAGAAAAAGAAAAACGAATTATTGCCGATATTAACGCAAAGAGCCCTGACATACTTTTTGTTTGCCTCGGCTTTCCCAAGCAGGAGCGCTGGATTGACGCACATTCCGACCTGTCAGCACGGGTTGCAATGGGTATAGGCGGCTCGCTGGATGTTTTTGCAGGAGAAGTTAAGCGCGCACCCGAGTTTTTCCAAAAGTGCGGACTTGAGTGGTTTTACAGATTATTAAAACAACCCTCAAGATTTATAAGAATGCTGGCACTTCCAAAATTCGGCTTTACAGTATTACTCCACGGAAAGAAATTTTTAAAATAGAGGTATCATATGGAATTTAAATCAGGCTTTGTAAGCATTATAGGACGCCCCAATGTAGGTAAATCAACACTTATCAACCGTTTGGTGGGCGAAAAAATTGCTATTATTTCAAGCAAACCACAAACCACAAGAAACAACATTTTAGGAATATTAACCCAAGAAAATATGCAGATTGTCTTTACCGACACTCCGGGTATCCACGAGCCTACAAGCAAATTGGCAGAGCTTATGGTCAAAAACGCCCGTGATGCTATGCAGGATACCGATGCTATTCTTTTCTTAGTTGAGCCTATTCCCAATGTTGGCAGAACAGAAGAAAAAATTATCGAGGGGTTAAAAAAGCAAAAAGCTCCCGTAATCTTAGTTATAAATAAAATTGACACAGTAAAAAAAGATGTGCTTTTAGAAGTTATCACAAAGTACACCGAAAAATATGATTTTGCGGCAGTTGTTCCGATTTCAGCAATGAGGCGCGACGGGGTTGATGCAGTAATGGCAGAAATCATACCCTTTATCCCCGAAGGACCTCAGTTCTTCCCCGAGGATATGGTTACAGACCAGCCCGAGCGTCAGATTGCGGCAGAAATTATCCGCGAAAAGTTACTCCGCTCCCTTGACAAGGAAGTTCCCCACGGTATTGCCATTGAGATTTTTTCAATGAAGGACAAAAAGGACAGCTTAAAAATCGAGGCAAACATTTACTGTGAAAAGCAATCCCACAAAGGCATTATCATAGGCAAGGGCGGTGCGGTTCTTAAAAAAATCGGCACTCAGGCAAGAGAGGACTTAGAGCGCGCCCACGGAAAAAAAGTTTATCTTGAGCTTTGGGTTAAGGTAAACGAGGACTGGCGAAACAAGCGAGGCAAAATCGCAAACTTTGGATTTGAAATATAGGGTTAAGTATGGAAATAAAAACAAAAGGCGTCGTGTTGGGCAGGACATTTGTCGGCGAAAAGGACGCAATCATCAAGATTTTAACTGAAAATTCAGGCGTGATTTCAGCAAGTGCCAAAGGCATAAAAAGTATGAAAAGCAAGCTTTCTGCCGGGTGTTCACTGTTTTCCTATTCAGACTTTTTACTGACGGAGTCAAAGGGGCGCTACATTGTGGCATCAACTTCCCTTTGCGAGGGCTTTTACGGACTCAGCGCAAATATTGAGCGGCTTTCATACGCCACCTACGCCGCAGAGGCAGCGGCAGCAATTTCTCCCGATGCTACGGACGCGCGTGCTTTAATACCCTTGCTACTCAACACCTTTTATTTATTTTCCAATTCACAAAAGAACTTGCGCCTTATAAAGTGCGTTTTTGAGCTAAGGCTTTTGTGCCTTTTGGGTTATGCCCCTGAGTTAAACGGATGCGTAGAATGCGGCGATACTGACGAGTTGTGCTTTTTCTCACCGTCCGAGGGCGGCATTGTGTGTCGCTCATGCGGAAATTTACCCGACACACAGATTATAACAAAAGACACCCTGACTGCTATGCGCTATGTGCAAGATGCAGACAACAAAAAAGCTTTTTCATTTTCTTTGCCAAGGCAAAACCTGGACGAGTTCGAAGCAGCAACAGAAAAAATGCTTGAAAATATAACAGGATACAAACTTCACTCTCTCAGTTATCTGAAACAGATAGCAGGAAGGACTTAAGATGAATTTAGATAAAATTTTAAAGGTCGTGGAGCGCCCCTCCCGATACATTGGAAACGAATTTAACAGCGTACACAAAGATTTAAACGGCATCAATATCCGCTTTGGCTTTTGCTTTGCTGATGTTTACGAAATAGGTATGTCACACCTTGGTATGAAGATACTCTATCACCTCTTAAACTCAGCAGAAGATATTTATTGCGAGCGTTTCTTCACCCCCTGGGTGGATATGGAAGAACAAATGAGGAAGAATAATATTCCCCTTTTCTCATTAGAAACCAAAACGCCCGCCCGTGATTTTGATTTTCTGGGTTTTACTCTTCAGTACGAAATGAGCTATACAAATATTTTAAATATGCTGGATTTAGGCGGCATTCCTTTGCGGTCTGATGAGCGTGATGACTCATACCCCATAATCTGTGCAGGCGGCCCTTGTGCTTATAATCCCGAACCACTCGCACCTTTTGTTGATCTCTTTATGATGGGCGAAGGCGAAGAGGTTATGATGGAGGTTATGGACCTTTATCGCACTATGAAGGCAGAGGGCAAAACCAAGGACGAATTTTTAGCTGAAGTTGTAAAAATCGAGGGCATCTATGTTCCCAAGTTCTACGATGTAGAGTATAACGAAGACGGCACAATAAAATCATTTACAAAAAATTATGACGCCGCTCCCGATACAGTTAAAAAGCGCATTATTAAAGATTTTGATAAATGCTTTGCACCTGATAATATAATTGTTCCATTTATGGAGGTTGTCCACGACAGAATTATGCTTGAAATTTTCCGTGGCTGTATCCGTGGATGCAGATTTTGTCAGGCAGGTATGATTTACCGCCCCGTGCGTGAAAGAAGCCCTGAGACACTTCTTTCCTTAGCCGAGCGATTAATTAAAAACACAGGATATGAAGAAATTTCACTTTCTTCACTTTCCACAAGCGATTACACTCGTTTAAAGGAATTAACAGACGGACTCTTAGACCTTACGGAAGAACAAAAAATCAGTCTGTCACTTCCCTCGCTCCGACTTGACAACTTCTCAATGGAGCTTATGCAAAAGGTACAAAAGGTCAGAAAATCAGGCCTCACCTTTGCCCCTGAAGCAGGTACGCAACGCTTGCGTGATGTAATAAACAAAAACATAACGGAAGAAGACCTGACCAATGCTGCCCAAATGGCATTTAATGGCGGCTACGGCACAATCAAGCTTTACTTTATGATCGGTCTTCCTACCGAAACAAACGACGACATTGCAGGCATTGCACATCTTGCCGACGAGGTTGTGTCAATTTATAAGCACACGCCCAACGAAATAAGAAACAAAAATCTGCGTGTAACAGTAAGTGTTTCGTCATTTGTGCCAAAACCCTTTACACCTTTTCAATGGGTGGCACAAAACACAAAAGACGAAATTTTCACAAAGCAAATGTTCTTAAAAGAACAAATAAACAACCGCTATGTATCATACAACTGGCACGACTCCGCCTTGAGCATTTTAGAGGGTATCGTTGCCCGTGGCGATAGAAAATTAGCCGATGCCATTGAGGCGGCATTCAAGAACGGTGCACGCTTCGATAGCTGGCATGAGCACTTCCGCCCCGATGTGTGGTACAAGGCTTTTGAACAAGCAGAAATCAATCCCGACTTTTATAACACTCGTGAGCGTGACTACGAAGAAATTCTCCCTTGGGACTTCATCGATGTTGGCGTTTCAAAGAAATTCTTAATATCAGAAAGCGAAAAATCCAAGCGTGGCGAAACCACCAAAAACTGCCGCGAGGGTTGTTCAGGCTGCGGTGTAATGCAAGCATTTGGAGGTGGTTTGTGTGGCTAAGTTCAGACTCCAGTTTACAAAATACGGCGATATGAAATATGTGTCGCACTTAGACTTAATCCGCCTGTTTACACGAATTTTCCACAGGGCGGATTTGCCGCTTTGCTACTCTGAGGGCTTTAACCCACATCCCAAGATGTCGGTGCTTTTGCCCTTATCGGTTGGGTTTGAGTCAGCTTGTGAATATATTGATGTGGAATTTCGCGACGGCGTTGGTATGCTTGACTGTATGAAAAAATTAAAGGGTCAGCTTCCCTTGGGCATGGAAATTCCCCAGATTACACAACTAAACGAAACAAGCAAAAAGGCAAAAGCCATCCGCTATGCAAGCTACGAATTCCGCTTTCCTGCACCCATAACACAGGAGCAGGTGGACGAATTTATGGCTTTATCCTCCGTGGAGGTTATCAAAAAAACCAAGCGCTCAGAAGGCTTAGCCGACATCCGTGCAGACATTATGGATATGTATGTGACAGATGACGGTGTACTTCGCGCCGTAATTTCTGCAGGAAGTGAAGCTAACTTAAAAGCTGACTTGTTCGTTACTGCCCTTGAAAAATACATTCCTGACTTTTGCGCAGGTGACTACTCTGTACTTCGCACAGGAATATTGGACGAGCGCGGAATATCAATGATGTAAGGAGATGTCATTATGAGAAAAACAGCTCTTAAAATTTTATACGAAACTGAGAGTCGCGGTGCATATTTAAACCTTGTGTTTACAGATGTAATTCGTTCCTCCCAGCTTAATGCTTGCGATATTGCTTTTGTAAAAGAGCTGGTTTTCGGAATTTTTCGAAACAAAATTCTTCTTGACTACATCATCCGCAAAAACTCCACATTAAGACTTAAAAAAATAGACCCCAAGGTATTAAATGTTTTACGAATGGGTACATACCAGATATTCTTTATGGATAAAGTGCCCTATCACGCAGCGGTTTCCGAGTCTGTAGAGCTTGCCAAGAAAAACGCAGGCAGACGCGCTGCCGACTTCACAAACGCAGTACTCCGCTCCATAATCAGAAACTCCGAAAAGGACGGTAGTATCAATCTGTCGGCAATTGCAGACCCTATTGAGAAGATTTCGGTAAAATATTCATACCCTTTGCCACTTACGCAGTTTTTTGTGGACACTTTTGGAGAAAAGCGTTCAGAAAGCCTTATGCAGGCAGGAAACACAGCCCCCGAGCTGTGCGTGCGTATCAATACATTAAAAACCGATATGGACACCTTTTGCAAAAAGCTCGACATTTTAGATATTAAATACGAAAAAACACCCTATACCGATTGCGGTTTGTACCTTTACGGCGCAACAGAAGAAAAGAGAAAAAAGCTTTCGGGACTTTTTTCCGTACAGGACCAAAGCTCACAGTTAGTTTCCTTAGCACTTTCTCCCCAGCCTGGTGACTTGGTGCTGGATTTGTGCGCTGCCCCCGGCGGTAAAACCACGCACATTGCCGAGCTTATGGAAAACAACGGAAAAATCTATGCCACAGACATCTACGAGTCACGCTTAAAGAGCGTTGACTACCTTGCAGAAAATCTGGGCATCAATATAATAAAAACATACCCACACGACGCTTGCGTTTTAGACGAAAAACTGATTGGCAAAGCCGACAAGGTTTTGGCTGATGTTCCCTGCTCCGGCCTTGGAATTATAAGGCGCAAGCCCGACATAAAATATAAAGAAAACATTACTGACTTTAAAGAAATAAACGATATTCAGCACGAAATACTGTACGCTGCATATCGCTATTTAAAGCAGGGCGGTGTTATGGTGTACTCCACCTGCACAATGAATCCCAAGGAAAACATTGAGATGATAAACACCTTTATTAAGCACAACCCCGACCTTGTAATTGACAAAATTGACAGCCCCCACATTAAGGGCTGTGCCCTAATTTCCGGAGAAAAGGGATATATCGAAATTTACCCCGACACAGATAAAAGCGACGGCTTCTTTATTTGCCGTTTAAGGAGAATCTGATTTGAAAACTGATTTACGCAGTCTTACTTATGAAGAAACAGAAAATTTAATAACCTCTTTGGGTGAGGCAAAGTTTCGCGCCCGTCAGTTGTATCCTGCGGTCTTCAAGGTGAAAAATCTTGACGAAATCACCACCCTATCCAAGGATTTGCGAGCAAAGCTTTCAGAAAACTATTGTATCGAGAGTCTCGCCACCGCTCAAAAGCAAGTGTCCAAAAAAGACGGTACAGTTAAGTTTTTGTTCCGCCTCGCTGACGGAAATTTTATCGAAAGCGTATTTATGAAGTACCTCCACGGCAATACCCTTTGCGTTTCTTCACAGGTAGGTTGCTTAATGGGTTGCAACTTCTGTGCCTCAACCATTGGCGGCAAGGTGCGAGACCTTACTGCGGGTGAGATTATCGGACAGATAATTGCAGCACAGGAAGAAACAGGCGAGCGCATTTCAAACATTGTTATGATGGGCATTGGTGAGCCTTTGGATAACTACGATAATGTGATAAAGTTTTTAAAAATTGTAAACCACCCCGATACCTTAAATATCGGCTACCGTCACATTTCACTTTCCACTTGCGGAATTGTGCCAAAAATTTATGAACTGGCAGAATTAAATCTTCCCATTACCCTTTCGGTATCACTGCACGCACCCTTTAACGATATGAGGTCCGAGATTATGCCTGTAAACCGAAAGTACCCACTTGATACTCTGGTTACAGCAATGAAGGATTATATAAAGAAAACAGGCAGAAGAATAAGCATAGAATACGCCCTTATTCAGGGCAAAAACGACACAAAAGAGTGTGCTAAAGAACTCGCACGGCTTTTTTGCCACGGGCTCTTTCATATAAATTTAATCCCTGTAAACAATGTAAGGGAAAGAAATTACAAAAAAACCACCCGCGAGGCAACCCGCGCCTTTTGCGAAGCGCTTTGCTCCCGCGGACTGAATGCAACAGTGCGGCGCGAGCTTGGTTCGGACATTGACGCCGCCTGCGGACAGCTTAGAAGAAAACAGGAAGAAAATTAATCAGAAAATAAAGAAGGAAGGCAGATTATTATGAGAATAAGTTCAGCCACCAGCGTTGGTAAAATCCGCGCAGTGAACGAAGACTCATTCTTTGTGTCAGAATTAGACTCCAGTGGTGCATTGCTTGCCATTGTTGCCGACGGTATGGGCGGGCATAACGCCGGCGAAGTAGCCAGCGCCGAAGCTGTAAAAATGATAAAAGACGGCGTGGTAAGCTCTGACTCTGACACCAAAGATATGTTACTCGAAGCTATAGAATGCGCCAATAACGCAATTTATAAAATGAGTGTTAAATCTCCCCAGTTACACGGCATGGGCACTACAGCCACCGCTTGTGTTATCAGTGAAAACACGGTTACTGCAGCACAGGTTGGCGACTCACGACTCTACCTGATAAAAGACAACAGCATAACTCAGATAACAAAAGACCACTCGCTGGTTGAAATGCTGATTGAAAGCGGCTCCATAACAAAAGAAGACGCCCGACAGCATCCCCAAAAAAATGTTATCACCAGAGCAATCGGAACAAACAGCTCGGTAGAGACCGATATTTATGAGTTTACAGTTGAGCCTGAAGATATTATCCTTTTGTGCTCCGACGGACTTGTGAATATGGTGGAGGACGAAAAAATCCTCTCACTTATTACAGAAAGCAAGGACTTTGAAAACCTTGCTGATAAGCTGGTTTGTGAAGCCGAAAACGCAGGCGGTCACGACAACATCACAGTTATACTTATTAAGTTTTAATACCGATTGATTGGAGAGTTTATTATGACAAACGGAAAAATTATAGATGGAAGATATGAAATTATAGAGGAAGTCGGCCGCGGCGGTATGGCTATAGTGTACCTTGCCAAGTGTCTTGTGTTAAACAGATATGTGGCAATTAAGGTGTTACGCCCTGAGTTCCGCGACGACGAAGATTTTATAAAAAGATTCAAAATTGAGGCACAGTCAGCAGGAAATCTTACTCACCCCAATATTGTGTCTATTTACGATGTTGGCAACGAGGGCGATGTTGAATACATTATTATGGAATATGTAGAGGGCATCACATTAAAGCAGTATTTAAGTGCCAAGGGCGCCCTTCCTGAAAAGGAAGCTGTAGACTTTGCTGCACAGATTTGCTCAGGACTTGAGCACGCTCACAAAAAGGGCATTGTACATAAGGATATAAAACCCGAAAACATCCTTATTACAAAAGAAGGAATATTAAAAATAACCGACTTTGGCATTGCCAAGGCGTTAAATCAGGGAACAATAACCACCGGCGGATTGGCTATGGGAAGCGTTCATTACTTCTCCCCCGAACAGGCGCGAGGTTCATATATCGATGCAAAAACTGATATTTATTCAGTAGGTGTCCTGCTTTATGAAATGGTAACAGGCCGCCGCCCCTTTGAAGGTGAAAGCGCAATATCCGTTGCTATGCAGCACATTGACGCAGAGCCTGTAAGACCCTCTTTGATAAATCCTGTGGTTTCTCCCTCACTGGATACTGTAATATTGAGGGCAATGCAAAAAGACACACTTGACCGTTATCAGTCTGCAACCCAGATGCTTATAGATTTAAAGAAGGTTTCTGTTGGCTCAGGCGTAAGTCCTGTTCCCACACGCAAACCCGTAACTCCTCCTGTAAATCCCCCTGCGGACACAACAGGCGGCACAGCGGCAAGACGCACAGGAGCTACTCCTGCAGGGAAAAAACCCGTAGCACCCAAGGGCAAAAAGAAAAACAGCAAAGGTGATACCATTGCAATCGTTGCAGGCATTGCTGCGGCAGTTGTGTTGATGATTACACTTGGTGTACTTTTGTCACTCCTTGCAAACGGCGGCGGTTCAAACGAAATTAAATGCCCCGACTTTATAGGCAAAACCTATGATGAGGTTATGGAAATTACTAGGGACAGCAGATATAAAAAGCTGGATATTGTTCTTGATACAGGCTATGCCATACCCGAAGATACAGAAGGCGTAGTAGTAAAACAAAACCCTAAAGCCGGCAAGTCAATCAAAAATTCTTCTAAAATCAGATTGACCTTTGGTGACGCTCCGGCGGAGATGATAGAAATACCCGATGTGGAAAATATGACCGAGGGCAATGCAATTGATGCATTGCGCGACAGCGGTTTTAAAGTAAAAATTGAGGACGATTTCAGTGAAGATATTGCAGAAGGACGAGTTATTAAAACTTCACCTGCTGCAGGCAGAATGGCAGAAAGCGGTTCAGAAGTTATAATCTTTGTTTCCAGTGGTGCTGAGGATAAGTATACACGAGTTCCTGGCCTTACAGGTAAAACCGAGGAAGAAGCCGAAAAAATATTAAAAGAAGCTGACCTTGTACTGGGCGGGACAAAAGCCGTTGAAAGCAACAAGGAAAAGGGAACTATTGTAGACCAGTCAAGAGAAGCCGGCGACAGAGTTGAAAAAGGCTCAGAAATAGATGTGGAAATCAGCAAAGGTCCCTCTGTAAAACCTGATGAGCCCAACACGCCCGACGAACCTGACACTCCCGACACTCCCAGCATCACACCGGGCAACCCCTCAGCATAAATAACATTCCGAAAGGAAAACTTCATGATAAAAGGAACAATAATCAAGGGCATAGGTGGATTTTACTATGTGAAAACTGACGACTGCATATATTCCTGCCGTGCCCGCGGAAAATTCAGAAAAGAAAGCCTTACACCCATGGTGGGTGATATAGCTGAAATAGAAGTTACCGACACCGAAAAACACGAGGGGTATGTTGTAAACATTTTGCCTCGCAAAAACGAGCTTTTTCGCCCTCAGGTGTCCAATATTGACTTGCTTTTAATTACCTTTGCGGCTCAAAGTCCCGCTCCGTCACTTGCATTGATTGACAAGCTTACGGTAACTGCAGCTGCAAGAGGTATTCCCTGTGCTATTTGCGTAAACAAATGTGACTTAAACAGCGAAATTGCACAGGAGTATTCACGCATATACCGTCTTGCTGGGTTTGAGGTTTTGACAGTTTCTGCTGAAACAGGCGAAAATGTTGAACAGCTAAAAGCACTTCTCACCAACAAAACCACCGCTTTGGCAGGTAGTTCGGGTGTGGGAAAGTCAAGCCTGTTAAACGCCATAGGCGAAAGCTTTAACCTGCGTACAGGCGGCGTTTCGGACAAAATTCAGCGAGGCAAGCACACCACCCGTCACACAGAACTGTTTCCCCTTTCTTTTGGCGGATTTGTGTTTGACACGCCTGGCTTTGGCTCATACGAGCTTGAAAATATAACATATAAAGAACTTCCATCACTTTTTCCCGAAATTGCAGCTTTTGAGGGCGGTTGCAGATTCACAGGCTGCAGCCACATAAAAGAGCCTGACTGCTCCGTAAAGGCAGCACTCTTGGAAGGAAAAATCCCCCAAAGCCGCTATACAAGCTATTGCGAGCTGTATGATGAGCTGAAAAAAATAAAAGAATGGCAATAAAAAAGGAGAATACCTATGATTAAATTAGCACCTTCAATGTTATCGGCAGATTTTGCGTATCTTGCCGACAGCATAAAAAAAGTAGAAGACGCAGGCGCACAGTACCTGCACATCGATGTAATGGACGGACATTTTGTGCCAAACATTTCTTTTGCCGCACCTGTTATCAAGTCCATACGCCCCCACAGCAAAATGGTTTTTGATGTGCATCTTATGATTTCTGACCCTTTGCGCTATATTGATGACTTTGCAAAAGCCGGTGCTGATATTATTACATTTCACATAAATTCTGAAAGCGATGCGGACGAAACTTTAGCCAAAATAAAATCTCACGGCTTAAAATGCGGTCTGGCGGTGAATCCCGATATTGACATTGAGCTTTTATTCCCCTATAAGGACAAGATTGATATGGTGCTCATTATGTCAGTTTATGCAGGGTTTGGCGGCCAGAGCTACATAGAAGATGTAAACGAAAAAATAAAAAAAGCCAGAGAATTTTTCGGTCCTGATATGGACATTGAAGTGGACGGCGGAATTTATACATCAAACAAAAATATGCCTATCGACAGCGGCGCAAATGTACTGGTTTCAGGCACGGGAGTGTTTGGACAACCTGACATTGCAAAAGCTGTAAAGGAATTTTTAAATTAATGAAAGCACTTATTTTTTCGGGCGGGGAATTTTCCCAAATGCCCGACTATATTGACATAAATGAATATGAACTTATTATTGCTGCAGATTCGGGGTATCTGTCAGCACAAAGCGCAGGAGTTACGCCTCATATCGTTATAGGCGACTTTGATTCTTATCCGCAAAACTTGGTGAGCGCTCAAAAAATTATCCGTTTAAATCCTGTAAAGGATATGACCGACACCCAAGAAGCAATAGACGAAGCAATCCTGCGGGGCGCAACCCACATTACTATGCTGGGCGCACTGGGCGGAAGAATTGACCACGCAATGGCAAATATCCACCTTTTAAAATATGCGCTAGATAAAGGCGCAACGGCAGAAATTGCAGATGTTAACTCCTATGTTACGCTGGTGAGTGGCAGCCAAAGCATCACCCGTGCGGAGGGCTTTTGCCTTTCGCTCATTCCCTTAACAGACTGTGAGGGTGTAAGCATTTCAGGAGTTTACTATCCCTTAGAAAACGCTTTTATGCCTGTTGGAAATCCCTACGGTATAAGTAACGAATTTATTGAAGATACAGCACGCATAAGTGTAAAACAGGGCGAGCTGTTGCTCATCCTTTGCAAATCATAAGAGGTGCACTATGGAAATTGACAGAAAAAAACTTTCAAGCTACAGTGTAATACTTGCAATTTTAGTTGTTCTGATACACACGGACAACACCTACAGCTACTCATCATTAGGTGGCGACTCTGCCCTTTGTAGCTTTGTAAACGGTCTTGAGTGGCTTATTTCACAAAACATTGCCTCAATTGCCGTTCCCTCATTTTTTATGATTTCAGGTATTTTGTTTTACCGCGATTTTACCTTGGACAAGTATCCCAAAAAGCTGAAATCCAGATTTTTTTCCCTTATAATTCCCTTTCTTTTGTGGAATTTGTTCAGATTTTTATTCTTTTACGGTTTAGGGAAAATCGGATTTACAGAGCGCTTTTTTGGCGCACCCAGACTTTTGTTTACACGGGAAAACTTCTTTGAAGGATTGTTCTTTTATAAATTTAATCTGGGTTTTTGGTTTATGTATCAGCTGATACTTTTTACAATTTTAGCACCTCTAATCAGAGCGCTTGTTAAAAACAAATGGGTGGGGCTTTTAGTAATCTCTGGCCTTATTGCCCTTTATTCATCGGATATTTTAGGCGAATTTTTTATCGTTACGATGAAAAAGCGCCTGATACTTTTAGACTGCCTGACCTATTATATGATAGGTGCTTACATTGGCACACACTTTTTTGACTTCGTAAATAAAAAGACTAAAGCTACCAAAATAATGGCGGTTGTTGGTATTATTGCAGGACAATTTTTGCGATTTGCATTTTTTAAAACTTCATTTTTGCTGTTTTATATTCTGTTCTTGATAATATCGTCATTTTCTTTGTGGTATCTTTATGACATTTTTAATATTAAAGCGCTTCCGGCGTGCTTGTGTTCAATTACATTCTTTATATACGCAGGCCACGGAACCATTTTAGAACTTTTGCAGGTTGCAGGCAATTTGCTTTTAGGCGATACCGCCATTGCAGCCCTTATAACATACCTGCTTTTCCCTGTTATTACTTTGGGGATTTTGGTGGGAATTTCATTACTTTTGAAAAAATTTGCGCCCCCTGTATGGAAATTGCTAAACGGCGCAAGGTAGGAGGTTTTATGAAAAAGCTCACATCATATTTGTTATGCCTATGCTTTATTTTAAGCGTTTTTTGTATATGCCCAGAAGCCGAAGCTGAAACACTCACCGTTTATCACGGTGACGGCTCACAAGCAGTAATCTGCGCAGAATCCCTGTCAGAATACACCAACAACGGTTGGTACACAGCTCCAGTAGTAACAATCTATACTATAGACGATGTAAGCTCCGTTGTTTATAAAAGCGACGCACAAATCCACCTGTCAAACGGTTGGTTTGATGCGCCTGTTGTAAAAATTTACAAGCCCAACGGCGAAACAAGTATCGTTTACAAAAGCGATGCAGATATTCACCTTTCAGAGGGTTGGTATATGTCCCCTGCTGATTTTCCCAAAAAAGTGAAAGCCGTGGCACTCACCTTTGACGACGGTCCCTCAAGGTACACACCACAAATACTTGACTGCTTACAAAGATACAATGCAAAAGCCACATTCTTCGTGGTGGGCAATTGTGCCAGTACATATCCCGATACCTTGCTGCGAGCTTATAACATGGGTATGGAAATAGGAAACCACACCCTAAACCACCCCAAGCTCACATCTATTTCTTCATCCAGTGTGTCTTATCAGCTGAACACAACGGCAGATATTATAGAAAACATTACCGGAGCGCGTCCTTACCTTGTACGCCCGCCCTACGGCAGTTACAACAGCAATGTATTAAAAACTGCCAATGCACCGTTTATTTTATGGTCAATAGATACACTTGACTGGAAAACCAGAAACGCACAAAAAACAGTAAACTCTGTGCTTTCAAATGTAAAAGACGGCGATATTATACTGATGCACGACCTTTACGGCTCTACAGCCGAAGCCACAGAAATAATCGTTCCTGCATTGATTGAAAGGGGCTTTGATTTGGTGACTGTTTCAGAGCTTGCCGAAAGAAAAGGTACAGACTTGTCCGTGCCTACGGCACACAGCCGTTTTAAATAATATTTAAAATTAATACTTTTTTAATAGTATATTAATAATAGTATTGTATAATTATTTCGACAGACTACTGATTGGGTGATATTATGAAAAAAATTACTTTTGCCAAAAAAAGAATAATAATATGGATATTGGTAGGTATTTTAGGACTTACTTCAATTTTCTTTGGAATACAATTCGGTAAGCTATCCCACATGACATCAATGGGCAATGCCGGCGGCGCATTGGAAAAAGCTCCCCAAAGGGGCAAGTTCAATGTGTTGCTTTTAGGCGTTGACGAGGATGGCGTAAGAGCTGATACAATTATGATTTTCAGCGTTGACAATATCAACAACACGGTAAAAGTTTTGTCTATCCCCAGAGATACACGCATTACCCTCAACACAGGAAAATCTATCAAGATAAACTCCTGCCTGGGCTTTGAATCCCGTGAAAAGTTTATGGTAGAAACCATAAAAACAATTACAAAAATGCCCATACACTATTACTGCGAGGTAAACTTTGACGGCTTTATAAAAATTATTGACATTCTTGGCGGCGTGGACTACGATGTGCCCTACGATATGAATTACGACGACCCTGCTCAGGACCTGCATATTCACTTAAAAGCAGGACCTCAGCACCTGGACGGTCAGGCGGCGCATGACTTTGTGCGTTTCCGTCACAACAACAAGGGCGAGGGGGTTTATGCCCCAGGTGAATACGCACAGGGTGACATCGGCAGAATTGCCGCTCAGCAGAATTTTATAAAAGAGGTTTTCCGCCAGAAAATGCAACCCCAGTATCTTCTCAAGGCGGTAGAAATCATAGATGCGGCTTACACAAATGTAAGAACAAACTTCTCTGTTTCTTCGGCGCTGGATTTTGTAAATATATTAAAATCCACAGATACTACCGAGCTTGAAAGTTTTGTTTTGCCCGGTGAAGGCAAATATATCGGCAAGGTTTCTTACTATGTATACAGCCCTTCAGATACAAAAGAGCTTATTTTAAAAGAGTTTGGCTACCCCGAGGACGAAGCTGCAAAGCTTGATGATGAGCCTGCAGAATCTGAAGTAGTCGAAGAAGAAAAACCTGAAGAAACAGAAGAACCGGAACAGGAAAAGACTCCTGCAACTGTGATTAACTAATACGGTGATAATATGAACAAGAAAAAGTTTTTTCTGTCAATGGGCATAACCGTTGCTGTTTTACTTTTGGTGTTTATAGGGGTTATGTGCGTGATGCTTGTCGCCCCCGGAAATACCGAGTATAAAGAGTTTTTGGACAAAAGAGACGGCAGTCAAAGAAACATATTGGTCGCCGGCGTGGACAAAGACGGCGTGCGTGCTGATGTAATTATGCTCCTTTGCACAGATTCAAAAGAAAATACACTAAACCTTGTGTCTATCCCCCGTGACACGCGGGTTACCGTAAACGGCAAAAGCTTTAAAATAAACGCTTGCCTTGGGCGGGAAAACGGCGAAGCTCTGCTTACCGAACAGGTTCGCAAGCTTACAGGACTGCCTGTAAACAGCTTTTGCAAGGTGAATTTTGAGGGATTACGCAATATTATTGATATTTTGGGCGGCGTTGAATACGATGTGCCTATAGATATGGATTACGACGACCCTGCTCAGGACCTGCACATTCACCTAAAGGCAGGCCCACAACGCCTTAACGGTGCGGAGGCAGAGGGGTTATTGCGATTCCGCTCAGGTTATGCCAATGCCGATCTGGGAAGAATTGACACCCAGCAGGATTTCTTAAAAGAAATGGCAAAGCAAAAGCTTAAGCTTAAATACATATTTAAGTTACCCGCTGTAATCGGTCAGCTTAACAACACTTTAGATACCGATATGTCCGGCTTTGATGTGTTGTGTCTGGCGTGGGATTTCAAAAGCGGTGATAAAGCAGAATTTAAATCCTGCGTTTTGCCCGGAACTCCCAAATATATTGGCGGAGTGTCCTACTACATTG
>JAGBXV010000058.1 GCA_017629115.1 Clostridia bacterium | reverse complement strand
GGGGGAGTAAAATAAATGGCGAACTCCCTCAGTCAAATTGCCTAATATCGGCAATTTGACAGCTCCCTCAAAACGAGGGAGCCGAGGGCGGCTGCGCCGCTAAGCTCTAATCAACTCACCGAGAAATGGCAATTTGTTGGGTAACCCGGTCAGGTTTCCATTTGCTTTCCCAGGAAGGAGGCGGCGGTTTGCGCAAGAGCCTGATCCTGCTCGCTTAGGGGGGCGTCATTTTCATTCAGCAGCAGCATGACGCAGCCCATAAGATCTCCCTGGCTGAGAATAGGGGCGGCTACGCCCAGATGGTATTTCTCTGCACCGTCGGCGGCCTGGATCCGGGGCGCGCCGGTTTCATAGCGGTAATTGCGGCGCTGCTCCATGAGCTTGCCCAGGGCTTCCGAGTTGGGTTTGTCCAAAAGCTCCCGTTTGGGGGCGCCGCTGAGGGCGATGATGGCATCCCGATCCGCTACCGCGGCAATGCGGCCGGTGTTGGAGCCGATGGCTTCGCACATTTGGCTGGCGAAGTCTTGCAGGTCTCCCATGGGGGAGTATTTGCGGAAGATCACACCGCCATCCTTTTCGGTGTAAATTTCCAGAGGGTCTCCCTCACGGATGCGGAGGGTTCTTCTGATTTCTTTGGGAATTACAATACGCCCGAGGTCGTCAACACGGCGAACAATTCCTGTTGCTTTCATATATCTTTCTCCTTTTCTCGTAGGGACACCGCTCCTGCGGTGTCCGCGGACACCCGAGGACGGGTGTCCCTACAATAATTTTACAAATTACGCTGTTAGTATCTGTAAACGCGGGAGATTTATACTTGCGGATTTACTTTTGAAATTATATGTGATATACTGTTAGAAAAATGAAAGGAAGCAAAAATATGGCATTAATTAAATGTCCAAAATGTGGCGAAACAATAAGTGACCGTGGGGTTATTTGTCCAAATTGTCACTTTTTGTTTGAAAACAAATCTGCATTAGAAAAGCCAAGCAAAGTGTTTTTGATACAAGGATTTATAACCTTGGTGATAGCCATTGCTCTTTTAATTTTTGGATTTTGGGCAATTTCAAGCGGCGGAATAATATTTGTTATCTTAGGCTTTTTCGTTTTTGTGGTTGCTTGGTTTTCGTTTAATGAATACATAAAAGATGTATACAAACATCATCTGGCAAATACTGACTATACCGCATATCAAGAATACATAGAAAAAGAGCAACAAAAAGAAAGAGAGACACAAGAATTTTTACAAAAGCAGAAAGAAGAAAAAACCGCAAAGAAATATAATAATTACAAGTATAAATGCCCTATGTGTGGCTCAAACAAAATTGTAAATATCTCTACAGCTAAAAAAGTAGTATCAACAGAACTGCTGGGTTTGGCAAGTAATCAAATTGGCAAAACCTATCAATGTGACGAATGTAAATATATGTGGTGATGATAAAAGCGGAGTGGTTTTCCTCTCCGCTTTTGTTTACACGCATATTGTCAAGTACTCGGACCAATATTTTTCTTTCACATATTTTTGACCCATGTCCTCAGTCAATAAATCCATTAGCATACGCAACAGAACGAAATGGGCTGTGAGAGCATATACGGCATTCTCTAAACTACCGACCTGAGCATTGCCTAATCTATCATGCTTTAGTTTTTGATACCCCTCCCACCAGGTTAATCCCGCATATGGCTTTCCCGCATCTAATTCTTTAAATGGGAAACAGATAATACCACTATCATAACTTGATGTTGAACACTCAGGAGAAAACGCCCATTTTTTAATATCTTTTTGCTTTAGCAGTGTATTGGCATATACTGACATATTATACTTTTTGTCATCCAAGATCACTCTGTTTTCTCTGCATATAACCTTCAAAATCGAATCAATTTCAGAGCAAGAAAGCAAAATTATTTTCATAAACTCATCTGAATATGTATTTATATTTTGCTTAGTAGGCGCCACATATTGAGAAGTGTTTTTCATCATTTTTTCAACTGATAAATAGTAACCCCAATACATTTCGAAAGTATTTCGTTCCATTTGTTTCACCACCAAAAAATTCTTTTAATTTTGTTCTTAAATCGCACGACAAAATATTATCCGCGCTATATCACTTTCTTCTCAGCCAACGAGCTCCGCTTTTAGGCGATATGTGCAGAAGGTCTATCTCACCGCCAACTCTATCCTCTACCTTTTCTGTTTCTTCAAAAATTTTATCAATATATATTATGGCATCCACTATGCTTAAATCATCGTTATAAGTCTTTGTTATTATATCTAAAGCCACATCATCTTGGCCACCTGTTACGTAACGACTATTTTTATATTCATATATCTCATTATCTTTGGCTAAGTTGAAGAAAAACTTTTTGCACTCATCCTCTTGAGACCCAAAAACATAAAAGAACGTATTTTGATTACACTTAAGTTTACAAATATACTCACGCAAATCACACACTAAGTCAAACGGGGATAATAGCTTTCTTTCAGCTTTTAAAAATTCATCTAAAATGACATCTAATTGTTTGCCGTTTATATCCGCAAAATGATGGTATGCGATTCCTATTCTATTGTCGTAACAAAAAACTTTATATGTACTATCTGTATGTCTGCTTCTGTCATACGAAAATGATAGCCTACTGTCACCTGACAATACATATCCCTCTCTAGTCTTAATTAATACTATTAGCGACATAATAGTTTCTGTCCTCAATTCATTTTTTAATCATTATACCACATTCAAAAAAGCACTTCAACGAATTAAGTCAAAAAGTCAACTTTTATAAAATAAGCGAGGTGAATTTCACCTCGCTTTTGCTATGTATAAAAACCGTCAAAAACCGTTTTTGACACCAATGCGTTCAATGGGGCAAACCAGCGAAAGCCCTAGTGTTTATGCGGGTTTTAGGCGGTTTGCCCTATTATAACGCATTCCTCCACTCTTCTGACAATACCAGTCGCTTTCATATATCTTTCTCCTTTTCTCGTAGGGAATGCATTTATGCATTCCGCGGAAGGTCTAAATCCGTTCCCTACGGGAGGGATGGGAATTGGTGGAGGATGCGACCGG
>JAGBXV010000057.1 GCA_017629115.1 Clostridia bacterium | reverse complement strand
TGTTAGCAATGTAAAGATTTTTTTGCAACCGTTAGCCACATAAAAAAGTATCGTCAAGGCTGCAAGTACTACTTGCAGCCTTTTTTATTTTATGGTAGAATATCTGCGAGGTGTAATTATGAAAATATACGACTGTCACATTCATTCTGACAATTCAATAGACGGCAAAAGCTCCGTTGATGATATATGCAAAACTGCTATCGAAAAAGGTATTACAGCTATCACAATAACCGACCATGCAACCCCGATGCCCGAGGGCATGACTAATTATGAACACATAGAAAAATGTGTAAAAGAAGCTCATACCGCCGCGGAAAAATATAAAGACAAGCTTTTGGTTCTGGTAGGCGCTGAGCGTGAGGACCTGTATCCTGCAAACTACCGGGAACGGTTTTATGATTTTGACCTTGACTGTGTTTTAGGCTCTGCCCACTCAAAACCCACATTCAATGAGTATTTTCCCGAATACGGCTACAGGGATATTAAAGAATGTTCAGAATCTGCGCCTCTGGATTTAGTAGCGCAAGTGGTAAAAAAATACTACCACCGCCTTGCAAGTATTGCATATTACGCTGATGTTGATGTTATTACGCACCTGACTTTTATGTTTCGTTATATAAACGGCTACAACAAAAGAGGTCTTGAAATTGAGCCTTTTTACCCTGAAATCGATAACATCTTAAAAGGTGTAATTGAAACAGAAAAATCCCTTGAGGTAAACACTTCAGGCAAAGCTTTAGACTGGAATCAGTTTATGCCTAATGCCGAAATTCTAAAACGCTCCTACGATATAGGCGGCCGCAACATTACCTTAGGCAGCGACGCCCACAAAAAAGAAAACATAGCATTTGCATTTAATAATGCAGCTGCTATGCTAAAAGAAATTGGCTTCACACACGGAAGCTATTTTGTAAAAAGAAAAAGATACGAATACGAATTATAAAGAAGCTGTCGCAAAGCGACAGCTTCTTTAATTATTCACTTGCACAATATATACTACGCGATTTCTACGACCGCTTAATGTATGCTATGCCGTATGCATTAGGTCCCACATGTGTACCTATCACCGCACCGATGTTCACAATTTTGTTCTCCCTTATTTCATAACCTGCTTTTTTGAGTGCTTCCGCCAGCTCCATTGCATTTTCCTTAATATGAGAATAAACAAGATATATGGGCATATCTGTGTCAGGGTTGCTTTCTTCAAAGCTTTTAATGATAGTAGAAATAGCCCTCTTTTTACCTATCGCTTTCATAGGCACCTCTACAGTCCCTCGGCTGTCTACCTGAACAATGGGTTTTAAATGTGCAATACTTCCGATTTTTACTGCCGCATCAGAAATTCTGCCACCACGGCGCAAAAACTCCAAAGTATCTAATGACGCATAAATATTAAGCCTCGACTTTATATCTTCAATGCATTCACTGATTTCTCTGGCGCTTTTTCCCTCGTCACGCAGTTTCACTGCAAGCTCAACTAATATTTTAAGCCCCGCCGTGGTGCTTCTGCTGTCAACTATATAGCATTCTTCATAATTTAACATATCGCGAGCCAAACACGCTCCCTGATATGTTCCGCTAAGTTGCGAGGAAATAAGCACGCATACCACCTCATCGCCCTGTGCCTTTATGCTTTCAAAAACATCAGCAAAATCCCCTGTTGAGGGTTGTGATGTTTTGGGGTGATTCGGGTTTTTATCAAGCATCCCATAAAATTCATCTTTTCCTAGTTCGTCAATTTCTTTATACTCTTCTTCACCGAAATTCACCGTCAGGGGAATGTATTTTACATTTAATTCTTTAAACTCATGTAATTCAAAATCCGCACTTGAGTCTGTTAAAATCTGTACCACTTTAATTTCTCCTTTTCTGAAATAGTTTTCAGCACACAGTGTGCTGATATATTTAAAAGAAGCAAAAGCTTCTTTTAAATTATTTTTTTATACCTTCAAAAAGATAGTTAAGACCGGTTCTTAAACCCTCTGCAGCCTCTTCTTTAGGAAGCTTTCTTTTTACAGCATCAGCATTGTATCCTCGCAAAAAACACCAGATTGTATAGCTGAGCTTATCGTCATCAACATCCTTGATATTTCCCATATCCTTACCTTTTTTGATAAGAAGTTTTATCTTATTTGTCCACCAAATACGATTATCCTCTGCTACTGAATCAAGCTCAAACATATACTGACTGAACTGATTTTTCACATCGTAAGTATTGTATAAAACCTTGATACAAACATCAATAACATAGTTAAAAAAGTCGTGTTTTATGTTATAGTCATGTTTTATGCTATCATGCATTTTGGCAACGGCATCTGTGGCAATAATGCTCAATACATGGTCAATATTTTTAAAGCGGTTATAAAAGACTCTGTTGGAAACGCCCATTTCCCGCAGAATTTTGCGAACTGTAAGCTCATGTGCACCGTCCTCTGTAACTATGCGTTCAGCAATCCGTATAATTTCTTCAGAGATTTCATCATAAATCAGCTTTTCTTCTGCATTAGCCACTTTACCACCTCACACTCTTAGCACACAATGTGCTGGAAACAATATAACACAGTTTTTCGCAATTGTCAAGAAAAAATATGGTGAACGACTAAGTCGTTCACCTATTACTATGCCTAAAATTCAAAATATTCTTTTGCATTTTTATAGGAGATGCCCTCGATTATGGTTTTGAGCGCCTCATAATCCTCAGGATACTCTCCTTCTTCCACCCAAGTGCCCACAAGGTTACACATAATTCTTCTGAAATACTCATGTCTCGGGTAAGAAACAAAGCTTCGTGAATCTGTAAGCATACCTACGAATTTACCGAAAAGTCCGAGGTTTGCTAAAGCCTTCATCTGCTCTTCCATACCGTCACGGTTATCATTAAACCACCAGCCTGAGCCAAACTGAATTTTGCCTGACTTTGGTCCCTGCTGGAAGTTACCGAGCATCGTACCCAAAACATAGTTATCCTTGGGGTTTAATGTATAGAGAATAGTCTTAGGTAAAATATCCTGCATATTGAGGTTATCCATAAACTTTGAAAGCTTTTCGGCGATACACAAGTCATTGATTGAGTCAAAACCCGTGTCGGCCCCGAGCTGTTCAAACATTTTGGCATTGTTGTTCCTGAGCGCGCCGATATGTAACTGCATTGCCCAGCCGTACTTTGTGTACCATTTAGCACATTCTGACAAAAGAGCTGTTTTATAAATATCAATTTCTTCCTGAGTAAGTTCAGCGCCTGCCAATTTCTTTTCAAAAACAGCCTTTGCATCACCTAAAGCAAAAGGAACATATTCCAAAGCGTGGTCAGAAAGTTTACAGCCGTTATCGTTAAAGAATGTAATTCTCGCACCAATCCATTCAATTACTCTTTCATAGCTGCACAGGTCATTCGCCTCAATGTATCCCATAAACTCAACCTTATCAATGTTTACAAGCTTATCAGGACGCATTGTGGGAAGCACCTTTGTGGGGAAGCCTTCTTCCCTTAACTGAATATGGTATCTTAAATCATCAGCAGGGTCATCTGTTGTACAGATAATTTCAACATTAGAGCGCTTGATTAAGTTTTTAGCCGAAAACTCCTCAGTTGCCAAAAGCGCGTTACACTTGTCCCAGATTTCCTTAGCTGTATTTTCGTTTAAAGGTGTATCAATATCAAAATAACGCTTAAGCTCAAGACTGGTCCAGTGATACAAAGGATTACCTATTAAAAGAGGCAATGTGCGTGCAAAGCCCATCCACTTTTCGAATTCGTCCTTATCACCTGTTATGTATTCTTCGTCTATGCCGTTTGAGCGCATCTGACGCCACTTGTAATGGTCTCCGCCCAAAAACAAATCATAAGCATTGCGAAAGCGATAGTCCTCTGCTATCATCTGCGGTTGTAAATGGCAATGATAGTCAATAATCGGCAAATCCTTAGCAAACTCGTGGTACAACTTATATGCCACTTTGTTTTTGAGCATAAACTTATCGTTAATAATACCCTTCATAAATTTTCCTCCTATAACACTATACCGTCTTTGAATATTGAAATTTCGCGGTAATCATTCACTTCGTTGGCAGTTTCTCTGCCTGATGCAACCTCTATTATATAAGCTAAAAACTCCTCTGTCAGGGGATTGCCTGACAATGTGGGGGAAGCATCAAAATCAATCCAGTTGGATTTTTTCTTTGCAAGATTTTCATTTGTTGCTACTTTGACTGTAGGCACAGGTGCTCCCACAGGAGTACCTCTGCCGGTAGTAAACAACACCATATGTACACCGGCAGCAGTTAAATTTGTGATTGCCACAATATCATTGCCCGGTCCGTTTAATAAAGATAAACCGTTTTTAGTAAGCGTATCTCCGTAGTCAAGCACATCTACTACCTCTGCAAGTCCGCCCTTTTGAATACATCCCAAGGACTTTTCTTCCAATGTTGTGATGCCCCCTGCTTTGTTGCCGGGGGAGGGATTTTCATAAATTACCTGATTGTGTCGTGTAAAGTAATCCTTGAAGTTATTTATTAGCGCTACAGTTTTGTCAAATAATTCTTGCGTCCCACACCTTTGCATCAACAAATGCTCAGCACCGAACATTTCTGGTACTTCAGTGAGTACACAACTGCCACCGTAAGAAATTAAAGTATCTGACAACCTACCAACAAGAGGATTTGCCGAAATACCCGAATATCCGTCGCTACCGCCACACTTTAAACCAAGTCTCAACTTTGAAATATGGATAGGCCGGCGCACAAATGTATCTGCATAAGCTTTAAGCTCATCAATCAGTTTAACTCCCTCAGCTACCTCATCATCAAAGTCCTGACAGTTTAAAAACTTAACGCGCTTTTCGTTGTATTCTCCCAATACCTTTTTAAATTCAGGAATGTTGTTGTTTTCACAACCCAACCCCAATACCAAAACACCTGCCGCATTGGGATGATTAACCAAGCCCTTTAATATAAGCTGAGTTGTTTTGTGGTCACCGCCAAGCTGGGAGCAACCAAAGGGATGCTCGAAGTGTTTCGCACCTGTAAGCTCGGCTATTTTTTTTGCTACTTTATTTACACAACCAACAGTATTAATAATCCATATTTCGTTACGGATACCAACATCGCCGTTTTCACGAATGTAACCTAAAAATGTTTTGTCTGTTTTTATTTTTTTGGAGTTTAATTCCACAGGTTCGTAAACATACTCAAGATTACCCGAGAGATTTGTCTTTACATTGTGGCTATGCACATGGTCGCCGCATTTTATATCTTGCGTTGCGTGACCTATTGGGTTACCGTACTTTATTATATTTTCACCTTTCTTGATGTCACAAATGGCGTATTTGTGACCATCTTCAAGATTTACTTCTACATTATCAAGTTCGTGTATTATCATTACATTCTACCTGCCACTTCTGAAGCTATGAAGCTTAAATCTTCGTCCCATAAGTCTTTATTTGCTAAAATTTCTGAAACAGTTGCCGATTTCATAAACGCCATAACCGCCTCATCGTCATTAGGCGTACCTTCCTTATAGAACTTAATGAGCTTTGCAAATGATAAAAGCAAGTTCTCAGGCATCTTATTGTAGCGCTTGATAAACTCTAAAATAGAGGGTAATACTCTCACCTTGAATTTGCTTACAGAGTTTAACGAAATAGAAGCACAAAGGTGTTTTATATATGGGTTTTTAAATCTTTCAAACACATTGTCAGCATAATCTTTAAGCTCATCTTCCGGTAAATCAAGCGTGGGGATAATCTCATCATATACGCATCTTTTAACGAAGCTCGACATATTTTCATCCGCCATACAGTCGCCAACTGTTTCAATGCCCTCAAGCATAGCGTAGGGAATCATTGATGTGTGAGCTCCGTTTAAAATTCTTACTTTGCGTGTTCTGTAACGCTCCAAATTATCTGTAACGATAATATTTAAGCCTGCTTTGTCAAAGGGGAATTCCTCTGTAATTGACGCAGGTCCTTCAATAACCCAAAGGTGGAAAAGCTCAGATGTGTTGAGCATATTGTCTTCATAGCCTACATCAATTTTTTCATCCCTGGGGTAACCTGTTACAATTCTGTCAACCAATGTGTTGCAGAAAATATTCTCTTTTTCTACCCAAGCTGCAAAATCGTCACCCATACCCCACAGCTTAATATATTCAAGCACATACTTTTTAAGTGTTGCGCCGTTTTTGTCAATAAGTTCGCAGGGCAGGAAAATAAAACCGGAAAGATTCGCATCAAATCTTCTTTTTAATAAAAGTGTAACTTTTGCCGGAAATGTCACTGCAGGTGCCGCTTCTGGTGTGTCCTCTGCATTAAAGGCAATGCCTGACTCTGTTGTGTTTGAAACCACAAATCTGAAATCAGCGTTATCCGCAAGTGAAAGATACTTTTCAAAATCTTCATAAGGTTCAACAGTTCTTGTAATAACATCTATATATTTTTTATCTACTGTGGGCGCACCGTCACGAAGACCGCGCATAACATGGGTATAATTGCAGTTTTGAGCCTCAAGCATCTTGCACATACCCTTTTCAATCGGCTGAACAACTACAACGCCTGCGTTAAAATCTGAGCTTTCGTTTGTCAACTGCACAATCCAATCAACAAAACCTCGCAGAAAACCGCCTTCGCCAAACTGAATAATTTTTTCTGTATAACTCATAATAAAACCTCCAAAATTAATGTTTATAATTTCATTATAAGCTGAAAATATCATATTTTCCTTTAAATTATTGCTTTTTTAGGCTAAAAACATTAAAAAATTGTTGAAAATATCGCCTCCGTTTGCTATAATGAAGACGGAGGCGGTATTATGGTAATTAACACCTACAAAAATGAAAACTTTTCACATCAATTTGTAGAAAACAGAAGAAAATCCACAGGAGTACACTTCCACGATGAACACGAGATTTATTACCTTGTAAACGGCAACACCAAGTACTTTATAGGGGACAAAATTTTTCAGGTAGAAAGCGGTAATTTCGTGATAATTCCTGCAGGAGTAAATCATAAGACCGATAGCGAAGACTGCCTTCACAACGAGCGTATTTTATTAAGCTTTAAAGATGACATTCTTTGTGAGGAAACAAAAAAAGCGTTTAATACTCTTGCCTGTGAAGCAGTAATCTACATTCCCGAATCAAAGCGTGAAATTATAGAAGCAACACTTGCAAAAATAGAAAAAGAACATTTAGATGACGATACACACAGCATTTTTTTAATAAATCTATACATCAAGGAGCTTATTGTGCAGTTAGCACGGTTTCGCCTTGACTATAAGCCTAACCTTTCACAAACCGATTCTGCAGTTCACATAATCTCAAAATATATACGCAAAAACTACTCTCAGGATTTGTCGCTGGAAAGTTTAAGCCGTGTATTTGCCATGAGCGAAAGCCACCTGTCCAGACGATTCAAAGCCGTAGCAGGCATTGGTATAAACGAATACATCACCTTTGTGCGTATTATGAATGCTGAAAAACTACTTAAAGAAACCGACCTTCCCATTACAGAAATTGCAGGAAGATGCGGCTTTAATGACAGCAACTACTTTTCCACAGTTTTTAAAAAAGCCAAAGGTACAACTCCTCTTAAATTTTCACATATGCACAAAAAAGAGCTGTGACATCGTCACAGCTCTTTTTTAATTAAGTCTATCATTATATTTGTATTCATTTCCATAGCATCTACAGGATAAATACTTTCTACATAGCCGTGGTAGAATTTTTCCTTAAAATAATCAAAAATTTCACTTTTTCCACAGCCTCTTTTTGCCATATTGGATATGGTCAACGCCACTTCCTTGGCATTTTTCTCTGCATTTACCACATACGCCTTTGCCTGCTCTTTATCAAGTATTCCATAGTGAGGCGTTAAAATATACTCTATATCTAACAACTTTACTTTTTCAATCGACTCCATAGTCATTTTGTATCCCACGAGATACGAAGGTACAACTATATCCTCTCCGCCGTAGACACCGATTGTTTCACAACCTAACAGTAGCTTTTTATCACGGCAATAGTATCCTACCGAACAGCGAGTATGCCCAGGTAAGTGAATTGCTGTAAATTCCATATCTCCTGCCAAAATCTTATCACCGTCTGCTACTTCAATATCAACACGCAGGTTATCTATCAAATCATCATAATCAATAATTCCTGAGGCATAGGAAAACTTTTTATCCAAATCTCTCATAACGGCTTTTGCAGAATCTTTTTTAAAAATTTTAGCTGCATATTCACCTGCCACCACTTTTGCACCAGGCCAGTATTTTAAGGCGTAAGCCGACCCAAGTGCATGATCGTAATGAGAATGAGTAAGAAATATATAATCAAGCTTTCGCCCGTCTAATTCTCTATTTATCTTTTCTGCCACCGCATATCCTGTAAAAGCAAAGCCAGAATCATAAAGAATAGAAGTCTTTCCGTCATCAATTAAAAACGCACTGTCACCGGGCAGAGTTCTTACATCAGTTATTTTTAAATCTAACATATTATCACCGTAAATATTTTAACACAAAAAACCTTATCCTGCAACAAAAAACAGCTGCACGCACAAGCGTACAGCTGTTATTATTACAAAAATTAGTTGATACCTACTTGTTTGTAGATTTCATCAAGGATGGACTACTGTTCTCTTGCTTCTTCAAGCAACACTGAATTCGTAACCTGCTAACATACCGATAGTTAATATTAAAGCTAACGCTATGCTGAGAATCTTCTTCTCTTCATCGAAGTGCCACCCTAAAATAAATGTTTTTATAAATTTTAATGCCTATAACATTAACCTTTAACAGCACCAAGTGTTACGCCCTTGATAAAGAACCTCTGTACAAAAGGATAGAAACACAGAATCGGAATAACTGTAACCATGATAGAAGCAGACTTAACTGTTTCTGAGGTAAGGTTCTGCGCAGCGTTTTCACCAGCACCGAAGTCGGTGATAGCCGCTGTATTATTCTCATTAACAATACGCTGAATGTACTGCTGAACAACGATTTTCTTACCGCTTGTCATATAAAGCATTGAATCAAACCATGAGTTCCAGTGGTTAACCGCAGCCCACAGAGCCAATGTCATAATAACAGGCTTGGATAAGGGCATGATAATCTGGAAAAATGTTCTGAACTCACCCGCACCGTCGATTTTTGCTGATTCATTCAACGACTCTGGAATACCAACAAAGAATGACTTAGCAACGATGGTGTTATACGCTGAGATAAGCAAAGGTAAAATGTATACCCAAACATTATTTAAAAGTCCTAAAGCTTTGATATTCAAGAATGTAGGAATCTGACCACCATGGAATATCATTGTAATCATTAAATATGTAGAGAAGAATTTTTTCCACATAAGGTTAGGCCTTGAAAGTGCATAACCATAAAAACATGTAACAAATACTGAAAGTGTGGTACCTACAATTGTTCTGAAAAGTGTCCATCCGTATGCGGTCCAGATTTCGGGGTTTCTAAAAACCAGTTTGTAAGGGTCTAATGTAATCTGTCCCCATTCGGGTAAGATATGAAGACCAACTGTATCTGCCGCCAATTTTGTACTGATAGAAATTGTAAATGTGTACAAGAACGGATAGAGTGTTGTTAATGCCAGCAAAGAAAGAATAATGTAGTTAAATACATTAAATACTTTTTCGCCTTTAGTACGCTGTATCATTATCTATCCCTCCTTATAAAATACCGTATTCATCTTTACTGATCTTCTTAATGATCCAGTTAGATGTAAGTACGAAAACTAAGCCTACAACTGATTTAAAGAAACCAAGTGCTGTACCAAGCTCCCATTCACTTCTCATAAGAAGTGTGTAAGAATATGTATCAATGATATCAGCAACTTCGTATACCGAGTAGTTGTACATATTAAACAACTGATCGAAACCTGCATTTAACACGCTTGATAAGCTCATGATAAATACAGTTGTGATTGTGCCCATGATGCTGGGAATTGTGATATGGAATACCTGCTTCATCTTACCCGCACCGTCAATATATGCAGCTTCATAAAGTGATTCATCAACACCTGCAAGCGCTGCAATGTAAACGATAGCACCACTACCCAAACCTTGCCATACCGCCGTAGCAATAATAAGCACTAAGAACGCCGTGTTATCACTGAAGAATGGAATCGGTTCAAGACCGAACATACCCATAATCATGTTGAAGGGACCTACTGTTGAGAACAACATCTTAAAGATACCCGCCATAATAACCCATGAGAAAAAGTGGGGGATGTATGTAAGTGTCTGAGCCAATTTCTTAAACCAGCCGCAACGAATTTCGTTAAGCAACAGTGCCAGAATGATAGGCGCAGGCCAACCGAAAATGATACGCAGGAAACTGATTGTGAATGTGTTTCTTAATACGGGACCGAACTTATAGTTGCTGAACAACTCCATAAAGTTTGCCATACCGAAGTTGTCAGCCCATTCGCTGCCGAAAACACCTGCTCTGGGTCTGTAATCCTGGAACGCGATTAAAAGACCGTAAATAGGTTTGTAGTTGAATAGTAACAACGCAATAAAACCGGGAAGAATCATTATTAACAGGGGCAAATTTGCTCTGAGCTTTTTGCCAAATGTCTTCTTCTTAGGTAAGTAAGCGTCACTTACTACTACTGTGTCTGACTTTTTCAAAGAATACCCTCTCCTCTACCTTTAGTTCTAGAAAATATAACTGCCGTATATGTGCCCGCAAAAGTTCTGGCTGTCAGATTCCCGAAGCTTTTACAACACGGCATATAAAATTAAACAAACCATAAAACGCCGGAAAACCCCATAGTTTTAATAGTATACCTTATTCTACCACACTTTTTGGTAAAATTGCAATAGTTTTTTTAAATTTTTTTGTACTTTTTTTATAATTTTTTACTCTTTTTTTGGTTAATAATTGACATACTTTTCACAAATTTCCAAAAAAAATCTGTTTTTGAAGTTTTGAGCAATTAAATTTTAATAAAAAAAGCATTTATATTTAAATTTTATGTTCATTATGTACAAGTATACTAACAAATTAAGATTAAAATTGACCATATTTTGTTTTATTTTAACAAAAACAAAAAAGCGACTGCCCCCACAGTCGCTTTTTTGTTGCGCAAAATCACTACGCAACAGAACGGAACCCTTTACCCAATATGTCACTGGAATTTGTAATAATCGAAAATGCAGTCGGGTCCACTTCCTTTATATATAGCTTCAGCCTCACCGCCTGAGCGCGATTTAAAACAGTAGTAATCATCTCTTTATCCTTGCCTGTGTATGAGCCGCGGCACGCCGACACCGTTGCACCTCTATGTAATTTTTTGTGAATAAATTCGCAAATTTTATCACCTTTGTCCGTTACAATGATACAGCACTTACTCAAATTGATGCTGTCTATCACATTATCCACAACAAACGCCTTCATCACAAGACCGAATATGGACAAAAAACCCGTTTCAATATCAAATACAACAATACTTGCAGCAGCCAGAACAAAATCGGAAACAAGCAAAGACTTTCCTATGTCAAGACTTGTGAATTTTTTTAAAATCATTGCCACAATGTCGGTGCCTCCCGAAGACGCGCCTTCATTAAAAAGTATGGCACTTCCTGCCGCCGTCAGCAAAATTGCATACACAAGTTCTAAAAACTTTTGGTCAGTAAAAGGCGTTGCCATAGGTATCAAAACCTCAAACAACCGGGTAAAGATTGACATCAGCATACTGCAATACACAGTTTTAAATGTAAAACCCTTACCAAAAACCAAAAGACCGACAGCCAACAGCAAAATGTTAAAAAACATCATAAACTGTCCGGCACTCACCTGCGGAAACACAGGTGCCAATAAAATTGACAGCGCACTTACGCCGCCTGTTGAGAAATTATTCGGGAATTTAAAGAAATAAATTCCGCACGCCATAACAACAGACCCAAAGGTCAATACGGCATATTGCTTTAATACATTTTTCATGATTGTAGCCCCCACTAAATCATTTTTTTGTTAAATTCTTGTTGATTTTAACATACAAAAACACAGGTGTCAATACCCCTAAAAACGCATAACAAAGCCAAAAAACAAGAGTTTGGCACTTTTTTGAAATGCCAAACTCTTCCTCATTCATTTTTTAATTTTAAACACTTGAATTTGCGTTTTTCAAGTTTGATTTTTGCAAAATTTGTCACAAAAACTTTCAGAAAAAAATTTTTGTTTTTTGAAAAATTATCCCGTAAACATCTGTGTCCAGTAGTGACCGCCCGAAACATAACCCACACCGATTTTTTTAAAGGATGCATTTAAGATATTTGCGCGGTGTCCTGATGAATTCATCCAACCGTTGACAACCGCTTCAGGTGTAGAGTATCCCCTGGCGATATTCTCCGCTGCTGTTCTGTACGATATTCCAAAGCTTTTCATCATCTGAAAAGGCGAGCCGTAAACAGGACTTGTGTGAGAAAAGTACTTATTGTCTTTCATATCCTGTGACTTGTATCTTGCTACACGGCTAAGCTCCCAGTCCTCTGTCAGTTTATTCAAGCCATTTTTCACTCTTATTTCGTTTACAAGTCTTACAACTTCACTTTCAAAGTTCAGAACACCTGCATCATGAGTAGGAATGTTTATTAACTGTCCGGGATATATCAGCGCCGGATTTGTGATTTTAGGATTAGCCTCAATTATTTCATCCAATCCCACCTGATACTTTACTGCGATTTTCCACATGCTGTCACCTAATACAACCTTATGAGTTACAGCAGCCGACGCGCCCACAGGCACCATCATAATAGTCTGTACTGCAATCAATGCGGCTATTAGTAGTTTTTTCATCTTCGCTTTTCCTCCTTAAAGTTATTGCCGGTTTGGCACTTTCAAAGTATATCATAATGTATATACGCAAATCAAATGTAATTATTGGCAACATAAAAAGACGCTGTCGCGTCTTTTTATAAATTACTGACAAATATTCCTGTTGCAAACTGAATCCCCAAAACCTTTTCCTTAAGCTCCACATTTATCGCCTGACTTTTTCTCAAGCTTTTTCTCGTTGCCCTGTTCATCAACTATATACACATTATTTAATGTATTCTTAACGCCTTGACGAAAAGCCGCAATGTATTGCGCTCTCAATTCTGCCTGTTCTGCTTTTTCAGTATCGGTAAGTCCCTCAGCTTTTGATTTTTTAGCCAGTTCATTTATTCTCTTTATCAATTCTTCTGTCATAATATATACACCTCGAATGTATTATAGCATATTTTCCCCTTTTAATCAATAACAAAAAAGCTGACCTTAAGGTCAGCTTTTTTGTTACACCATTTTAAACGGGTCTAATACTTCGTCTAATTCTTCTTCGCTCATTATATCATGTTCAAGAGCAACCTCTTTGAGTTTTTTGCCTTCTCTTAATGCCTGCTTCGCAAGGTTAGATGACTTTTCGTAACCAATGTGATTACAAAGAGCAGTTGCAAGACCGAGACAAGACTCAACATCTTCACGGCAAACATCAGCATTTGCTGTAATACCATTAATACATTCGTTAACAAATATGTTGATACCGTTTGTCAATGTTTCAATAGATTCAAACAAGCAACGGAAAATAATAGGCTCAAAAGCGTTAAGCTCCTGCTGACCGGATTCAGCAGCCAAAGCTACTGTTGTGTCGTGACCCATAACATTAAATGAAATCTGGCTTACAACCTCAGGGATAACGGGGTTGATTTTGCCGGGCATAATTGATGAGCCGTTCTGCTTTGCGGGTAAGTTGATTTCGGCAAGACCTGTTCTGGGACCTGATGACATAAGACGCAAGTCGTTTGCAATTTTTGAAATTGTAACTGCACAGCTCTTTAAAATACCTGAAACATATACAAAACCGTCAAGGTTCTGTGTACCGTCAATTAAGTCTTCTGACTGTGTGAATTCCATACCTGTAACCTGTGAAACCACACCAACGATTGTCTCTATGTATTTGGGGTCCGCATTGATACCTGTACCGATTGCTGTAGCACCCATATTAAGTACTGACATTTCCTCGATAGCGTAGCGGAATCTTCTTATATCACGCTCAACAGCAGCAGCAAAAGCATTAAACGCCTGACCTAATGTCATAGGAACTGCGTCCTGCATTTCTGTTCTGCCCATTTTAATTACATTCTTGAATTCCCTTGCTTTGTTACCAAATGCCGCCTTCAATCCCTCTAAAGCAGGAATAGCATTCTTGAGCATTTTTACAAGTGCAATCTTACCGGAGCTGGGGTAAGCATCATTTGTTGACTGACCGCAGTTAACATGGTCATTGGGATGAACGATTGAATAGTCACCCTTTTCACCGCCTAAAATTTCAATAGCGCGGTTTGCAATAACTTCGTTTGCGTTCATATTGAATGATGTACCTGCACCGCCCTGAATAGCATCAACTATAAACTGGTCACGGAATTTGCCGTCCAATATTTCTTTACAAGCTGCTACAATGGCATCGGCAATTTTAGCATCCAACACGCCTGCGTTTTTATTTGCAATAGCTGCCGCCTGTTTGATTTCTGCCATACCTGTTACCATTTCAGGGTGTACTCTTGTACCTGAAATTTTAAAATTTTCGTATGCTCTTAACGACTGTACGCCGTAATACGCATCAATAGGCACCTGCTTTTCGCCTATAGCATCTTTTTCAATTCTGTACAAAACTTTTTCCATAATTTTTCTCCTTTTATTGACTGTTTTTTGCTAATTTCACTACAATTTTACACTGTCCATATTGACTATACCACGCTTCGATGATATAATCAAGTATATATTTATTTATATTTTATATAATTCTAAAATTATAGGTGGAAATAATATGTTCAAAAACAAAAATTATGTACTTGCAATATTAAAAGAAGGCAGCTTTTCCAAAGCGGCAGAAGCCCTATATGTTTCTCAGCCGTCACTTAGCGCCACAATAAAAAGAATAGAAGATAAAATCTCAGCACCGATTTTTGACCGCTCCACAAGTCCTGTTTCCCTTACTGAAATCGGCACGGAATATGTAAGATGCGCAACGGAAATCGAAGCCACAGAAAAAAACTTCGAAAAATTCTTGGAAGACAACCTAAACCTGGCAAGTGGCAAAATACGCATTGGCGGCTCAAGCTTTTTTTCAGCCTATGTTTTGCCCCGTATGATTTCTGAGTTTAATAAAATCTATCCCAAAATAACCATAGAGCTCTTTGAGGACCACAGCCGTACACTAATCGAAAAAATTCAAGAGGGCAAAATAGACCTGGTTATCGATAACTCCAGCGAGGAATTCGAAAACATTTCAACGGTCAGATACTCAGAGGAAATTCTTCTTTTATCAGTGCCTTTTTCCTTTACTATCAACGATTCTTTAAAAGAATATTGTTTGACAGCGAGCGACATAAGAGATAACAAGCATCTCAACGAAAAATACTCTGTCAATTTGTCAGCCTTTGCAAAGGAGCCTTTCATTCTCTTAAACCCTGAAAACGATACAGGAAAAAGAGCTCGAACACTTTTTGATAAGTACAAAATTAAGCCAAAAATCATTTTTAATGTGGAGCAGCAGCTCACAGCATACAACATTTCTTCAAGTCAGCTTGGCATTTCCTTTATAAGCGACAATCTTGTAAAAAGCATTAAAAGTGAGAAAAACCTTTGCTACTACAGGCTAAAAGACCCCGAAATTTTCCGTAATGTTAATTTTTTTGTTAAGAACAATCATTACATTTCTAACGCCTGCAAAAAGTTTATAGAATTTAATACAAAGTAAAAAAGTCGGCATACGCCGACCTGTGTATTAATAAAGATTGCTGGATACTGAAAAACACCGCAACGCTTAGCGTTGCGGTGTTTTAATATGTCTATCTCCAGCAATCTGTTTCGTGCGGCAATCCAATGTCTTGTACATGGAATGTCATTTCTTTGCCACTTTTGCACTTTTTGTCAAAATCGTCAAGAGCGCGCAGAGCGTACTTTCCTAATATGATAATAACAGGAATATTTATAATTGTCATTACACCCATTGTAATGTCAGCAATTCCCCACAAAAGGTCGGCACTAAGTCCTGCTCCAATAAAAATAACCAAAGACGCTATTATATAATAAATTGTAGAAAACGCCTTGCCGGGTTTGCGCTTTAACATAAAGAACATACTTTGCTCCACATAGTAAAGGTTTCCGATAAGTGTAGTAAAGGCAAAGAGTATCATAGCCGCCGTTATAAACACAGGTCCAACTTCGCCCAGCGTAGTAAGTAGCGCCGCCTGAACAAAAGGCGCACCGGAAAGCGCTTTTGTTGGTTCAATGCCTGAACACATACACATAAACGCCGTTGCCGAACAAACCAAAAGCGTATCTATAAACACTGACAACACCTGTACCAAACCCTGCTGAACAGGATGGTCAACTTCAGCTGATGCTGATGCGTTAGGCGCAGAACCCACACCTGCCTCGTTACTGAAAAGCCCTCGCTTAATTCCGTACATTATGCACGAGCCGCCAAATCCGCCGAATATCGCACCAAAGTCAAAAGCTTCTGAAAAAATTCTTGAAAATACCTCTGGTAACATTTTCGCGTTCATCAGTGTAATCACCAGCGCTACCAAAATATAGGCAACACCCATAATAGGCACTAAAACGCTTGTAACCTTGGCAATTCTTTTGCCACCGCCAAAGAGGCAATACCCTACAATAACCGCAAGCACAAGTCCTATAATCCACGGAGTGGTATTGGGGTCATAGAAGTTGTAGGCGGAGAATGTAGACTGTAAGTTATATGAAGCCAGCATATTAAAGCCCACACCATATGTAAGTACCAAGCACACAGAAAATACTACAGCGAGCCACTTCGAGCGCAGACCTGTTTCTATATAGTATGCAGGTCCGCCGTGAAAACCGTCAGAGCCTTTTCTTTTGTAAATCTGGGCGAGGGTGCTTTCGATAAACGCAGTCGCGCCACCGATAATAGCTATTACCCACATCCAAAAAACCGAACCGAAGCCACCAAGACAAATCGCCGTAGAAACACCGATTATATTTCCCGTACCAACTCGCGACGCCGTAGAAACCATCAACGCCTGGAAGGATGATACTCCTTTTTTATCTTTTGGTTTTTCTGTTACAGCTTTAATCTGCTGCGGAAAAAGTCTGAACTGAGCAAATTTAGTTCGCACAGTAAAATAAATACCGGTAAGCACTAAAATTATAATCAGTATGTAAGTATAAAGAGCGTCGTTTACGCCTGTTACTATTTTGTCTATCATTTATTTCACCTCGTGTTTTAGTTTAGCATAATCTTACACAAAATGCAATGTTTTTATAAAAGCACAAAAATAAAACGACAATTTCCTTTCGAAAATTGTCGTTTTTTTTGGAGGCGCCACCCAGATTTGAACTGGGGGTGAAGGTGTTGCAGACCTCTGCCTTACCGCTTGGCTATGGCGCCGTATGGAGCGGATTACGGGGCTCGAACCCGCCACCTCGACCTTGGCAAGGTCGCGCTCTACCAAATGAGCTAAATCCGCATA
>JAGBXV010000056.1 GCA_017629115.1 Clostridia bacterium | reverse complement strand
AGGAAGTCCTTTTCACTAAAAGCACATTCAGCTTCAGAAATATTGGCACCTATACTTGTACCTGAACGAACAACTTGTTTAGATACAATAAATTCTTTATGTTCTTCGCGCAAATACTGTCCCAACTTAATTATTCTTAGTGCGAATTTCTTACTTTTATCGCGAACAATATTTTCCTTCATATTTTCAAACCCAAATTATTTATACAAAAAATATTTCAATTCAATTAGTAGTGAAAATCTTAAAATCGGCGCTTGCGCCCCGAAATTCCTCATTCCTAATTTCTAATTCCTCATTCAGATACTATTTTGTATTTCTTAAGCTTCTCAATAAACGCTGTTAAATCTGCACGAAGAACGTCCTCGGGTGCATCGTACTCTGATTTGAGCTGAGCAACGATAGCGTCAAACTCCATACCCTGCTCAAGGCACTTCCAGATGGTTTCTGCAGGGCCGTTAAGGGTAATCATACCGCGGATGTCGTTTACAGCATCGCCAACAGGCACAACAACTGCAGTGCCTGCTACTGTTTTTAAAATATAATTTTCACTTAATTTCATACAAGCTACCTACTTAGTCGTCAATATCGTTGCAATCGGGACAATCACACAGAACTGTACCATCGTTGAAAATGTAATAATGGTAATCGTCTGTTGTTTCGCTGTTTTCATAGTCAGCAAAGGGACAAACGGGAACTTCTTCGTTTGTAAGGTACCAGAAGAACTTGTTATCCTTAAGGCGCTCTTTTTTAAGGTAATTACCATATATTTCGCAGCCGTTTTTGTAGCCGTCTGTATCGTCACCGCAGTTAGGCTTTGTTTTATCACGGTAGCCACCACGAACGTCACCAATTGTAAAGGCCGCATCCTCATCTGTAACAAGAATAAAGCAGCTCTCGCCCACGTATGAATCATCACCATTACCTGTAGCACCGTCACCGGTATAAGTGGTTTTGTGAGCCTCGGGAACCTTGGCAAAGTCAATAAACTTCTGGCTTCTGCCGTTATCAATCATACCTGTCATAACCTCTTGCACGAGAGATTTAACAACAACGCGCTGATTGTTACAGTCTTTTTTGGCCTGTGCCTTATAGCCAGAGGTAAACACAGGAACACCAACTGCAGTAAGTATTCCAAGAACAATAACAACAATCAGAACCTCAACAAAGGTATATCCCTTTTTGGAACGTAAAAAGCTATATAACATATTATTCCACCTCTTCAAAATATATTTTATCACATAAAAAAAGCAAACGCAACTTTATATTGTAAAACTTTTTGTAAATGAAAAAGGAATTGCCGAAGCAATTCCTTAAATAAATTTCTGCTATTATGAGCCGTGAACCTCTTCAGAGCCTGACTTGTTACAAACGGTTGTAACCTTATAGCCCTCTTCATCTGCACCGAAATCGGTTTCATCAATAGTAACTACAATTGTATTACCTGCAAAGGGACAAATTGGGGGATGCTGGAAAAGACTCTCAAGAGTATCAACGTCAAGTGTTGCACCCGAGTTCATTGTCCATTCACCGCCATCTGCATCTGCGTTGGTTGTGATTGTGTAAACGTCGCCCTCCTTGAGCTTGATAACACCGCCCATTTCCGCATTATTGAGCTGAGACTGAATCTCACGCTGGTTGCCGAGACAAGTTTTGGTACGAGCATTTCTGGTAACTGCAGAGAAAATCGGAACCGCAACTGCAACGAGGATTGCCATAATAACAACAACTATCATAAGCTCAACAAGTGTAAAGCCTTTTTTAGATTTTAATAATTTAAACATCATAAACACTCCAAAAAATATGTTTCCGTGAATAAAACGAAACTCTTGTATTAGAATTATATCACACTTGTCAATATTTGTAAACACCTTATTCATTGATTTTTACAACAAATTTACACCCTTAACACGCCTTAGATTCGTGCATATTATGCACAAAAAAACTCCCGGGATAACCCGGGAGAGTTTTTATGGTTTTAATTAGTCAGCGTTGTGAGTTTCGTCAGCACCGCCACAAACTGTTGTGATCTTGAAGCTTTCAGCCTCTGAACCTGTAAGGTTAGCCTTAGCTACTGTAACAGTAATTGTGTTGCCTTCTACGGGGCAGTAAGGAACTTCCTGGAAGAGCTCTTCAATGATAGCAACCTTAGCTGCGTCGCCAGCCCATGTACCGCCATCAGCGTCAGCGTTTGTTGTAAGAACGAATTCATCGCCTGCAGCGAGCTTAAGGATACCTGACATTGAGTTGTTATTGAACTGTGCCTGGATTTCTCTCTGGTTAGCAAGGCAAGTCTTTGTACGTGCATTCTTTGTAACAGCTGAGAAAATCGGAACTGCAACTGCAACGAGGATAGCCATGATAACAACAACGATCATTAATTCAACGAGGGTGAAACCCTTTTTGCTCTTTAAAAGTTTAAACATATTAAAGAACTCCTTTCAAAAAATTAAATAATTTTTTAATATTACCGGTAAGTATTTCACCCCACCGTAATACCACTTTCATGAGCTCCGGTTACGTTAAACCCTTTCGGGAATGTTCCGTACCTTTGCTACACCCACATAATAGCATAGCCTCCACAAAATGTAAACCCCTTTTTTAGGTTTTTTGTATCTTTTTACCATTTGCACAATTGTCACGGTCCTGTTTTGGGCATTTTAACCGCAATTTTCCGTATTTTGAACGAGAATATTACGAAACTTGAAAAAATGGCAAATTGCAAATGGCAAATTGAAAATTCAGGGGCTACGCCGTTATTATAAAAAATGTTATTTATCGTTATAATAATTCTTCTTATTCTTCCGATGTTTTTTTGGAAGTCCTTACAATAGAATATAAAATCTTTTCTATTTCAATACATTCCTGTAAAATAGAATCCAATTCCCTGTCTGTAAGTTTATTCGTAGCATTTAATAATTTCAACCAAAACTTTGTTTCAGCTGCTTCCTTAAGTGCAATGTTCATTTTTGATGCAAAATCAGCCCTACTTTGGGCCTGCTGTGCTTCTGCTACATTCGCACCAATGCTTGTTCCTGATTTTAAAATCTGTCTTGACAAATCAAATTCTTTTTTATTTTCGATTAGATAATCTTTCAAATTAACTATCCTTACCGCAAAATCAAACGTCCTTCTTTCTAAATCATTTTGCATTTTCACCACTCCCAAATATTCATTTTACAAACAACGCGTCAGCGTTCCTTAATTTGCAATTTGCCATTTGCAATTTGCAATTTCTTTTTAACCTTTTTCATCATAACGAAATATGCCGGTATAAGGAACAGGTCGGCAGCGACCCATGCAACTGGGTTTGCAACACAAGCGGCAGCATATCCCAGAGTGTTCACAAAGCCGAAGCCCATTATTGCACGTGCAACAAGCTCAAATATGCCTGCAAACATGGCAACTGCGCTGTAGCCAAGACCCTGCAGAGAGTTCCTGAACAGGAACAGCAATGAAAGAATCAAATAAAAGTAGCTACCCATACTTATGTACTGCTGTGCAAGTCCTATGACTGTTGTTTCGCTTCCGTCAATAAATAACTGTGAAATATAGGGTCCAAGGAAGTTGGCAACACACATACCTATAACGGTGTAGCAGGCTGCAAGTATAACTCCCCTGCCGATACCTTTTTTAATTCTGTCGTATTTGCCTGCGCCAAGGTTCTGTCCGCAATAGGTTGTCATAGCAGCACCGATTGTTTCTGATGGCAGCACAATCATAAGCTGTGTTTTACCGCCTATTGTAACTGCGGCAATAGCGTCGGCGCCAAGTCCGTTAACACAGGACTGAAGCATAACGGAGCCGATTGCGGTTATGGAAAACTGCATTGCCATAGGCAGACCGTTTGACAAAAGGTTTTTTATAAAAGAAAAATCAATTGCTCGGGTTTCTTTTGTTACGTGGAGCACAGGGAAGCTTCTTTTAACGTAAATGAAGCAAAGAACACCTGAAATGAACTGTGACACCACAGTTGCAACTGCCGCACCGCGAACACCCATGTGGAATACCGT
>JAGBXV010000055.1 GCA_017629115.1 Clostridia bacterium | reverse complement strand
GGCTATCACCATGATAATCACTATACAACAGCACGAGATATGGCTATCCTTGGCGCAAAAGCAATGGAAAACGAAATTTTCGCCGAAATGGTAGCGATGAAGCGCCTTACCATTCCCCCTACAAACAAATATGAGGAGGAACGCAAATTCAGCACCCGTAACGCTGTGATTAATCCCTATAGCGATATTAGTTTGCAATATAGATTTGCTACAGGAATTAAAACCGGTCACACAAACGCTGCAGGATATTGCTTTGTAGGCAGTGCCACAAGAAACGATATGGAACTTATTTCGGTAGTGTTTAAATCAACAGGCTATGAACGCGCATTTGTGGATACAAAAAATCTGTTTGAGTACGCCTACTCAACTTATCGCATCAGAACAGTTATAAAAGCAGACGAAATTGCTTCCACCTGTAATGTTCGTTGGGCTTCCGGCAAAGAACATCTTGTTTTAAAAACAAACAAAGACGTAAAAACAATTCTACCCCGCGACACTTATTCTGAAGAACTTTTAACCAGTGAAATATTTATAAATGACAATATTACCGCTCCCATAAAAAAAGACGCAGAGTTGGGATGCGTAAAATTTTATTACGACGGCGAATTGGTTGCCGAATCACCGCTTTATGCAAGCCGTTCTGTTTCGCGCAGTTTCTTTAAGCAGATACTTTCATATATGTTGAGTGTGTGGTTTTTATCAATACTCGGTATTATTGTAGTTTTATTATTTGTATTGAAATTCAGAGAGGTTAAGCGCAAAAAACGCCATCGCACAAAATTAAGATAATATCAACAATAGGGAGGGATTCAGATGTCAGGAATTAATTCCGAATGCTTTGCAAAGAATTTGAAGCGTCTCATTAAAAAGAATAATATCAAAAACATCGATCTCGCTGACTATCTGGGGCTTTCGAAATCTGCCGTCAGCAATTATCTTTCTGCAGTGTCGATACCCAAAGTTGAAATTCTTTCAAAAATTGCCGAATTCTTTGATGTGACAATGGAATCGTTGGTAAAAGAAAAGTACGAAGAACTCTCTTCTTTGTCTTTTAACGAAAACGATAAAGCTATCAGTAAGATACCGCTTTTTCACAAAATATTATCTTCTGCTGATGTTATTTACAGAAACGAAAACTATATGGGGCTGCTCACTTCCTCACTGCATATAGATGAGGAATTGGATTGTTACGGCACGCTTACATACGATGATTTTATGTGTGGCTACGGAATTCCCAAACGAAGCCTTGTTGTTTTCAGTTCATCTACTGAAGTTACCAACGGCGAAATCGGGGCTGTATTTATCAAATCCGAAAGAAAAATAGTTATACGCTCGATTTTGTCCGACAATAAAAAGATTACCCTGAATTCCGATAACGGTTCGGAGGTTTTCGAAAAAACAAAAGGCAATTGCGATGCAGTAATACTTGGCAAAGTTGTATTCGCCACATTTTATCCCAATAAATAACAAAAGCTGTAGCTTAAAGCTACAGCTTTTGCTATGCTCTTGGGTGAGCTTTTGTGTATATATCTTTCAGTTTTTTGTTAATTACCTTCATATACATCTGCGTCGAGGAAATATCCGAGTGCCCCATCATTGTTTGTATGGAGTGAATATCAGCACCGTTTTCCAAAAGATGGACTGCAAAAGAATGTCTTAATGTGTGCGGTGTGATTTTTTTATCTATCCCGGCACTCTGGGCATAAAATTTCACTATTTTCCAAAATCCCTGCCTTGTCATGCGCGTTCCGTTCATATTTACAAACAAAGCCTGTTCGTTTTCTTTTGCAATATTTTTTCGTATAACATTAAGATAGTTCTCAATCGCCGCCATTGACGGTTTGCCAAGAGGAATAATTCGCTCATCACCATCACGACGGCACCTTATATATCCAATACCTGAGTTTACATCGTTAACATTCAGTTCAATAAGTTCACTTGCGCGTATCCCTGTAGCGTACAGCACCTCAAGCATCGCACGGTCGCGTATTGATTTGGGTTCTGAACCTGATGGCTGTTCTAAAAATTTTGTCACTTCCTCAGAAGTTAAGGTGTCGGGAATTTCTTTTTCTATCTTTGGCGGCTTGATTTTTAAAGCCGGATTTTCCTTTATCATGCCTAACGACATAAGGTAATCGTAGAAATATCTTACAGAAGCAATGTTTCTGGCTATTGTAGACTGTGATTTTCCTTGTTTTTCAAGTCTTTTTATATAACTTGAAACAGTTTTTTTATCAGTCTTTTTTACACTTTTTATGCGCTTTTCGTATAGATAATCAACATACCCTTCCACATCAGAAAAATATGCAGCTACCGTATTTTTTCGCATATTACTTTTATTCAGATATGTTCTGTATTGTCCTAAAAGTTTTACCATTTTAAACTCCTGTCACATTGCAATTCTAATTAAAATCGGCTCTAAATAAGCCTGTATAAGAGCCGAAATATTCAAAAACAAAACACTCAAAATTCCATACACAAGCGGTGAAACGATTGCATTTTTTAATTCCTTTACACCTTTTGAAACAGAATACGCATTTTTAATGCAGTGTAATGAGTACGCACAAAAACACGGTGCAGAGATTAAAATATGAGGCAATATAGAACACGCAAAAAACAATATGGATTTTGCCCCCATCATATTATGTAAAGATACTAACACCGCTCCGTACGAAAATCCCTTTATAAACACAAGCGCAGGTATACCCAAACTTCCTATAACAGACAAAGAAAGCAAAAACAGCATCACCGATAATTTTACATTGCCACTCATTGCAATGCTAAAAGTTTCAAAGGAATCTGTGCTATACTTTTTTACATTTGAAACAAAGTCATTTATGTATAATTTTATCTCCGCTTCTGAACCTACCGAAATATTCAAAAAACACGAAAGCACAACGCCGGCCATAAAAATAACGCATATCAGTATGTATCCTTTTGCATTTGTCTTAACGGTTTCTATGAGAATTCTCTTTAGTTTTTCGGTCACAAAAATCCCTCTCTTCGTATATTAATCATACTGCCTGTACAATATTTTATGAGAAGAGAGGGATATTAAGAACATCTTTTATTACTTTGAGTATTTATTCAAAAGCTTATCTTTCATATCCCAAAGTTCGGGCGATAGGTCCACATAATACTTATGCGGGAATTCAAAGCGCTTTACTTCATCCCAAAGCCTTGCAATTTCTTTTTCAGAATATTTCCTTATTTCGTGAACATCAGGACTGTTGTACACCTTCTTACCCTTATCGTAAATCTGTGTAGTAAGCTGTTCAACACTGAAATTAGAAATCATCTTTCTTTTCCAAGTATGCTCAGGGTCAAATATTTCATAGGGGTCGTCGGTATTAATGTTCTCGTCAAAGAATGTAATAACATCAGCAATAGCCTCGCCACTCTCACTGGAAAACATTCTGTAAACCTTTTTGAATCCCGGATTTGTAATTTTTTCTGTATTTTCACTGATTTTAATTTTAGGTATGATTTTTCCGTCTTTTTCAATAGCGGCAAGCTTATAAACACCACCAAAAACCGGCTCAGACTTTGATGTAATAAGGCGCTCACCCACACCAAAGGAATCTATTTTCGCACCTTGCAGAAGAGTGTCCCTTATTATATATTCATCCAACGAGTTTGAAGCAGTAATTCCGCAATCGGCATATCCTGCTGCATCTAACATTTTTCTTGCCTTTTTAGAAAGGTAAGCAATGTCGCCCGAATCAATTCTGATGCCCTTAGGACGCTTGCCCATAGGTTTTAACACCTCGTCAAAAACTTTAATTGCATTGGGAACGCCTGATTTAAGCACATTGTAAGTATCTACCAAAAGTGTACAGGAATCCGGATATGTGGTTGCATAAGCCTTAAACGCTTCATATTCGCTGTCAAAAAGCTGAACCCAACTATGAGCCATAGTGCCAAGAGCCGGAATGCCGTCGTCACGCTCCGAAATCGTGCAGGCAGTACCGCAACATCCCGCGATATACGCTGCACGCGCACCGTGAATAGCGCCAGAATATCCCTGAGCTCGTCTTGAACCAAATTCCATTACCGCTCTGCCCTCTGCCGCCCTTACTATTCTGTTTGCCTTTGTTGCTATTAAAGACTGGTGATTTATAGTAAGCAGCAACATTGTTTCTATAAACTGAGCCTGAATTACAGGACCACGCACCGTAACTATAGGCTCGTGAGGAAATATGGGCGTTCCCTCAGGAATTGCCCACACATCACACTCAAATTTAAAGTTTTTAAGATAGTTTAAAAATTCTTCTGAGAAGATTTTTTTACTTCTTAAAAATTCAATATCTTCATCACTGAAGTTAAGATTTTCAATATATTCAATAAATTGTTCTAAGCCTGCCATTATAGCAAAGCCGCCGCCATCAGGCACGCGTCTGAAAAACATATCAAAATAGGCAATTTCGTCTTTGAATCCGTGTTCAAAGTAGCCGTTTGCCATTGTTAGTTCGTAAAAATCTGTAAGTAAAGTAAGGTTTTGTCCTGTCATTTAAAACCCTCCGGTTATTTTAAAATATCTTTTACTATCCTGTTCATCTCATTGAGCTTTGAGTCAATATCCTGACATATTTTCATCTGGTTGCGTGCGCGAACAAGATTATGTTCAAGGTTATCCGTCTTAAAATAAACATCACCTGCCAGATAATCCTCCAAAAACCTTACCACAAGCTCGTATGTAAGCAACTTTGAAGAAAAAGCAAGAAGTTCAGCCTCTGACTTTGTGATTGAATCCTTGAGTTGAGAGGCAAAACCGAATGTAAAGCCTTCAAACAATTTAAGGTCTATCATTACCTTATCAAGGTCTTTTTCATCCTCAGCAGCAGTGCTGGCGCCGTATCTTATTGCATCTCCGAAATCATAGAGCAACGACCCTGGCATAACCGTATCCAAATCAATAACACAAAGAGCTTCACGAGTTTTTTTATCAAACAGTATATTGTTAAGTTTTGTATCATTGTGAGTTACACGAAGAGGAATATCGCCATTTGCAATACCTTTTACTACAATGTCTGCCTCGTTTTCGTATTTTAAAATATATTCAATAACATCCTCGCAAGACTTTACTCTGTCGTATTTATCTGCCTGCATAGCTTTTTTAAAGTTAGAAAGTCTTGAGGGTGTATCGTGAAATTTCTCGATTATTTCCGCCAATTCACCTGCCGGAAAATCCACAAGCTGATTTTGGAATCTTCCAAAACCGACGCCTGCTTGACAAAACTCTTCTGGTGTGGCATTGCCATCGATGGTTACACTGTCTTTAATAAACTTATAAGACCTGAAAACCTTGCCTTCTTCTGATGTGTAAAAAAGCTTGCCGTCATTGGTCTTTAAAATACTTACCACTTCACGGTCGATATCTCCGCCACTTTTTAAAATTTTTGCCTTAATATGTTCTGTAACCTTACACATATTATTCATAATATCGTCAGGCTTTTTGAAAACATTAGTGTTGATAAGCTGAAGAATATAGGGTTCTCCATCCTTATCCGCAAAAAAAGTACTGTTGATATGACCATTACCGCAAGGAACACCGTCCGTTTTTATTCCAAATGCTCTGCTTACCTCAATTAAGCTCTTATTCATAAGTAAAACCTCTCTGCAATAACATACAATAATAGTATCATATTTAACATAATTTTACAACATTTTTTTAATTTTTGTTTTACATATTACAAAAACTATGATATAATGTATAGGAACACAATTTGGCCCAAAATATATCGTAAGGGAGGTGCATTTATGGAAAGAATAATATCGGAAATTAAAACTACAGCAGGCAAAGTTGCAAAGAAATCAGGCGAGCTTGTAGAACTGTCAAAGGCAAAATTGAACATTGCCAACACAAAATCAAGCATTAACGCTAATTTGAAAATTCTGGGTGAGCTTCTCTACTTTTCACACAGAGACGAAACGGAAATCGACTCTGACAAACTTGAAGAAACAATGGAGAAAATTGATGAGCTTTACGAAAAGCTTGCAGAATATGATGAAATTGCTGCCGGTCTTATGAACAAAAAATTGTGTCCGGATTGTCACAAAGCAAACGAAAGTGATGCCACTTTCTGTTCAAAATGCGGCTACAAGTTTACTGAGGACGAATAGAGTAAACTTATACACAATTTGTTTATGAAAAATCCAAAACACGAAGTGCCTATAGTCGTTATTAAACGACTTCCCAGATATTACAGATACTTGAGCGATCTGGCACAACACGGAATAAGCAGAATTTCATCAGCCGAATTAAGCAAAAGGATGGGCGTTACCGCTTCACAGATAAGGCAGGATTTTAACTGTTTCGGTGATTTCGGACAACAGGGTTACGGATATAATGTAAAGCATTTACATGAAAAAATAGGCGAAATCTTAGGACTGAACAAAAGTTATTCCCTTATCATAGTTGGCGCGGGCAATTTGGGCCACGCTCTTGCTAATTATGCTGGTATAGAAAGACGAGGTTATCAGATAATCGGAATATTTGATAACGACCCGAATAAAATCGGAACCAAAATTAAAAATATTTCTGTATCGGATATAGAAAACTTAGAATCTTTTTGTAGCGAACAGCAGGTGGATATAGCTGTGCTTGCTATTCCAAAAGGTGAAGTAAAAGAAATTACATCCCGTCTTGTTTCGGCAGGCGTAAAGGGATTGTGGAACTTCTCTTATTCTGAATTGGAGACACCTGAAGATATTGTAGTAGAAAATGTTCACTTGAGCGACAGCTTAATGACACTTTCTTATAAAATAACAAACAAATAACACTTATGGCTTGCTACGGCAAGCCTTATATGCGCCTGTAGCTCAGCTGGATAGAGTGACAGACTCCGACTCTGTAGGTCGTGCGTTCGAATCGCATCAGGCGTACCATTAGCATATTATCCGAACTTTTTTATGTTCGCTATAAAAAAGTGTTTTTAATAAAACACTTCAACTTAACAAAAACTCCGCAATGCGGAGTTTTTTTGTCAGCTATTTTAAATCAAATGTTTACATTTGACCAAAAAAGGAGTATAATCTATATAAATACTAACAAAAGGAGAACTCAAATGGAAGAATTGAATATCTTTATTAAACAAAATGAAGAATTGATGTATAAAACATTAAAGGAGCTTTGTTTAATCCCTGCTCCCTCGCACAAAGAACATATGCGTGCCGAATATTGCAAAAACTGGTTAGAAAGTTTTGGTGCAAAGGATGTGCATATTGACGATGCACTTAATGTGATATTTCCTATAAACTGTGACTCAAGTTCACAAATTACCGTATTCGCCGCACATACTGATACGGTGTTTCCTGACACGGAACCTATGCCCTATTCAGATGACGGCGAAAAAATTTTCTGTCCTGGTGTAGCAGACGATACTGCATGCGTAGTAACTCTAATGCTAACTGCTAAGTATTTTATTGAAAACAGTATTGTTCCCGAAGGCGGAATAATGTTCGTATGCAATTCCTGTGAAGAAGGTCTCGGCAACTTAAAAGGTACAAAGCAGTTATTTACTGATTATAGCGGAAGAATAAAGCAATTCATTACATTTGACAATCAGCTTGACCAGATAGCTGACCACTGCGTGGGTTCACACCGTTATGAAGTGGAAGTGTTAACAGAAGGCGGTCATTCATTTGGCGATTTTGGAAAGATAAACGCAATAGCAGAACTCAGTAAAATCGTATCGCAAATTTATTCGATACAAGTGCCAACCAAAGGCAATTCAGTAACCACTTATAATGTTGGTACAATTGAAGGCGGCACCTCTGTAAACACAATCGCACAAAGCGCAAAAATGCTGTGCGAATACCGTTCCGATAACCACGAGTGCCTTGCAATAATGCAGGAAAAATTCGAAGCAATATTTGCATCTTGTCAAAGCGATAAAGTTAAAGTCAATGTGACAAAGGTCGGTGACAGACCCTGTGCCAATATTGATTTCAACAAAGTAGAAACACTCAAGCAAATCGTTGTTCCGATTATCGAAAATATCGTAAAAAAAGATATAAGTTGTTGCTGTATGTCTACCGATTGCAATGTTCCCCTTTCTTTAGGTGTTCCCGCCCTGTGTATAGGCACGAACACTCATGGTGGTATCCACACAAGAGAAGAATGGCTGGAAAAAGATTCTTTGATTCCCGGACAAAAAATCGCCATTGAAACAGCGTTGGCACTTACCAAAGCTGAATAAAACATTTTGGAGAAATATTATGAAAATTGTATACTTAGACGCAAAAACTCTGGGTTATGATTTAGACCTCTCTGCAGTTTCTGAATTGGGCGAAGCTGTAATTTATCCAAATACACCACAGGATGATGTAAAAAATGTCATCACCGACGCCGATGTGATTATTGTAAATAAATTAAAGCTTAACGAAAGCAATTTGCAGTACGCTAAAAATTTAAAGCTTATTTGCGTTACTGCCACAGGTTACGACAACATTGACATTGACTATTGTCGTAATCACAACATCGCTGTGTGTAATGTGGTAGGCTATTCATCCCACAGCGTTGCGCAATTAACAGTGGCAATGGCATTGAACCTTTATATGAAGCTTCAGGATTACACAGATTTTGTTAACGATGGTAGCTATACCAAAAGCGGTGTTGCAAACAAGCTTGCTCCCACATATCACGAGTTACACGGTAAAGTTTGGGGCATTGTGGGCTTAGGTGCTATTGGCCGTCAGGTTGCAGCAGTTGCTCAGGCGTTAGGTTGTAAGGTTATAGCCTTCAAGCGCACACCTGATAACTCTATCCCCTGTTGCAATTTATCTTACCTTTTTAGAAAAGCAGACATTATATCTGTTCATCTTCCGTTAAGTGACGAAACAAAAGGAATAATAGATAAGGATATGATATCCTCTATGAAAGAAGATGCTATATTAATTAATGTTGCACGGGGCGCTGTAATTGACGAAGAAGCACTTACCGAAGCCGTATTGGATAACAAAATTGGCGGTATTGGTATAGATGTTTATTCTAAAGAGCCCTTTTCAGAAGACCACCCATACTACAAGCTTTTGGGTAACAAAAAAGCATACCTTACCCCTCATATGGCTTGGGGCGCATACGAAGCACGAATTCGTTGTCTTGACGAGGTATTGGAAAACATCAGAGCATTTTTCCGCGGTGAAATAAGAAACAGACTGGATGTATAACATAAAAGACTGTAGCAATGCTACAGTCTTTTTTCTATTCAAAATACATTTTTAATCCGTTAACTATTCCCATAACGATTTTGTCCTGATATTCTGATGTTTCCATAAGTTTGTCTTCCTGAGGATTTGTCATAAATCCCATTTCCACAAGAATCACAGGAACAGTCGACCAGTTAAATCCGGTCATATCATCCCGCACAGAAATGCCTCTGTTGTTGGCTCCTGTGGCGCTTACAATCTCATTCAGCACAAACTCTCCTGCCTTACGGCTTTTATCTATAAGTGCATTGTCTCTGATATATTTTGTTCCCGGCACAAGAACAGACACTCCGCTGATTGAAGTATTGCCACTTCCGTCCGCATGGATTTTAACAGATATATCCGCATTTAATTCATTTGCAAACTGAGCACGGTCGATATTACTCATATCGCTTTCGTGAGTTGTTCTCGTCATATAAACCTTTGCACCCATTTTTTCCAGCACCGCCTGCAGCCTTAAAGCTACCGACAGATTAAGCTGTTCTTCCGTTTGGTTAGCACCGCTGGTTCCTGAAACAAAGGCAGGTTTTGTAACTCCCGAACCGGGGGCTATTTCTTCCTGTCTGCTCTGACTGAATATGCAATGTCCTGCATCGATTACTATAACTTTGTTTTCTAACCCTGTAATTTCTTCGGGAGTTTTCTCAGTTGTCTCCGTATCATTGTGGACTTTTGTTCGCCCTACAGGTTCTGTTTTGTCAGTTGTTACAGAGAAACCACACCCTGTCAGTAAAATTACGGTACACAGAGTACAGATAAAAACTTTCCTCATTATCTCCACCCCATACTCTTTTCATACTCAACAATGAAGTCTTTGTTAATCTTCTCTACTTCGTTGAACGAAGATTCATCAAAGTAGGGGTTAGGTCTGTACCAATCCTTAGACTCAAAATATGACTGATAAGTTTCTGATTTAAAAATATATCCGTGTCTTGCATATATTTCATTTCTTATCAGGGCAACTTCTTCTTTAGTCTTATAGCGCAAATCATATTCTGTTATGTACTCTCTGTCACTTGGGAACAAATATTCCTGCTCATCCTCAGAATAGCGTTCTGATCCATTATTTTCTTCACTGTCATCGTCTGCGTATTCTTCAATATCTTCCTGTTCTTCAACTTGCATTGAGGGGACATCTTTGTCATCGTCAGCATTCATAGTATATAAAATATATCCCAATATGCCCACACAAACAAGAATAGTAACTAAAAGTATAGCTATTATTGCAACAAGTGTATTATTCTTATTTGTAGGTTTTGCCACAGCCACAGGTTCCACACGGGAATCAGTTGTGCGGTAGTTACTCTGATTGTTGGCTCCTGAAACTTCTGCCCCGCATTCAGTGCAAAATCTTGTTTGTCCGCTTAATTCGTTTCCGCAATTTTTACAAAACATTTTTATCACTCCTATTAAAACTTTTAACATCAAATAATGTTTCACTTATATAAATAAATGTTTCATTTTGAAAAAAATGTTGCTTTTTGTCAAATTATCTGCTAATATAAAATTGTTAGTTCAAGTTTCTTGAACTTTTAAATTATTAAGACAGCGTGGTGACTACTTTATGAGTAAAAAGAAACCTATATTCTATGCAGAAAAATTAAAGAAACTGAGAATTGCATCCCATCTTACCCAAACTGTTTTAGCAGAAAAGCTAAACATCTCCAGAAGTTGTCTGGCAAACTACGAAGCAGGCAAGCGAACCCCGGATAAGGAAATGCTCACCAGCATAGCGAAATTCTTTAACATAAGTCCTGAGTACTTTTCCTCTAACACAGAAGCATACCTTACAGACCTTAACGACCATCTTAATTCTACAAAGCTTATGAGAGAAATTTCTGCAAGCGGAAAACTCGACATTTCAGGGATTTCACCAATGTCAAAAGCTATGTTAATAGAATTCTATAACTATCTGGAAGAAAAAAACACCCAAGCTGAATGATTATAAATAAAAAGGCGTATTACACATACGCCTTTTTATTTATATTTTACATTAAAACGGATTTCCGCATTTTGCACAGAATTTAGCTGTATCAGCATTGGGATGTCCGCAGGGGCACATTTTCGTTCCGCCACCCACAGGCGCTCCGCCACCTCTAACCTGATTCATTTCTGCGTCAAGCTGTGCAATTCTTGCACGCTGAACCTCTATCTGAGCAAGTCTACCATCTACCTCATTACAAAAGCTTGCAACAAGTTCTCTGGGAATATCACCCTCGGGACTTTCTTTACAAAAGTTATAAATCTTGTTACCGAGAAGCTCTAACAACTGCTTTTTTTCGTCCTCAAGATTTTTAATCAAAGTATTAATCTTTGATTTTTCAATCATATTTTTTGACCCTGTGCTCATAACAGCAACATTTTTGTTGAAGCCTTCTTTTACTTTGTCAAAAAAATCTGCCATTTCATTTCCTCCTAAAATATTATATGCGTATACTACATACTAACATAATTATTTTAGCACAGGCAAACTTTTTTGTCAAGTTCACTCACGATACCAACATCATTAATTCAGCAACACAAAATTATAACTGCTGAGCATATTTATATAAGCTGTTAGTCTTTCATATAAAGGCTCAGCATTTTCTAAAAATTCATTGTGAATATCTTGTGCAATTTCATAAAGAGTGTTTTCCCCGTTTATTCTTTTCCATATAAAATTTCCTATTTCATCCAGATGGATATGGCTTGTATGAGGCTTTTTGAACAATTTCTGCGTTATAAACTTCACAGCACCCCTATTTTCTAAATGCAGCACAACGCCATCTTCATCGCTTTCCCACTTCAGTTTTGGATTTATCCTCGGTTTTTTATCAAGATAGTTTTCTTTATTCTTCTCTGTTTTCATTCCTGTTTCTCCTGAAAATAAATATAAACACTGACAACACAGTAACTAAAAGCAATAAAATTCCTCCAACATCGGAAATCAAGTCGGGGACTCTATCCGACATATCAAACAGCGATTCTATACCAAGCAAAGCAAACACAGCCAGTATAATTCCCGCTATTCCCTCTCCTGCTATCATTCCCGAGCAGAAAAGTATACCGTTATTGACCGCTTTTTTTCTTCTGTCTCTATTCCCTTTAGCACGCTCCACAGCAAGTCTAATGAGCCCACCTATCATTATGCAGGCATTCAAGTGAACAGGCAGATAAGTGCCAATAGCAAAAGGTAAAACAGGAACTCCCACAAGCTCAACTACCACTGCTATAAATACGCCGCAAAATACAAGTCCCCAGGGAAGGTTTCCCTCCATTACACCTTCAGTTATTAATTTCATAAGGGTTGCCTGAGGCGCTCCAAGTTCCTCAGAACCAAAGCCCCACGCATTGTCTAAAAGGTAAAGCGTTCCACCAATAGCGAGTGATGCAAAAACCACGCCGATAATTTCACCAATTTGCTGTTTTTGAGGAGTTGCTCCCAATATAAATCCGGTTTTTAAGTCCTGTGATGTATCGCCTGAGATTGCAGAAACAATACATATAACAGAGCCGATTGAAATAGCGCTTATCATACCTGTAATTCCGCTATTGCCTGAAATCTTCAAAATCAACGATGAAACCAGAAGTGTAGCAATCGCCATACCGGAAACGGGATTGTTACTTCCACCTACCAATCCAACCATGCGCGACGAAACCGCCGCAAAGAAAAAGCCAAATATTACAATTATACCTGCGCCAAAAATCCCCACAGGAATAGCAGGTATCAACCAAACAGCTAATGTTAAAACCACAATAGTAATAAGCACTGTTTTGAATCCTATATCTTGCTGAGTGCGTACGCTGTCGTTGCTTGTTTTACCGCTTATGCCTTTAATTGCACCTGTAAAAGTTTTAACAATAAGAGGCATAGATTTTATCAAACTTATAATACCGCCTGCCGCCAATGTACCTGCGCCTATATATCTTATATAGTTGCTCCAAATGGCACCGGCTCCCCCGTTGTTATACACCTCTGCAATTGAAACTGTAGCAGGGTATATAACTGCATTTTCACCAAATAAAACCAAAATGGGTATCAAAACAAGCCAGCTCAACACACCGCCCGCAAACATATATGACGATATTCTCGGTCCGCAAATATAGCCTACACTCAACACTGCCGGATATATTTGTGTGCCTATCTCCCCTGCAAAGCCCTTTACTCTAAGACTAATTTCTCCGGAAACTACTTTTAAGCCGTCAATTATGAATTTGTACAAAGCTGCAAGTCCCATACCGGCAAATACTGTTGACGCACTTGCACCGCTTTTTTCGCCTGCCATAAGAACCTCCGCACAGGCTGTACCCTCAGGATAAGGAAGTATTCCGTGTTCTTTAACTATCAGCGCATTTCTTAGTGGTATCATAAAGAACACACCCAACAAACCACCAATTAAAGCAATCAAAGTAAGCTCAAGAATTTGTGGTTTATCCGCTTTGCCTTCTGCCGCCCACAAAAACAGCGCCGGAAGCGTAAATATCGCCCCAGCCGCCACAGATTCACCTGCAGAACCTATGGTTTGTACAATGTTGTTTTCCAATATTGAATCCCTGCGCAATGCAACTCTTATAATACCCATAGATATTACAGCAGCGGGTACCGAAGCCGACACCGTCATTCCCACTCTTAATCCCAGATATGCGTTTGCGGCTCCGAAAACAATCGCCAAAAAAACTCCCACAATTATCGAGGTTACGGTAATTTCGGGAGTTATTTTTTCGGCCGGTATATATGGTTTAAAATTATTTTTATCGTTCATACAATCTCCACCGTCATAATATAGTTTAACAATATTATGCCACGGTAAAAAAATCGTATGCAATTATTTCAATTTAGCTAAAATCACTTTTAAAAAGTCGTAAAATTTATTTACGGCAGAAATGCTCAGTCTTTCAAATACAGTGTGAACATCGTACGCACTAGGACCGATGGCAATGCCGTCAAGTCCCTCTATTTTTCCTGAAAAAATTCCACATTCCAATCCTGCATGAGTTGCATATATATTGGCTTCTTTCTCATATATTTCCAAGCAAGTATCTGCAAAAATCTTTTGCATTTCGGAATTTTCCACTAATTCCCAAGGGGGATAGTGTCCTGATGCCTCTACATTGCAATTGTTATATTCGGCAATCATGAACATTCTTTCCTGCAACCATTCAAGAGCACTTCTCTTATTACTTCTTATTGTAGAATGCAACAAAATCTTATCATCGTGAGTTGCTGCTATGCCTAAATTTGAAGATGTTTCTACAAGTCCGGAAATTTTCTTACTCATAGCAAGCACACCGTCAGGAATACTTAAAAGCATATTGATTAACTTGTCACGGCTTTCTTTGTCTATAGCTTGGAAATTACCCTCTTCTACAATTGAAACAGTTAAGTTAAGATTTTCTTCTCTGTCGGATAATTCATTTTTTATATTTTCAAAAACTTCCTCTAGCTTCGAAATAAATCCTTCGGTATCCTTTACCACAAGCTCAATGGCGCATCTGGGTGTAATGGCGTTGCCCTTGTCACCGCCGTTTATGGATATAATATCAAAATCGGATATTTTCTTTGCGCAAGCAAGTATTCTTCCTGCTAAGATGTTTGCATTGACTCTGCCTTCCTTTATCTTACCACCGGAATGACCACCCAAAAGACCATCGATTGACAGTTTCAGTTTTTTACCGCAAGCAATTACTCTCTTTAAATTGATATGCATTTTTATATCTGCGCCGCCCGCACAAGATACACAGGCGCAAGCGTCATTGAAGCTATCAATATTTATCAACTTCTTTCCCGAAAGCTTGCTCATATCAAGTTTAGACGCACCAAGCATGCCTATTTCTTCATCGACAGTAAACACTGCTTCAATAGGCGGATGTGAAAAGTCTTTGCTTTCAAGCACTGCTAATATCAAAGCCACACCTATGCCGTCATCAGCACCGAGAGTTGTGTTTTTTGCTTTAATAAAATCGCCATCAATATAAAGCTCCAAGGGGTCTTTGGAAAAATCGATTTTACTGTCAGCAGTTTTTTGGCAGACCATATCAAGGTGTCCCTGCATAATTACAGGTGTGCTGTTTTCATAACCATTTGTGCCGTCTTTAAAAATCACAATATTGTCCATTTCATCACGGAAATATCGTAGACCCTGCTCTTTTGCGAAGTTTTCGCAAAAATCAGCAATTCCTTTCATATTTCCTGAGCCATGAGGAATTTTTGAAATTTCTTCAAAATAATAAAAAACTCTTGTATTAGTGAGATTATTTGTTTCTAACATTTTTGTCCTCCAAGGTATTTTTTGATAGTGTTTCCCCAAAAATGATTAATTATTTACAGCAGCCAAAGCCGCACCTATAATACCTGCATCGTTAAAAAGTTTTGCTATTGTGATTTCTGTTTTGGGCATATATTTGTTAAAGTCATTTTCATAAACAAACTCTTTAATAGGAATTAGCAATTCGTCGCCCTCTTTACTGATGCCGCCACCTATTACAAAAAGCTCGGGCTGAAATATATTGATAATATTGCTAACACCCTCTGCCACATATCTTATGTACTGCTCTTTTACTTCTTTTGCTGCTTTATCGCCAGCCTTGGCACATTCAAAGGCTGTTCTGCCGTTAACTTTTCCTTTTTTCTTAATCCATTCGTGCATCAAAGACTCGGGTCTATCTTCCATTTTTTCTTTTGTCTGATTGATAAGAGCTGTTACTGAGGCATACTGTTCAAAACATCCACGCTTTCCACAGGTACAAACTTTACCGTCCATAACAATGGAAGCGTGCCCCATTTCTGCACCCGAACCGTTAAAGCCTCTGTAAATTTTACCGTTTATTATAGCACCACTGCCAACACCTGTTCCCAGAGTAATAAGCACAAAAGAATCTAATTTTTTGCCTGTTGCAATGTATTCACCGTATGCCGCTGCATTTGCATCGTTTTCAATACCTACAGGAAGGTCAATATGCTTCTTAAACTCAGCAACTAACGGCACATGGTCCATTTTTATATTATTAGAGTACACAACCTCGCCGTTTACACTGTCAACAGTTCCGGGACAGCCAATACCCACAGCTTTAACATCTGCCAATGTGTAGCCTGCCTCTTCTGTAACTTTTTTTGCAAGGTCTGCCATATCCTTAACTATTTCCTGATAATTACGCTCTTTTAATGTGGGAACGCTGCCCTTATGTATTATTTCGCATTTTTCATTAACTAAACCTACTGCGATATTTGTTCCACCTAAATCAATTCCAATATACATATTTTCAAGTCCTTTCTAAAATACACATTAGTATTTTAACACAAACCCAAATAAATTTCAATTCCTTTAACAAAAAGTAACCAAATGTACATATCCATATACTAAAAACCAATTTGGGAGGACAATATGAAACAACTGGATAGCAAAAATCTAAAAAAGGCAAATGAAGAAGCAATTTTCACTTTATTAACATACCTTGTTCACCACACTACTCCAAAAAACAACGAGACACTTAAATCCCTTATAGAAAAATTAGAATCACACTCTAAACTATCACCCCAATGGAAAGACAAGGACACATTAAAACTCAAAATATTAAAAAATTCCATTGCAAAAAACTCCCATTTAGCAAATTCACGGATATCTGACCTTACCTATTCAAAAAGCGGTCTTACTGCTTGCGTTTTCACAAAACCCAACGGAGATATATCTGTAGTTTTTAAAGGCACAGGAAACGGCGAATGGATAGACAACGGTGAGGGGCTTTCGGGTATCCCAGAGGAAAATACATATATAACACCTGACGGAATACGGATTGTAGAAAAGGACTTTGCCACCGACCAACAAGTTCAGGCGTTAAATTGGTTTAATACTATAGCTGCCAAAAACAATTGGAATTCAAAAAATAGCATTACCGTTTCTGGTCATTCAAAGGGTGGAAACAAAGCGCAGTTTATTACTATTAATTCAGATTTACCCGATAGATGCTACAGCTTTAACGGTCACGGGTTTTCTCCGGAGGCGCTTTTGTCTCTAAAAAAACTATACGGTGAAAAGTTTGAAACCCGCAGGAAAAAAATAGTTAGCATTTCTGCCGATAATGACTATATAAATGTAATTGGCGAACGACTGACAACTGAAAAAAACATTTATTTTTTTAAATCCGCCTGGAGATTTCACGACTTGGAATCTATACTTGATAACAGCGGCAACCTGCGCCAACAGACAAAACAAGGGAAATTGTCACAATACATAGAGGCTGTTTCAAAAGAACTTATGCTATTGCCCCCTTCATTGCGTCAATACGCCACTATGGGAGTGATGAACATTTTTCAAAAGTATTTAGGTCAGGAAGATGCCGTAAACGGCGACAAAGTATCAATAGAAAAAACAATCGCTGGCTTAGGTGTAACCCTTGGACCCGTGCTTAACAATATTCCAAATTTGGCGAATAGAAATTAAAAAAAAGACATCCGTTGGATGTCTTTTTTGCGGCTAATCAAAACAACTTTGATTTTTCAAATATTTTAACAAGAATTATACCAATTATAACACCTGCGATGCCCTGCACACCGTTTGCAGGAATATTTACAATAGACGGCACAAATCCGTACATAAATCCTTCAAATATGAAGTAGCCAAGAACCATTTCAATCTCTGCCAATATACCGCCGATAATTCTTGAAGGTGTATTACCAAGCTTATTATGCATACCCTTAAAACAGAAATACGCTATAATTGCCATAATACCTTTAATAGCAAATGTTGCAGGAGCATATATAATATAACCTGAGAACAAATCAGCAAGAGCAGAACCGATACCTGCAGCCAAAAATCCGTATGTAGGTGATAAAAGCCATCCCGAAAGGAGCACAACGCAGTCACCAAGGTTTAAGTACCCTTTTAGCGGAGACGGTATTTTGATTATCATTGTTGCTACACAGCAAAGCGCTGCTAACATTGAAGCTATTACAATTTTTTGTGTTTTTGTTTTCATTTTGAAAAACCCCTTTACAAATTCTTGTGTTTATTATAAAATAAATCTGAATATATCACAATTACCAATTAAGGAGAATTTAATATAACCAGATGAAGTATTCAATTGATACAAAATCCACAAAAAAAACATATATTCAACTGTATGAACAACTCAGAACCGACATAATAAATTCCATCTATAAATACGGAGAAAAGCTTCCATCCAAACGCACTCTTGCAGACGAAACATTGACAAGTGTTATTACCGTTGAACACGCTTACGAAATTTTGTGCGATGAAGGATATATCGAATCTAAAGAACGCAGAGGCTACTTTGTTATATACCGCAAAAACGATTTTGTGCCTGTTGCAGAAAATGAAGTATATGATATACCCTCTAATCATCACCACTATGATACAAGTGAATTTCCGTTTTCTGTGCTTGCAAAAACAATGCGTAATGTAATATCAAAATATGGAGAAAACATTTTAATGAAATCTCCCAACGCAGGTTGCTTCGAACTTAGAAAAGCAATCTCTGATTATCTTGCAAGAAGCAAAGGAATTAATGTGTCATATAATCAGATTATAATTGGTTCTGGTGCTGAATATCTCTATGGACTTATTGTACAGTTTTTAGGACGAGATAAAATATATGCACTTGAAAACCCATCTTACGAAAAAATTCATTCTGTATACAAAACAAACGGAGCTAACTGCGATTTGCTCAAATTGGGTAAAGATGGGATTCTTACATCACAGCTTGCCAAAACTAAGGCATCTGTGCTCCATATAACTCCTTTCAGAAGTTTTCCAAGCGGAATTACAGCAAGTGCATCAAAGCGAAATGAGTATATCAAATGGGCAACAGACCGAAACGCTGTAATAATTGAAGATGATTTTAATTCGGAGTTTACCGTATCCACAAAAAACGAGGACACGGTTTTTTCGCTCGAGCCCACCCGTAGTGTGATATATGTGAATACTTTCACAAAAACAATTGCCCCTTCAATGAGAATTGGATATATGGTATTGCCACAAGAACTTGTCAATCCATTTTTTAATAAAATCGGATTTTACTCCTGTACTGTCCCTGTGTTTGAGCAATATGTTCTTGCAGAATTTATTGCAAAAGGCGATTTTGAAAGGCATATAAATCGAACCAGGAGAAGACTTCGCCAAATGTTGAAATATAATAATCACCCCTAATCTTAAAAATCAAAGGATTTACAATCTTCTTATGTTAAAACACACAAAAAAGACATCCGTTGGATGTCTTTTTTGTGGTGGGCCTTCAGGGACTCGAACCCGGGACCTACCGGTTATGAGCCGGTTGCTCTAACCAGCTGAGCTAAAGGCCCTTATGGTGACCCGTACGAGACTCGAACTCGTGTTACCGCCGTGAAAGGGCGGTGTCTTAACCGCTTGACCAACGGGCCACATAAGTACTATATTCAAATACCTTGATTATTATAGCAGAATATATAAATATTGTCAAGAAGAAAAATTAAAAATGTTATAAAATATAAAAAATTGAATATAATACTAATATCTAATAAATTTAAAATTTACTATTGACAAACTATAAAAACCGTGTTATAATAAATTACGCTGTTATGACGCAGGGTAGAGCAGTCTGGTAGCTCGTCGGGCTCATAACCCGGAGGTCGTTGGTTCAAATCCGGCCCCTGCACCCAATGAAAACCACGAAGGTAAGCGCTTTCGTGGTTTTTTCTTTACTAGAAAAGGAGAAAGCTATGAAAGTTTATAAAAACATCGCAGAACTTATTGGACACACTCCCCTTTTAGACATTACCAAAATTTTTGACAAAAATAAAAATGCTTTGCTCCTGGCAAAGCTTGAATGCACGAATCCTGCCGGAAGCATCAAAGACCGTGCGGCTTTGTTTATGATAAACGATGCTGAAAAGAAAGGTATATTAAAGCCCGATTCTGTAGTTATTGAACCCACAAGCGGAAATACCGGAATAGGTTTATGTGCTGTTTGTGCTTCGCGAGGTTACAAGGTTATTCTTACTATGCCCGAAACAATGAGCGTTGAAAGAAGAAAGCTCCTTGCAGCATACGGGGCAGAAATTGTCTTAACCGAAGGAAATCTGGGTATGGCAGGTGCAGTAAAAAAAGCAGAGGAACTAGCACAAGAATACGAAAACAGCTTTATCCCCAGCCAATTTGTGAACTCTGCAAATCCCAACGCCCACTACTCTACAACAGGTCCTGAAATTTTTGAAGATACCGACGGAAAAATTGATATACTTGTAGCTTGTGTCGGCACAGGCGGAACCCTTTCGGGCACAGGAAAATATCTAAAAGAAAAAAATCCTGATGTAAAAATTATAGCCGTAGAACCTTATGACTCTCCACTTCTGACAGAGGGAAAAGCAGGCCCTCATAAAATTCAGGGAATAGGCGCAAACTTTATTCCTGATAATCTTGACAAAACTGTTTACGATGAAGTTATGACTATAAAAACCGAAGAAGCATATGATGCCTGCCGAAAATTGGCAAAATTTGCCGGTGTTTTGGTTGGCATATCATCCGGTGCTGCAACTCACATAGCCGCTGCACTTGCAAAACTCCCCGAAAACAAAGGCAAGACGATAGTTGCAATATTTCCCGACACAGGAGAAAGATACCTGTCTACTGACTTATTTTAGGTGATATTATGACACAATTTAGACGCACCGAAATGTTATTTGGTGCAGAAGCTATGGAAAAGTTAAAAAATGCCCGTGTTGCCGTTTTTGGCATCGGTGGTGTAGGTGGTCATGTAGTTGAGGCGCTTGTGCGTTCAGGTATAGGGGCTATTGATTTGATTGACAATGATGTTGTTCACAATTCAAACATCAACCGCCAGGTTGTAGCTGTTCTTTCAAATGTGGGAGAACCAAAAGTTGACGCTTTTGAAAAACGCATCAAAGACATTAACCCCAATATTGTGATTACCAAACATAAATGCTTTTTTCTTCCAGAAAACTCCTCACAGTTTGACTTTAGCTCTTATGACTATGTTGCTGACTGCATCGACACTGTAAGCGGTAAAATAGAATTGGTTTTAAGGTCCCAGGAGGCAGGCGTTCCAATCATTTCATCAATGGGCACAGGAAACAAGGTTAATCCTGCTGATTTGGAAGTAACAGACATATATAAAACCTCAGTATGCCCACTTGCCAAGGTTATGCGGCAGGAATTAAAAAAACGCAGAGTAAAAAAACTTAAGGTTGTATATTCTAAAGAAACTCCAATTGCACCAAAAGACGCCGCAGTCGATCCGAAATCAGGCAAACGACTTATCGGAAGCAATGCTTTTGTGCCTGCTGCAGCAGGACTTATAATTGCAAGTGAAATAGTTAAGGATATAATAAAAAAGGAACGGTAGTACCGTTCCTTTTATTTTGTAAGTAAACAAACAGCCTCTGTTGCAATGCCCTCTCCTCTACCTGTGAAACCGAGCTTTTCGGTTGTGGTTGCTTTTACATTTACTCTTGACTTTTCAATTCCTGCAACTCGGGCAATATTTTCAGCCATTTTGTCAATATACGGCGCAAGTTTAGGCTTTTGCGCTATAATAGTTATGTCAATATTAGATACAGAATACCCCTCCAATTTAATAATTTCCATAACTCTTTCCATAAGTTTCAGACTGTCAGCGCCTTTGTATTTTTCGTCTGTATCCGGAAAATGCTTGCCAATATCTCCTTGTGCCGCCGCACCTAAGAGAGAATCCATAACCGCATGGGTGGCAACATCGGCATCAGAATGACCAAGCAACCCTTTATCGCTTTCAATTTCCACGCCACAAAGAATAAGTTTTCTGTTTTCGGCAAAGGCGTGAACATCAAAGCCGTGTCCTATACGAATATCCATTCTAATACCTCCTTAAGAAAATTTCGGCTATTTCCAAATCCTCGGGTGTTGTGATTTTTATATTTTTATACGACCCTTCTGTTACAAAAATTTCAGCGCCGCATTTTTCTGCCAAAACACAGTCATCAGTCGCAGTCTTTAATATTTCCGAATCAAGGGCGTACATTTTGTCAAAAAGCTCTTTTTTGAAAACTTGGGGTGTTTGTATTTCTACTGTCTTTTCCCTATCAATTGTATCAGAAACAAAGCCGTTTTCATCAACAGACTTCAATGTGCATTTTGGTTTCACTCCACAGGCTGCAGCACCAAATTTCAAAGCGTTTTTTACAGTTTCTGAAATGATGCTTTCAGTCACAAACGGACGAGCTCCGTCGTGAATCATAACAAGGTCGCAATCATCAGATACTTCCTTACTTGCCGCAAGTACTGACTCCGCTCGGGTTGCACCACCCTTTACTATTGTTTTGGCTTTAGTAATTCCAAAAACTGAAACAAGTTCTGAGATATACATTATTTCATCCTCACGAGCCGCAATGACAATCTCAGAAATATCCTCACTTGTTTCTAAAGCAGACAGGGTATGAGCAATAACAGGGACTTCGTCAATCTCCAAAAAAAGTTTGTTGATTCCCGCGCCCATTCTCGTCCCCGAGCCGCCTGCTGCCACTATACAACTAACAAATTCATTCATAATTCACACCGCCAAATGATGTCTTATTTTTCCTTATCTAGATGAATTTTCAAAAATTCACCGGTGTATGACTTTTTACATTTCATTACTTCCTCAGGTGTACCTGTAGTAACTATAGTACCGCCTTTATCGCCGCCCTCAGGACCTAAGTCAATGATATAATCTGCCGTCTTTATTACATCCAGATTGTGTTCAATTACCAAAACAGTATTTCCGCCCTCCACCAGCTTGTCAAGAACCTCTAAAAGCTTGTGGACATCTGCTGTATGAAGTCCCGTTGTAGGTTCATCTAGGATGTAAAGGGTTTTGCCTGTACTGCGTTTTGAAAGTTCAGTTGCAAGCTTTACACGCTGTGCTTCACCGCCCGATAGCTGGGTTGAGGGTTGACCAAGCTTAATATACGAAAGTCCTACATCATTCAATGTATCAAGCTTTCTCTTTATTTTGGGATGGTTAGCAAAGAACTCGGCAGCCTCTTCAACTGTCATATCTAAAACTTCGTAAATGTTTTTTCCTTTATATTTCACTTCTAATGTTTCTCTGTTATATCTTTTGCCTTTACACACTTCACAAGGTACGAAAACATCGGGCAAAAAGTGCATTTCAATTTTTATAATACCGTCGCCTGAGCAAGCTTCACATCTGCCGCCACGGACATTAAAACTAAATCTGCCTGCACTATATCCACGGATTTTCGCTTCGTTTGTAGAAGCAAAAAGTTCACGAATATCACCAAATACCCCTGTGTATGTGGCAGGGTTTGAACGGGGTGTTCTGCCTATGGGCGACTGGTCGATATCAATAATTTTATCAAGGTTTTCAATACCACGCATTTCACGGAACTTTCCCGGTACCGTATGGGCATTGTTCAGCTCTTTTGAGAGATAGTTATTGATTATTTCATTTACCAAAGAAGACTTTCCCGAACCGGACACACCTGTTACGGCTGTAAATGTACCCAAAGGCACTTTAACATCTACATTTTTTAGATTATTCTCTTCGCAACCTAAAAATTCGATTGTTTTTCCGTTGCCTTCCCTGCGCTCTTTAGGAACTTGGATTTTTTTCTTTCCGCTGAGGTACTGACCTGTTACAGAATCTTTGCACTTGATAATTTCATCAATTGTGCCGTTTGCTACAATCTGTCCGCCGTGAACACCTGCCCCCGGACCAACATCCACAATATGGTCAGCCTCGTACATTGTGTCCTCATCGTGTTCTACAACGATTAAAGTATTGCCAAGGTCACAAAGTCTACGAAGAGCTGCCAAAAGCTTTTGATTGTCCCGCTGATGCAGTCCGATAGAAGGCTCGTCCAGTATATATAACACGCCCATAAGACCCGAGCCTATCTGGGTTGCAAGGCGTATTCTTTGTGCTTCACCGCCTGAAAGAGTTGCTGCAGACCGCGCAAGTGTGAGATACTCAAGACCTACATTGCACAAAAATCCGAGGCGTTCATTTATTTCTTTTAAAACCTGTGCACCTATTGTGCGTTCCCTGTCGGTAATCTCTAAGTTTTTAAAGAAATCACGGCATTTATTGATAGGGAGATTTGTAACTTCGTTGATGTTTTTGCCGCCTACTGTTACCGCCAGCACATCGGGGCGAAGTCTTTTTCCTTTACAATCAGGGCAAACTTTGAAGCGCATAAGCTTTTCAATTTCTTGCTTCATCATCATTGAATTAGTTTCTAAATATCTGCGTTCAAGGTTAGGAACAATACCCTCAAAAGCCGCAAAATAGTGCGATGAGCCATAGGAACGAGTTAAGAAAAGCTCAAGCTTCTCGCCTTTTGTTCCGTAAAGCAAAGCATCAAGAGCCTCATCGCTTAATTCCTTAATTTTTGTATCATCATTAAAACCGTATTTCTTACCCAAAGCCGAGTAATACATACGAGCCATACTTTCTGTTTGACCAGGTTTTGAGTACCAGCCCGTTGCGTGAATACCGCCCTCTGCAAAGGTTTTATCAGGGTGCAAAATCAGTTCAGGCGCTACCTTCATCATACTGCCTATGCCTAGACAGGTAGGGCAAGCACCCAGGGGATTGTTAAACGAAAACATACGGGGCGAGAGTTCTTCCATACTGATACCGCAGTCGTCGCAGGCGTAGTTTTGAGAAAATGTCATTTCTTCCCCGTCGATTACATCAATAATCACAACACCGTCAGCAAGCGATGAAGCTGTTTCAATAGAGTCTGTGAGTCTTTGCTCAATTCCCTCTTTTATAATGAGTCTGTCAATTACAATCTCGATTGTGTGCTTGATGTTCTTTTCAAGCTTTATTTCCTCTGACAAATCATAGATATATCCGTCTACACGCACACGGGCGTAACCGTTTTTCTTAGCACTTTCAAAAAGCTTTACATGTTCGCCTTTTTTGCGTCTTATTACAGGTGCCAAAACCTGAAACTTCGTTTTTTCTGGCAATTCCATAACCTTATCTACAATCTGGTCAATGGTTTGTCTTTTTATTTCTTTTCCGCACTTAGGACAGTGAGGAATACCAATGCGCGCGTACAAAAGTCGCAGATAGTCATAGACCTCTGTTACTGTGCCTACAGTTGAGCGGGGATTCTTTGCCGTTGTCTTTTGGTCAATACTGATAGCAGGAGATAACCCCTCAATATATTCAACATCAGGTTTTTCCATTTGTCCCAAAAACATACGGGCATAAGAAGACAAAGACTCAACATAGCGTCTTTGACCCTCAGCATACAAAGTGTCAAAAGCCAACGACGACTTGCCCGAGCCTGAAATACCTGTAAATACCACGAATTTATCACGGGGTATTTCTAAGCTTATATTTTTTAAATTGTGTTCTTTTGCACCTTTGATTATGATTTTTTCGTTCATTTTTATCCTCATTTGATATAGCTGAATATTTCCAATGTAAGCGTGGTCAACAATGCCGTAAAGTTTTTATTTACCACAGGTATAATAGCTTGTTTTTCTGCATCAGTCATAGTTCTTATGTCTGTGTATTCCTTGGGTAACTCTACTGTATCTGTCACATTTGTATCAGTTTTAGAATCTATAATAAGATGTATATTTTTCTGTCCTTCGACCTTTTCTTTTGTCATATCGTTAATGTCAAAAGAAATTATAGTCTTTTCACTTGTTTGTGTTTCGTTCTGAATAATTTGTTTTTCATAAGCAAAGGCAACATTTTCACCGTCGTACTCAACATACTTAAAACCGTCTTTCGAGTATGATATAAAATACTGAACTTCGCCTTTACTTTCCACCGTTACAGTTTCGCTGATTATTCGTCTGTCGTTGCTGATTTGTGCTACCAAAACAATCTGTGAGTTTTCTGTTTTTTTAATAAAATCATCTATACTTTTTTCGTAATCAGCGTCGAATTTTTCTTTTTCGGGCATTACAATCAAGGTACCTGCATAAGGGTATTTTCTGTTAAAATCACCTGTTGCCCCCTCCAACTGAATATACAGAAAATCTCTGAAATCCTTGTCATTTTTTACCTTTGTGAGAGTTTCATACAAAGCTCGGTTCATATCTGTTTTTAATATAACGGTTTTAACCGTTCCTTCCTTTACGGAGGTAATATCCTTATCGGGAATTCTATTATAAATATCTTTAAAATAATCCTCAAAGTATTTTTTTAGTTTCTTTTTATCTACGCTTTTAAAAAGCTCCGTATCATCCGATTGTTCAGAGCCTAAAAGCATACTCAAAACATCTTCCCAGCTATCCGCACCAAAGCTTTGGTCTATAAGTTGCGGAACTGTTAAAACTTCAGTGTCGCCGTCTTTTACAGAATGGGAAGTTATAAAATCATTCCCCATAAATCTTACTGTAAGGTCATATTTGCTTTTTTCATCAGAAAGCTTGGTGGTTTTAGTTGAAAACGCTATCGAAGTAATCATATCAACGCTTTTTTGCGTAGTAAATTCGCCGTCCGCTTCAAAATATATATCGGTTGTATTTGCAAATGTTTCAGGCTCTTCCTGTTTTTTTGAGTCATTTATTGTATTCTTGTGAGCCATCACCAAAAGCTCTTTGTCGGTAGGAAACAGATATTTATACAGAAAATATCCACCCGTCAGCGCACCAATTAGAATTAACGCCGACAAAGTGATGATAACAATTTTTATCCATAATTTCATCTTTGGTTTTGATGTGGTATTTTCCTTGTTCATATTTTTCCTCCCACCATTAAAAAGCTATACTATTAATATACATCAATCACACAAAAAAATCAATGTATATTTTTTAATACTATTTGTAAATCAGGTTAAAATATTACATAAAAAAGGAGAGTTTTGCTATGAAATCAAATAAAAAATTAACATGCGCAATGGGCGGAATTGTTTCAGGATTTTGCAACGGTTTGTTTGGTAGCGGCGGCGGTACGATTATCGTTCCCTTTCTTGAGATTTTTTTGAAATTAAACCCAAAAAAGTCCCACGCTACTGCTATTCTTATAATTTTTGTATTCACCTTGGTTAGTCTTACATTTTACGGTTTTTCGGGAAGGCTTGATTTTCCTCTTGCGCTAAAAGTTTCAGCTGGCGGCGTTATAGGAGGCTTATTGGGAGCGAAACTTTTGAACAAGCTTTCTTTTAAATCCATACACAAAATTTTTGGTATATTTATGATTATAGCGGCTGTAAGGATGGTGTTTTTTTAATGATAGCAGAAGCCTTATCGGGATTTTTTTCAGGCATAATAAGCGGTATGGGTATAGGCGGCGGAACTGTATTAATCCCTGCTCTTACAATGTTTTTGAACATTGACCAGCACACAGCTCAAGGGGTAAATCTTTTGTTTTTTATTCCTACGGCGGTTGTTGCACTATTTATTCACTTTAAAAACAAAAATCTTGAGTTTAAAGTAGCACTACCCCTTATGTTATGGGGACTAATCGGCTCAGTTGGCGGTTCATTGCTCGCTGTTAATTTAAGCGCAGGACTTTTGCGCCGTCTTTTTGGAGTTTTTCTGTTTATTATGGGCGGTTATGAAATATATAAAGGTTTTAGCAAAAAAACTCCTTGATTTTTTGAAAAAATCGCGTTTTTCTATTTACCTTTCAATGATTTTGTGGTATTATATATAAATACGAATATTGTGTAAAAACAAAAGGAGAATTTTCGTGTTTAAAAAACTAATACCCGATTTTTACTACGACAATGTGTCGTGTGTGGATTTGGAAAAATTAAAATCAAATGGTATAGAATATGTGATTTGTGACCTTGACAACACTTTAGACAGCCACAATCAAAAAACTCCCTCAGATAGCGCTTTGGAGTTTTTAGGCAGGCTGAAAGATGCAGACTTTAATGTTTGTATAATTTCAAACGGCAAGCACGAGCGCGTAAAGGCATACCTTGAAAATTACCCCTTAAAGTACATTGCCAAAGCTGGAAAACCCCTTAAAAAAAGCTATCTGGCGGCAATGGGCGAAATCGGTGCTGACCCTAAAAAAACCGCGTTTATAGGCGATCAGATTTTTACTGATGTTTTGGGTGCTAACCGTGTGGGATTAACAACAATTTTAGTTGAACCAATTGAGTCCTTTGAAAATTCGTTTTTCTATATAAAGCGCGCATTTGAAAAAATGGTTAAATCAAAAATAGTAAAAGAGTGATTAGATGTATACTATTCTTGACGGGATTAATAACCCTGAAGATGTAAAAAAACTTAATATAAAAGAGCTTGATGCTTTGTCTGACGAAATCAGAGAGTTTCTGATAGATTCAGTTTCTAAAACAGGCGGTCACCTTGCCTCAAATCTTGGTGTTGTTGAGCTTACTATTGCTCTTTTAAAGGTGTTTGACTTCCCACAGGATAATATTGTATGGGATGTCGGCCACCAGAGCTATGTTTATAAGCTTTTGACAGGACGAAAGGATGGTATGGTTTCCCTGCGTCAGTTCGGCGGAATTTCAGGTTTTCCGAAACGAAACGAAAGTGAGTTTGATTCCTTTAACACCGGGCACTCAAGCACCTCTATTTCGGCTGTATTAGGTCTTAACGAGGCAGCTTATCTTGATGGTAATGAAAACTTTTCCGTAGCTGTTATCGGCGACGGTGCTCTATCAGGCGGTATGGCTATGGAGGCACTTGAAAACGCCGCTGAATCCAAGAAAAACTGTATCGTTATTCTAAACGACAACAATATGTCGATTTCTAAAAGTGTTGGCGGTTTTACCAAGCATCTTAACAAGTTGCGTTCAGCTTCAGCTTACTTAACATTTAAATCAAAACTTGAAAATAAATTATCAAAAAACAACATAGGCAAAAAAACCATACTGTTTTTAAAATCTGTAAAAGACAGCATCAGGCATTTGTTTACAGGAAATTCCCTGTTTGAAAACTTAGGCTTTGCATATTTCGGACCGATTGACGGTCACGACATAAAGTCTATGACACAGATGTTTGAACGGGCAAAAAAAATATCGGGACCTGTGCTTTTGCATGTTATTACAACCAAGGGTAAGGGCTATAAATTTGCAGAAGAACACCCTGAAATCTATCACGGCGTGAGTACATTCGAATCAACAAAATGCATCGAAAACAACAGCAACCTTACATATTCAAGAGTTGCAGGAAATACCCTTTGCGAATTGGCTGAAAAAGACAAAGACATTACCGTTGTAACCGCCGCTATGGCTGTAGGTACAGGAACAGATGAATTCTCAGAAAAGTTCCCCGACAGATTCTATGATGTGGGAATTGCAGAACAGCACGCCGTAACCTTTGCCGCAGGTCTTGCAGCAGGAGGTAAAAAGCCATTTGTTGTCATCTACTCCTCTTTTTTACAGAGAGCATACGACCAGATACTGCACGATGTTTGTTTACAAAACCTCAATGTGACATTTTTAATCGACCGTGCAGGAATCGTAGGCGAAGACGGCGAAACACATCACGGTTTATTTGACATTGGTTTTATGTCACAAATGCCAAATATGACTGTACTTTCTCCTGCAAACTACGCAGAATTCACGCAAATGATAGAGTTTGCCGTATCAGGTGCTGTTAGCGGTCCTGTGGCAATAAGATACCCCAGAGGTAAAAATCAGCTTTCAGTTGACAACGCTCCTTATTTTGAATTAGGAATTCCCCATGTTATATCAGGCGGCAAAGATGTGTGCATTATAGCCTGCGGAACAATGTCTGAAACTGCAGTTTTAGTTTCAGAAAGGTTGCAGGCTTCAGGAAAAAGCGCAACAGTTGTGAATCTGCGTACTCTTATACCGCTAAATAAAGATTTTCTTTCTGATATGGCCTTTCGCCATAACACAGTCGTTACTATTGAAGATGGCGCAATTTGTGGCGGAATAGGTGAAAAAATAAGTGCATACATTGCAGGTCTTGGCAACAGAACAAAGTGCATAAACATTGGCTACCCTGCCGTAGTTACTCACGGCAGTTGCGAAAAACTCCAACGCCACTACGGACTTGACAGCGTAACCATTGCCGAAGAACTGTTAAAAATTATTAACTAAAGGATTTTATTTATGAAAAACATCGAACTGCTCGCCCCTGCGGGCAATTTAAGTAGATTAAAAGTAGCTCTTGCATACGGTGCAGATGCTGTGTATGCTGGCGGAGACTCCTTTTCGCTTCGTGTAAGGGCAAAAAACTTTACAGATGAAGAGCTGGCAGAGGCTATCCGCTATACTCACGCAGCAGGCAAGAAATTCTACCTTGCGTTAAATGTTATACCTCACAACGAGGACATCGATTTATTTATTGAGTACATCAAACAGGTAAAGGAATTAAAACCTGATGCGTTTATCATTTCCGATTTGGGTGCGTTTAATCTGGCTAAAGAACACGCACCGGAAATTCCGATACATGTAAGCACACAAGCCAACAATGTTAACTACGCTACAGTAGACAGCTGGCACAAAATGGGCGCTGAGCGTGTTGTTTTAGCCCGCGAGCTTTCCTTTGACGAGGTTCACACAATAAGAGAAAAAACATCTCCTGAACTGGAACTGGAGGCATTTATTCACGGTGCTATGTGTATCTCATATTCAGGCAGATGCTTACTCAGCGGTTATATGACAGGCAGAGAGTCAAAGTCCGGCGACGGCGCTCATCCCTGCCGTTGGAACTACACACTTATGGAAGAAAAACGCCCCGGCGAACACTTCCCTGTTTTTGAAAATGACAGAGGTACATTTATCTTTAATTCTAAAGATATGTGTATGATTGAATATATCCCCGAGCTTATAAATTCAGGCGTTACAAGCTTTAAAATCGAAGGCCGGGTAAAAACCGAGTTTTATGTTGCTACAGTTGTGAGTGTTTACAGAAGAGCAATAGACGCATATCTTAACGACCCAAAAGGCTATTCATTTAAACAGGAATGGCTGGACGAGCTGTGCAAAGTAAGTAACCGTGGCTATACCACAGGCTTCTGGCTCAAAAAACCCGATGAAAACTCGCAAAACACCGTAGATGGCGGTTATATAAGAACTTACGACCTTGCCGCACTTTTTGAAACGAACGAAAATGGCAAGTGTGTGTTTGTACAAAAAAATAAGCTTTCCGTAGGAGATACAGTGGAAGTGATGTCTCCCGGAAATGAAGCGTTTACTTTTACTATTGACAAGATGTGGGACGAAGAAGACTCACCCATTGAGAGCGCTCCTCATCCTATGCAATTATTTAAGTTAAACATTGGAAAAGAGTTACCTGAGTTTTCAATGCTCAGAAAGAAAACAGTCGGAGGTATATAAATGTTTGGATTTTCAAATAGCAGACCAGGCCGCGGCATAAGCAAGGAAGACGCGGCTAAGCGTAATTATTTTGATATTTTTGGAAGACATTTAGGCCATATTATCGGCGCTAACTTCTGGTATTTGCTTGCAAATATAATTTTCTTCGGCGCGGCTTTAGTTTTGGGTTACGCGTACTTTAACGGAGACAATTTCTTCAAAATTGTTTCTTACATTCTTCAGGGAAAGAACTTTTTTGTTCCGCCTCTACCCTTTG
>JAGBXV010000054.1 GCA_017629115.1 Clostridia bacterium | reverse complement strand
CCGCTCCGAAGGCGGCTACATCTGGGCGTGCAAAAACTACGACGGCGATGTAATGAGTGATATGGTAGCAACAGCTTACGGCAGCCTTGCTATGATGACATCGGTTCTGGTTTCACCTGACGGTGTTTACGAATACGAAGCAGCACACGGTACAGTTCAGCGTCATTACTATAAGCACTTAAAGGGCGAAGAAACATCTACAAACAGCGTAGCAACACTCTTTGCATGGACTGGTGCTCTCCGTAAACGCGGTGAGCTTGACGAAATCCCCGAGCTTTGCGACTTTGCAAATAAGTTAGAAGCAGCCACTATCAAGACAATCGAAGACGGTGTTATGACAGGGGACTTATACTTACTGTCGAACTTGCCCGAAAAGAAAAAAGTAAACACAGAAGAATTTTTACTTGCAGTAAATGAAAGATTACAGGCAATGCTCTAATACAATAGAAAAAACATCCGACTGTATGTCGGGTGTTTTTCTTGTATTTAATCGACAAAACACTACAACATGTGGAGAAAACTGCCAAAAAAGGAAAATGCTTTTGTGAATTTATCACAAAAAAATATTTCTCTTTTGTTACAAAAGACTATTGCAAAATGTATTCCTACGTGGTACAATAATTACGTTATATTGTAGAGTTATATCCGTGAGATTGCACCCTTATGGATATTCGCTCAATAAACGCGATAAATGCAGGTGGGTTTTCTCTGCTTTTTGGTGGAGTAAAACCGGGGGGAATGAAAAATCAATTTATTATTAGAGAGACCACCGGCGTATCAAAAAAATTATACGGTATGAATGCGTAAAAAGTGCCGGCTATCAGTGGATTTTTTAATGGAAATCTTCCAGATAGCTTGGATTTTTGCACACATTTTTCACACATTCATACTGGAAACGTAGGTTTTTCCTACATACTTTAACGAAACGAAAGGAGTTTCAATTAACAATGAAAAAGTTATTATCTATAATTTTAGCTTGTGCTATGATTATGTCACTTTTCTGCGTTGTTCCGGCATCTGCTACTGAAGAAACAAATCAGGTATTGCCCTATATCTTTGAAGACTTTGAAACAACATGTATGTTATCAAAAGGCGATGCTCATACAGTAACAGCTGTTGATTCAGGAGATGCTGCTCACGGCAAAGTTGCTCATATCAGCGTTCCTGCAGGTACAACCGGCAATAACGACACACCGAACATAACCACATCAGGTTACGGTGACGTAGACTATAAAATCAAGGAAACTTTCAAAGCAAATGATAAATTGATAGTTTCATTTGATTACAAATTGCTCCGTGAAATCGCTGCAAGTGCAAATCATAATAATGTAGTTCAGGGCGGTATCCAGATTATTCTCTGGGATAACGAAAAAGAAGCTTACGCTGCTGGCTACTCATCTAATTTTATGCAGTTCGATAACAGAACCAATTGGCAGCATATAACAAAAACAATTACCATACCTGCAGATTTCACAGTAGACGGTATCTCTTACAGATTCTTCTCTCTCGCTGAAGAAGCAAGAGAAGTGTACATTGACAACTTTGAAATGAAGGTTGACAACAGAGGTCTTAACGAAAAAGCAGCAATTAGCCACTCAGGTTCAGGCGGTGTTGCTCGCTGGAATAACGGTATGGAAATCAAGGGTAACAACGGTATTACTTCAACACAGCACGACGGTACATCAGGTACAGTTTCTGAAATCAAGGCAAATACAGTAGACCAGTTCAACCAGATATATAAAGCTGACCTGAGTGGTGGCTACATGTTTGAACATGCAGCAGGAGATACTATCCAGGTTTCTGCTTGGGTAAAATTACCCGCTGTGGCTGCAGCAGATACAATCTACTACACATTGTTCAATTTAACTGAATCTATTGTTCTTCCTATTGACGGTAAGTCAACAGACTGGCAGTATATTGAAGGTTCAATGACAGCATCAAAAGACCACAATAACATCTACTATCAGGGTTTTGCAACAAAGAGCGGCGGTAGCTACGACGGTTGTAACACAAAATATTGGCCTAAAGATGCTGATGGTAATTACATCTCAATCTACGTTGACGATTGGGCTGTCGCTATTGGAACACCTTCAGCTGCAAATGCAGTTTCTCCTGTAATCACAGGTCTTACAGCTGAATCAGCTGGTGCAAGCATAGTACCCTCATACACAATCAAAACAGCTGCTGGTAACGACGTTACAACAGATAGCTCAATGTACAAAATTGTTGGTGCATCAGGCAGAGTTTATGCTTCATTCAAAAATCCTGCTAACATTGTGTTCCCTGCAGGTGTAAACGAAACAGTTTATCTTGAAGTTGTTCCTGTTGCTGACGGTTACATCGGTGACGCTGTAAGATCAGCTGCATTGGTAGACCTTTCAGCATTTGATGGTATCCAGATCGTAGAAGCTGACGATGCAATGGCTGTTATTTCAACAGATACAGCTATCGAAAATGCTAAACTCATCTGGGTTGGTTATGCAGAAGACGAAATTTCAGGTAGTACAACAATGACAGGTACAGCAAACGTAGATGTTACTATGGATGCTTACACTGAATTAGAATTCACGAATATCGCTAGTCTTGGCGATTTCGAATGGGTAAGAGTATTCCTCTGGAGTGACTTAGATACAGCTTACGCTCCCTTGGCTTACGCATATGAAGGTTAATATCTGAATTTTAAAATTTGGCGCACCCTTCGGGGTGCGCTTTTTTTGTTTTTGCATATGATGGTATGAGAATTTCATCAAAGATGAAATCAATGAATAGTGAAAAATGAATAGTGAATAATTGCGGAACAAATGCTTCGCATTTCAATAAATAAGAAAATCGCAATTCGCGATTTTCAACAAAAATTATTCATCATTCATTATTAATTATTCGTTCTTATATGAGTTTATATAGGGGTGGTTATATGCGAAGAAGAAAGAGGATGCATCGTGCGTTTTGGGTTGTAGTTGTTATTAGTGTTTTTATGTTTGTGGGTGTTTTTTATACTTTGGGAAGTATCATACCCGGCGTTCGTAAACTTGCCGTAAACCGCGCAAAAGAAATAGCTGTCATCACAATAAATGACCACATAGCCCAAAAACTCCGCCAGGAAAATATCGACTATGATGACATCGTAAAATTTACATATTCAGGTGACGGAAAAATCCGTGCTGTCAGCAATAATATTTCTACTGTAAACATATTAAAATCAGAGCTTGCACAAGAGGTCACCAAGGCGATAGCAAGTATCGATACATCACAAATTTCTCTGCCGTTGGGAAGTTTTTCAGGGATTGATTTTTTATATGGTACGGGACCTTTTCTTCCTATCAGTATAAAACCCTACGGTTATGCTAATGCTGATATTACTACAGATTTTCGCTCATCAGGTATAAATCAGACAATATTTGAAGTGACGGCAAAGGTGAGCGCTAATGTTTCGGTATTGATGCCTATGATGAAAAGTGGAGCCAAAATCGAAACATCAATTCCCGTGATTTCCACTGTCATCGTCGGCGATGTTCCTGCAAGCTACACAAATGTAGAACGCTTCGGCGAAGAATACGAAGAAGATGTACTGCAGTTGGCAGAATAAGTTGACGAAAGGTCAAAAATGGTATATACTATTGTTTGGAAAATTACAAAAGGAGAGAATATTATGAGTGAATGTACACACGATTGTTCAACCTGTGGTGAAAATTGTTCTTCAAGAACTGAAAGCTTTAAAGAACCGCAGAACAAACATTCAGATATCAAAAAAGTTATAGGTATTGTCAGTGGTAAAGGTGGCGTTGGTAAATCTTCCGTTACTTCACAGTTGGCAGTACTCACTTCACGTCACGGATACAATACTGCAATTTTAGATGCAGATATCACAGGTCCGTCAATCCCTAAAGCCTTTGGCATCAAAGAAAAAGCCTACGGTACAGAAGACGGAATTTTGCCTGTTAAGACCAAGACCGGTATCAGCGTTATGTCTATCAATCTCTTGCTTGAAAATGACACAGACCCTGTTGTATGGCGTGGGCCCGTTATAGCAGGAACAGTTAAGCAGTTCTGGACAGATGTAATCTGGGGAGATGTGGACTTTATGTTCGTTGATATGCCTCCCGGAACAGGCGATGTACCGCTGACAGTTTTTCAGTCTTTGCCGTTAGATGGCATAATCGTTGTAACATCACCTCAGGATTTAGTTTCCATGATAGTAGAAAAAGCTGTAAAGATGGCAGAGCTTATGAATGTTCCCGTGCTTGGTATTGTTGAGAATATGTCATATTTTGAATGTGCTGACTGCGGTAAACGCCACTTTATTTTCGGCGAAAGCAAAATCGACGAAGTGGCAGCGGCACACGGCATTGATACAGTTTCAAAGCTTGCCATCAACCCTGAAATAGCATCTGCTTGTGATAAAGGTCTTGCTGAACTTATCGGAGCAGAAGGCTTGGAAGAAATGGCAGAAAAAATTGAAAATTTAATTAAATAACGAATTTAGGCTCATAATAATAAAAAATGAGCCGTACAAAAAGACACTCTTTTTGCTCGGCAAAAGGAGTGTCTTTTTATGCTGGCGTTGCTTTCATTTTTGCCGATACTTTTAAGCATCATTCTGATGACGGCGTTTTCAAAACCTGCAAAAACAGTTCTTCCTGTCGCTTTTTTGTTGGCGGTGGGGTTAGCGCTCGTTTTCTGGCGTATGGACATCGTGGCGGTGATTTCTGCTACGATTTTCGGTGTTTTGAGTTCCGTTGAGGTGTTGCTCGTTATATTCGGTGCGATTTTAATTATGAACACCCAGAAACATTCAGGCGGTATGGCGTCAATCAATCACGGATTTACCCGTATTTCGCCCGATCACAGAATTCAGGCGATAATTATAAGCTTTATGTTTGGTTCATTCATAGAGGGTGCGGCAGGATTTGGCACACCTGCAGCTTTGGCGGCACCTCTTTTGGTGTCACTTGGTTTTCCGCCGTTGGCTGCGGCAGTAGTGTCTTTGATATGCGACTCGACTGCAGTATCATTTGGTGCGGTAGGCACGCCTGTTTCTGTGGCAATGGCGCAAATAGCCGACAGGGCAGGAGAGGGGGCGCTTTCCGGTGTGACGGTGTTTACAGCGTTGGCTCACGGCATTATGGGTGTGTTTTTGCCATTTTTAGCGGTGGCGGTGTTGACTTGCGTTTTCGGGCGTGAAAAGTCCATAAAACCAGCCGTATCCGTTTTGCCTTTTGCTATATTTTCAGGACTTGTATTCAGTGTTCCTTATGTTCTGATAGCTGTGGTTTTCGGTCACGAATTTCCGTCTTTGCTTTCAGGGTTAATCGGACTTGTGGTGACGGTGCTTGCTGCTAAGAAAAAGTTTTTGATACCAAAAAAAGTGTGGACTCTGGGCGAGGGGTCACAGCCAATAGAAAAGAGCGAAAACCGTCTGAATTTATTTTTAGCGTGGTTTCCGTATGTTCTGATTGCGGTGATTTTAGTGGTAACCCGTGTGCCTGCTCTCGGAATAAAAGACATCATAAACACCAATGCAAAAGGTATATTCTTGATTGATATTCCAAATGTTTTAGGAGTGGAAAGGATTGATTTTTCACTTAAATGGGCAAATGTTCCGGGACTTATTCCATTTATTCCTGTGGCGCTCGTTACTCATTTTCTCCACAAAATGCCAAAGGAAAAAGTAAAGCTT
>JAGBXV010000005.1 GCA_017629115.1 Clostridia bacterium | reverse complement strand
CACTTTGCCGGATTAAAGGCAGTGGGTGAGTCTGTGGCAATTCCTATGAAATACTATCAGAACAACCTAATCAGCACAATGAATCTGTGTGAGGTTATGGCAGAATTTGATGTGAAAAAACTGGTGTTCAGTTCATCGGCTACGGTTTACGGCAAGCCGGAAACAGTTCCGATTCGTGAGGATTTCCCCCTATCGTGCACGAACCCTTACGGCAGAACAAAGCTTATGATAGAAGAAATGCTGCGAGATTTTGCAGTTGCAGATAGCGAATGGGACATTGCGATTCTTCGTTACTTTAACCCCGTTGGCGCACATGAGAGCGGTATGATTGGCGAAGACCCTAAAGACATTCCTAACAACTTAATGCCCTATGTTGCACAAACGGCTGTTGGCAAGCGTGAGTATGTTCATGTTTTCGGCAATGATTACAACACTCCCGACGGCACCGGTGTGCGCGATTATATCCATGTTGTGGACTTAGCGGACGGACACCTTTGTGCATTGGAAAAAATTAAAAATTATACAGGTGTTGTAACATATAATTTAGGTACGGGACAGGGTTATAGTGTTTTAGATATGATTGCGGCGTTTTCCAAAGCCTGCGGACACGATATTCCCTATAAAATTGAGGGCAGACGCCCCGGCGATATTGATGTATGCTTCGCTGACCCCACAAAGGCTCGTCAGGAGCTTGGCTTTGTGGCAAAGAAAACATTAGAGGATATGTGTGCTGACGGTTGGCGTTGGCAGACAAATAACCCCGACGGTTATGAGGGCTAAAAAAATAATGTAAAATTATCAAGAGGTTGCAAAAGCAACCTCTTGACTTTTTAATGATATAGATGTATAATATTATAAAATAGTGTATTTGTAGAAGTGTCTACTTTTTTACAAATCGCGTAATTTGCAGGAGGCGGCTTTGCAAAAGAAAACAAAAAAACGACTCCTAATAGCTTTAATAATATTTCTTGTAGTGGTTGTACTTCTTGTTATAGGTGCATTTGTGGCAATCAACTATATGTTTTCAAAGGTAACGGATTCCGTGGCGGAAACCATGTCAGGCGAAGTAGTAAGTATGCCTGTGGTTGATGAAAACAATACGGTCGTTCCGGGAAAAACTGTGGAAATTGTTCTGGATGCCGACAAGATTAAGCAGCTCGAATCTAAGATTTCCGTTAGCGATAAGCTGGCAGTTCTCGGACTTTTGGCGCAGAATTTATCCGCGGATGATTATTCCACGCTGTTGTCCTATGCCACTGGAGTTGATAACTCCAAAGTGGAAGCGGCATTTCAACTTATGAGAGAAAAACTCACCCCCGAGGTAAAGGAAGAAATCAAAAGCTATTATGCAAAATACATTCATCTTTTAGAATAATAATTAAAAAAACAACAATATATCTAAGGAGTGGAAAAAATGAAAAAGTTATTATGCGCACTTATCGCAGCAGTTATGATGCTCACCATGGTTTGTCCCGTTATGGCTGTGGATGTTGACAACTCAGATGTTACAAACTTATTTACAAAGCTTGAAACAATGATGCCCGATAACGCTATGGAAAGAGTTAACGCGTGGAAAATTTTCAAGGCGTATATGATTGACGGCACAAATGGTATTGATACCATTATCAAGGCAGTAAAGGGCGAGATTGTTCTTCCTGATACAGATGCAGGTTTCAAGTCCTTTATAGGAAATGTTCAGAACGAATCACAGGCAACAAAGGATGCTTTCATATTCTTGCTCAATACATACAAATCAGTTCCTGTTGCTAAAAGAGCAGCATCACTTAACTTATTCGGTGGTGCGGGCGACTCCGTTACATCAGAAGTTGAAATGACAAAGCTCACATTAACAACAGAGCAGGATGTTGCAGCAAATGCAATTTATGACAGATATGTTCCCTTAAGCTTGCAGAACAAGTTCAGAGAACATTACTATGTAACAGGCGGCGAAGCTTTAGAAGTTGAAAACTTCTTGTTGTTGCTCACAGCGTTCAACGGTCAGTTTATGATGACAGACTCAGCTGATGGCGATTTTGCGCTTGCTTACTACAACAAAACCTTTGCTGAAACTTTGGCATTGTACAACACAGCAACAAACATTAACGGTGTTACAGTTGCAACAAACGACTCAGCTGTAGCTGAAGGCTTTGATATATTAACAGGTATCGTTGAGTCATTTAACTCATTCACAGACGATATTTCAAACTTAAAGGTTGTTTTAGCTCATAACGATATTAACCTTTATGAGCCCCACATTGCTATAGCAACCCGTCCCTCAACAAACGGTGGCGGCATCACAGGCGGTTTTGGTGGCGGCGGCGTCGGCACACAGAAACCTGTAGAACCCGACGAACCCGATGTACCTACAGTAAAGTTCCCCGATGTTGTTGGTCACTGGGCAGAAGATGTTATCCGTGACTTGGAAGCAAGAGGAATCCTTACCGGTTATGACGACGGTAACTTCAAACCCGATATCGGTGTAACAAGACAGGAAGTTGCAGTTATTATGACACGCGCATTAGGTCTTTCTGAAAAAGCCGCAGCTGACGGTTACTGGAATGCAAGCACAGGCTTTGCAGATGACCACAGTATCGCCGATTGGGCAAGAGGCGCTGTTAACTTAATGATTGAAATGGGCATCTACACAGGCTATGATGATGGCGAATTCAAACCCAACAAAACAATCCTTCGTCAGGAATTAATCGCTGTTGTTATGAGATATGCGGCAGTAACAGAAGAAGGTTTGAAAGCGGCTTACGAAGACGACCACGAAATCCACGGCTATGCCGAGTCCTTCATTGCTCACGCAAGTGAATTAGGTATTGTAAACGGTTACCCGGATGGCACATTCAAGCCCTTGAACAATGTTACAAGAGCTGAAGCTGCAAAAATCATCTACGGTGTAATTGAATTCTACAAAGAAATCGGTAAATTAAATTAAGACATATAAGAAATCCGCAGCGACGCTGCGGATTTCTTAAACTGGGAGAAAAAAATGAAACGAATAATTTCTATACTTTTAATAGCGATACTTACTCTTATGCCGGTAAGTGTTAGTGCAAATGGTGCGGCATACACGATTATTGAAAAGCTTGCTTCATACACGCCCCAGATGCGCGCTCAATACATATCTCTGCTCAGACCTTTTCTCACATCAGATGCAGGTGTTGAGGCAGGTATTGACAATGTAAAATCCGGTATGTTTGAGTCTATGCTTGGCACGAGCTTTACGCCCGCTCAGGAGGATGCGTTTATCAGATTCTTCAGGAGTATGAGCTGTATCGGTGAGGCTACAGGCATCCGTTTGAAATATGCAGATATTTTGCAAAACAAAATCCCTGCAGCCGTATCGCCGGCCACGGTCTACGGTATTGAAAAAATCACTACTGCGTTTTGCCAGACCTCCCCTGCAGCAAAGAAGATAATTGAAGAGGATGGCTATACTGCAGCAGTAATTGCAAACCTTATGGGAATAATTCCTGAGGTTAACGGTGGAGCGCTTCTTGAATTTAAGGACGGCATTTTTACCGTTGGCAATGTAAATGCCGAATACAGCAAGGCGTATGACGCTGTGTGGGCAGGGTATTACGACGAGGAAGGCAGAACCGTAACAGCATATAAAGTGGCAGCTAAAATGGCGGATTTTTTGAACACTGTTCCTCAGTCAGACAGACTGTTTACAGCTAATGCGCTGGCAGATTTAGGGGTGTGTGCTGTAAAGGGAATCGGAACTGTTCCGCCTGTTGCATCAAAAACAGAAACAGAAAACTATGTGATAATAACAAGTATGTCGGGCGTCGCAAAAAGCGTATTTGACGGTTCTGTAGTTATAAGGACAAAAGAAAATATACCGGAGCTTGTTGAAGTTGTGGTTCAGTCTGACAATCCTATGATATATAAGCTTGTGGGTGCAAGTGTGCTTAACCCTGTTAAGAATTCAGTGCCTACAGATAACGGTATTGTGGCACAGCTTGAACCGAATGCGGTTTATGTTATTAAGACTGCTCCTTACCCCTTTATTGATGCAAACGGCTGGGGCAAGAGCTATATTGCAGCGCTTCACGCCCGTGGTATCATCAATGGCAAATCCGAAGCGGAATTTATGCCGGAAGCACCCATTACCCGTGAAGAGTTTATTAAGCTTGTGGTCGAATTATTTGGCTTGCTAGACGAAAACTCCACCTGTGGATTTACCGATGTTTCGGCAGATGCGTGGTATGCAAAATATGTTGCAAGTGCTCATGCTGCAGGTATCACCGACGGTATTGGCGATGGCAAGTTTGGCACAGGCGCACCTATCTCCCGTCAGGATATGGCAAAAATCATAAATACAATCCTTGTGTCAAAGGGTATTAAGCTTTCCGGTGACGGTAAAAAGTTTAAAGACGATGAAAACATTGCAGATTATTCAAAATCACATGTTTATGCAATTTCGGGTCACATTATTTCGGGCGATGACTTAGGAAACTTCAATCCCAATAAAAATGCTACCCGTCAGGAAGCGGCAAAAATGGTTTGTGGAATGCTAAACCTGTATATTTCTTCAGCAAAATAACCAACAAAGCAGAGTCAAAGTGCCTAAATTTAGGCACTTTGACGCTTTTTGTGAAGGTGTAACAAAATAAAGTGAAAAATTTTGGTAAAAAATGACCTAACAATTTAAAAAGCTTTGTGTTATAATGTTTTACGGTAGAAATACAAACATAATTATATTTTGGAGGAGATAAAAAATGGCAGAACTCAAGCTTAACGGTGTATACAAAAGATATGCTGGTGGCGTAACAGCTGTTAGTGATTTTAACTTAGATATCGCTGATAAGGAATTTATCGTACTTGTAGGTCCTTCAGGTTGTGGTAAATCTACAACACTCCGTATGATTGCAGGTCTTGAAGAAATTTCTGAAGGCGAAGTGTGGATTGACGACAAAATTGTTAACGACACACCTCCGAAGGACAGAGATATTGCGATGGTTTTCCAGAACTACGCTCTCTATCCTCACATGACAGTATTTGATAACATGGCTTTCGGTCTTAAGCTCCGTAAGCTTCCTAAGCAGGAAATCAAAGAAAAGGTAACAGAAGCTGCTCGTATCCTCGACATCGAGCATTTATTAGATAGAAAGCCTAAGGCTTTGTCAGGTGGTCAGAGACAGCGTGTAGCACTCGGTCGTGCTATCGTTCGTAGTCCTAAGGTATTCTTAATGGACGAACCTCTTTCAAACCTTGATGCTAAGCTCCGTGGCCAGATGAGAACAGAAATCAGCAAGTTACATAATAAACTTCAGACAACATTTATCTATGTAACACATGACCAGACAGAAGCTATGACAATGGGTACTCGTATCGTTGTTATGAAGGACGGTATCATTCAGCAGATTGATTCACCCCAGACACTTTACGATCATCCTGTTAATATGTTCGTTGGTGGTTTCATTGGTAGCCCCACAATGGACTTTGTTGACGGTACAGTTGAAAAGATACAGGACAGCATCTACTTCGTAATGGGTAACACAAAGGTTAAAATCCCCGAAGGCAGAACAGCAAACTTAGCTGATTACATTGGCAAAACAGTTACAATGGGTATCAGAGCAGAGCACATCCATGATGAAGAAATGTACATAGCAAACTCACCTGACAGCATCGTTGACGCTGAAGTAGAAGTTGTAGAACTTATGGGTTCTGAAACACTCCTGTACTTGAACATTGAAGGTTCTTCATTCGTTGCAAAGGTTGATCCTCGTTCAACAGCTAAAGTTGGCGACACAATCAAGGTTGCATTTGATATGAACAGAATCCACTTATTTGATAAGGAAACAGAACTTTCTATCCTTGGTTAATTCAAAGAATAAAGGCACTCGCAAAAGCGAGTGCCTTTTGTTATATAACATCATAATTTTTATTTTCTTACTATCACTATTTTCTTTCCTTTTGATATTATTATTCCGTCGTCATTTAATCGCTTAATTTCTCTTTGCATTGCGCTTCGGTCTATACTCAAAAAATCTGCCAGCGAAGATAGCGACATAGGCAGGGAGAATGAAAATGAACCCTTTTCTGCGGATTGGTGTTCAAAGTAGCTCATAAGCTTATCGCGAATGGTACGCTTGGTCAATATTTCAATATGTTGAGACTGTGACAGGAGCTTTTTTGATAAAAGTCTGAACAGATTATCTAAAAAGAGCTTGTGTCGTGTGCAGGCGTTTTCGCACTGATTAATGGCGTTGTCATAATTGAAACATAACACATCACAAGATGTAGTGGCGTAAACAGTAAACTCATCATTGCCCGAAGGCTTAAAAAACATATCTCCAAACACCGAATCAGGCGTGAAACGCTCTAATATTGTCTTGTTTCCGTCATAATCATAGGTGGCAAGCTCCGCCGTACCGGCTAACACAACATATAGGTAATCGGGTGCTTCATTATATGACATTATTGTTTCATTTGTGTTACAGTTTTTGACTTTTCCACCCAAACATTTAAGCATTTTTTGAACCTCGAAGTCTTGAAAACCGCGGAATAAAGCCGTATTTTGCATCTTTAGTTACCCCCTTTATCTTGTGTTTAAATATTTCAGAGTTCCCTATATTTAGTATTATAGCACTTTTTTGTTGCAAATGCAACATTTTTTTTGAAACATTTGTTGTATAATAGAAATCGCTGAAAAGAAAGATAAGGAGTGAGGGATAAAATGTTAGTTATAAAAAGAGACGGAACCACAGTTGAATACGACAGACATAAGATAGAAGTGGCTATCGAAAAAGCTAACAATGAAGTACCACCTACTGAGCGTGTAGAAAAATGTGAGGTTGAAAAAATCCTTGATTTTATCGAATCAAGAAAAGCACCCAGAATATTAGTCGAAGATATCCAGGACATTATTGAGCAGAAGTTAATGGAGCTTGATAAATTTGTTCTGGCAAAGACATATATTGTTTATCGCTACAACAGAGCGCTTGTGCGTAAGGCTAACACAACAGACGAATCAATCTTAAGCCTTATTAAAAATGCCAACAAGGATGTTATGGAGGAAAACTCCAACAAAAATGCAGTTGCAGCGGCAACACAGCGTGATTTGATTGCGGGTGAAGTGTCAAAAGACTTAACAAAGAGAATCCTCCTGCCTGAAAAAATCTCACAGGCTCACGAGGACGGTGTTTTGCATTTCCACGATGCAGACTACTTTGTACAGCCTATCTTTAACTGCTGTCTTATAAATATTGGCGATATGCTGGATAAAGGCACAGTTATGAACGGAAAATTAATTGAGCCTCCCAAGAGCTTCCAGGTTGCTTGTACTATCGTTACACAGATTATAGCATCTGTAGCATCCAGCCAGTACGGCGGCCAGTCAGTTGACATTAAGCACCTTGGTAAATATTTAAGAAAGAGCTACGAAAAGTTCAAAAAGAGCATAGAAAGCAAATCAGAAGGAACAATCCCTGCAGAAATGATAGAAAAGCTTGCTCGTGAAAGAATGAAGGACGAGTTGCGTGCTGGCGTTCAGACAATTCAGTATCAGATAAATACCTTGATGACCACAAACGGTCAGTCACCTTTCGTAACATTGTTCTTACATATCGATAAGGATGATGAATATGTTGTTGAAAATGCAATGATTGTTGAAGAAATTCTCCGTCAGCGCTTAGAAGGTATCAAAAACGAAGCAGGCGTTTACATCACCCCCGCATTCCCCAAGCTTGTGTATGTTTTGGACGAGCACAATTGCTTAGCTGGTGGCGAGTACGACTACATTACAGAATTGGCTGTTAAATGTTCAGCAAAGAGAATGTATCCTGACTATATTTCAGCTAAGAAAATGCGTGAAAACTACGAGGGCAATGTATTCTCTCCCATGGGCTGCAGAAGCTTCTTATCTCCATGGAAGGACTCTAACGGCAACTACAAATTTGAGGGCCGTTTCAATCAGGGCGTTGTATCTATTAACCTTCCTCAGGTTGGTATTGTTGCCCGTGGCAATGAGGATGTTTTCTGGAAAGAATTAGATCTTCGTCTTGAGCTTTGCTTTGAAGCATTGATGTGCCGTCACCGTGCACTCCTTGGAACAAAATCAGATGTAAGCCCTGTTCATTGGCAGTACGGCGCAATCGCAAGGTTAGATAAAGGTGAAACAATCGATAAATTATTATTTGACGGATATTCTTCAATTTCTTTGGGCTACATCGGTCTTTACGAAGTAACAAAGGCGATGAAGGGCGTATCACACACAACACCTGAAGGTGCTGAATTTGCACTTCGTGTTATGAATCATTTGCGTGCAACAACAGACAGATGGAAGGAAGAAACCAACATCGGATTTGCTCTTTACGGCACACCTGCAGAATCTTTATGCTACAGATTTGCCCGTATTGATAAGGCAAAATTCGGAAGCATTGAGGATATTACAGACAAGGGTTACTACACAAATTCATACCCTGTTGATGTTCGTGAGGATATTGACGCATTCCACAAGTTTGAATTTGAGAGCCAGTTCCAGAAGATTTCTTCCGGCGGTGCTATCTCATATGTTGAAATTCCCAATATGCGTCACAACTTAGAAGGTATTGAAGATGTTGTTAAGTTTATCTACGAAAACATTCAGTACGCAGAATTCAACACAAAATCTGACTACTGCCATGTTTGTGGTTATGACGGCGAAATCGTTGTAAACGACGACAACGAGTGGGAATGCCCCGCTTGCGGAAATCGCGACCACGCAAAAATGAATGTAACAAGAAGAACATGCGGTTACCTTGGTGAAAACTTCTGGAATGTAGGTAAAACAAAAGAAATTAAGGCAAGAGTATTGCACTTATAAGAGGAAAAATGAATTATTCAGCTATAAAAAATTGTGATGTTGCAAATGGTCCGGGTGTCAGAGTATCGCTTTTCGTAAGCGGTTGCACACACCACTGTAAGGACTGCTTCAACAAAGAAACCTGGGATTTTAAATTCGGCGAAGAATTTACTAAAGAACAGGAAGATAAAATAATTGAATTACTAAAACCCGATTATATCAAAGGCTTTTCGCTCTTGGGCGGAGAGCCCTTTGAGCCGTCTAATCAGCGTGTTTTGGTGGGTTTATTAAAAAGAATTAAAAAAACCTACCCCAAAAAGACCGTTTGGTGCTACACAGGGTATCTTTTGGACGACGAGCTGTTATCGGAAAGCCGTGCGCGATGTGAAGTAACCGATGAAATGCTTTCGTACATTGATATTTTGGTAGACGGTGAATTTAAAACCGAACTCAAGGATTTGCGCCTGCGGTTTCGTGGCAGCAGCAACCAAAGAGTTATAGACTTAAAGGCAACTTTAAGTGGTGAAGAAATAATTTGGTGGAAGGATTTATAAAATGAAAACAACAGTTAAATTTACAAAATTAGATAAAAGCGCATCTGTACCGGTATATGGAACTCCCTT
>JAGBXV010000004.1 GCA_017629115.1 Clostridia bacterium | reverse complement strand
TACAAAGATGAGATAATTATGGCGCCTACATTGGAAGAAGCGCTCTCTCAGGTAATAAAAAAATCCGACGGAATAACAGAAAATCTTACCATAGAACCATCTGATGTTCCTGAAGAAATTGTACCTGAAGATGTGCCTGATATCACAGATTACATCAATAATATAATTTCATCTTACGATGCTTTTCGTAAGTCAAGTTCATCAAATGACTGGCAACAGATGGGAAAAGATCTGGATAATTTAGATAAAGCGATAAATAAAGTTCGTTAAATTCTTGACAAACCAAGCAAAAAGTGGTAATATAGTAAAGTTACAATTCTTAAAACTTTATATTTGGAGGTATGAATTATGGATTATGCACCGTTTTTCGTGCTTGTAGCCGCAATAATTGCTTTGATCTTTGCAGGTTACAAATTTTATTCGGTTAAGAAACTCCCTGAAGGAACAGATGAAATGGCATCTATTTCTTCAAAAATCCGTTCAGGCGCTATGGCGTACCTTAAGCGTCAGTACAAGACAGTAGGAATATTCTTTGCAGTAATGTTTGTTATTTTGAGCGTTCTTGCGTTTTTAGAATTGCTTACACCTTATGTTCCTTTTGCTTTTTTGACAGGCGGAATTTTCTCTGGCCTTTCAGGCTTTGTAGGAATGAAAATTGCAACATATGCAAACTCCCGTACAGCAAACGGTGCCCGTCAGGGATTAAACCGTGGTTTAAAAATTGCTTTTTCATCAGGTACCGTAATGGGTATGACTGTTGTAGGTCTTGGCCTTTTGGACATCAGTATCTGGTTCATTCTTTTGAAATTTGTGTTTAAACTTGAAATCGGCGATATCACATCAGCTATGCTTACATTCGGTATGGGTGCAAGCTCAATGGCGCTCTTTGCCCGTGTTGGTGGCGGTATATTTACAAAAGCTGCCGATGTGGGTGCTGACCTTGTAGGTAAGGTTGAAGCCGGTATCCCCGAGGACGACCCCAGAAACCCTGCTTGTATTGCCGATAATGTAGGCGATAATGTAGGAGACGTTGCAGGTATGGGTGCCGACCTTTACGAATCATATGTTGGCTCTATCGTTTCCTGCGGTGCTTTAGCAGTTGCAGCAGGCTACGGTTTTTCAGGCGTAATCTTACCTATGCTTATTGCAGCAGTTGGTATTATCGCTTCAATCGTTTCAACTTTCTTTGTATCAACAAAAGAAGGTGCATCACAGAAGAACTTACTCGGCTCACTTCGCCGCGGAACATACTCTGCAGCAATCATTTCAGCTCTTGCAAGCTTGGTGCTGATTTTAGTGCTTATGCCTGAAAATGCAGGCCTTTTCGGTGCAGTGTTGTCAGGACTTTTAGCAGGTGTTTTAATCGGTTACTTTACAGAATACTACACATCAGATTCATATAAACCCACACAGAAGCTTTCAGGTTCATCTGAAACAGGTTCTGCAACAATCATTATCGACGGTATCGCACTCGGTATGCGTTCAACTGCAATCCCTGTTGTAATCGTTGGTATTTCAGTACTTATCAGTTACTTTGTGGCAGGAGGTATGGGTTCATTTGAACTTGGCCTTTACGGTGTAGGCTTATCTGCAGTAGGTATGCTTTCAACACTTGGTATTACCTTGGCAACAGACGCTTACGGTCCCGTTGCAGACAATGCAGGCGGTATCGCAGAAATGAGCGGTCTTGAACCTGAAGTTCGTGAGCGTACAGATGCTTTGGATTCACTTGGTAACACCACAGCCGCAACAGGTAAAGGTTTTGCTATCGGTTCAGCGGCATTAACAGCACTTGCTTTAATCGTTTCATATACAGACGAAATAACAGCAATAGCTCCCGAAAAATTAAACCTTGCAATCACAAACCCTGCAGTTTTAATCGGTCTTTTCGTTGGTGCTATGCTTCCCTTCCTGTTCAGTGCTATGACAATGCAGGCAGTAGGCAGAGCGGCACACAAAATTGTTATAGAAGTTCGCAGACAGTTCAGAGAAATCAAAGGCTTGCTCGAAGGCGAAGCTGAAGCAGATTATGCAACATGTGTTGACATCTGCACAAAATCATCTCTCCGTGAAATGATTGCTCCTGCAGCTCTTGGTGTATTGGCACCTATCGTTGTAGGTTTAGTACTTGGTGTAAATGGCGTTGTAGGTATGCTTGCTGGTGCTTTAGTTTCAGGTTTTGTACTTGCTATTATGATGGCAAACTCAGGCGGTGCATGGGATAACGCTAAAAAATACATTGAAGCAGGAAACTTCGGCGGCAAAGGCTCTGAAAACCACAAAGCAGCCGTTGTAGGTGACACAGTAGGTGACCCCTTCAAAGATACAGCAGGTCCTTCTGTTAATATCTTAATTAAGTTACTTTCTATGGTATCTATCGTATTTGCTTCATTGATTGCAAGTGTTGGTGGATTTGGCTTGTTTTAAATAATTAAATTAATTAAAATCCCGACTTTTATAAGTCGGGATTTTTTGTGTCTTTTTATGACTTTTTTCATACTATGTACCAAGGAGGGTGTTATGCTTTTTCTTTCTTCTTTGGTGCCGGGTGAGTGTGGAATCGTAGAAAATATAGATGTAAAAAGCCCTATCAGAAACAGGCTTTTTGATTTGGGAATAGTTCCCGGGACAAAGATTTTATGCGTAATGAAAAGTCCTCTTGGAGACCCGATTGTCTATTTTGTGCGGGGAACATTGATTGCTTTGAGAATTTCAGACTCGTCCCGAATAAGTGTAAATAAACCCGTCACGATGTGAC
>JAGBXV010000053.1 GCA_017629115.1 Clostridia bacterium | reverse complement strand
TTTTATGGAGCGGAAGACGAGATTCGAACTCGCGACGTTCACCTTGGCAAGGTGACGCTCTACCACTGAGCCACTCCCGCATTTCTTTTGTGTGTCGTTGGTGCCTCCGGGCGGAATCGAACCACCGACACGGGGATTTTCAGTCCCCTGCTCTACCGACTGAGCTACAGAGGCAAATTTGGCGACTCGGATGGGGCTCGAACCCACGACCTCCAGCGTGACAGGCTGGCATTCTAACCAACTGAACTACCGAGCCGCATGAATGGTGGGCACAACAGGGCTCGAACCTGTGACCCTCTGCTTGTAAGGCAGATGCTCTCCCAGCTGAGCTATGCGCCCATTCATACTTGCCTTCGCCATTCCAGCGACAGAGACTATTATATACGAATCCTTTCCAATTGTCAAGAAAAACTTTTAAATTTTTTAAATTTTTTTGTTACTATTTTATTTTAGCCTTATTTAATAAATCTATAAGCTCAAATTCTGTAAATTTATAAGCTTGCGGACAAAATCTGCAGGTCACTTCTGCTTTGTGGTCTTCCTCTATCATAGCGAGTAATTCTTTCTCACCCAAAGAAATTAAAGCTTTTTCGATTTTTGACCTTGAGCAATCGCACTGATAGTCATACTCAGCGCCATCCAAATCCTTAAAGAACAGCCCTGCCATAACAGATGTAATTATTAAGTCTGCGCTCATACCCTCCTCTAACATAGTAGTCACGGGCGGCAATTCTGTTACATTTTTTTCAATAATTTTAGCAGTTTCATCATCACAACCTGGCATAAGCTGAACGAACAAGCCACCTGCCTGCTTAACTGTGTAATCACGGTCAACTAAAACCCCAAGCGATATAGCTGTAGGAATCTGCTGTGACTTTGCGTAGTAATAAGTAAAATCTTCTGCAATTTCACCTGTAACAAGGGGAACTTGACCACAGTAAGGTTCTTTAAGTCCCAAATCCATAGTGATAGAGAGTGAGCCTTTACCAACAGCACCGCTCACATCGAGCTTGCCGTTAGATTTTAAGGGTAAATGAACAGCAGGATTAGCCACATAACCTTTAACCATACCGTCACCGTTAGCAGTTGTTACGATTTGTCCTAAAGGACCGTCGCCTTTTATAAATACAGACACAGTATCCGCCTTATCCTTCATGCCGCTGCCGATTAGCGCAGTCATTGTCAAAGTTCTTCCCAACGCCGCTGTTGCAACGGGGGAAGTGTTATGAATTTGCCTTGCTGTTTCTACCATATCACGGCTGTCGATAAAAGAAACTCTTACTAATCCTTGTGAATCTATAGCTCTTAAAATTTTACTCATTGTTACCCTTCTTTCAAACAAAAGCCCCATAAACCGTTAGGTTATGGGGCTTTCTGGTATGCCGTAGCCTTGTAATTTAAGTTATCATATAAAGAGTTGATATATATGAAGCTCAAAATTTGAAGATTACACTCTTGTTACGTTTGCTGCCTGGGGACCTTTTGCACCTTCAACAACTTCGAACTGTACTTCCATACCTTCGTCAAGTGTTTTGAAACCATCCATTGCGATAGCTGAGAAGTGAACGAATACATCTGTGCCATCTTCAGCTGCAATGAAACCAAAACCTTTCTGAGCGTTAAACCATTTAACTGTGCCCTTCTGCATTTAACATGCTCCTCCCAAAAAATAAAATCGTATATACCTTGCGGTATGCGCATAGTATACCACATTCCAAATTTAAAGTCAACCTTTTTTTGGGAATTTATGTAGGTTTATTCTACTATTTGTCGCCCTTTTTTGATTTCTGCTGTCACCTGTTCGTGAGCTGGTCCGCCAATGACATTTCTGTCATCAACACAGGTCTTGATTGCGATAGCTTCATAAATATCTGTATCTATAAGTTCTGAAAATTCTTTCATTTCAGAAAGCGTAAATTCATCTAAAGCGCAGTCCTTTTCAACAGCTTTCGCTACCATTCTGCCAACGATTGCGTGAGAAGAACGGAAAGGAACGCCTTTCTTTACCAAGTAGTCAGCTAGGTCAGTAGCGTTTGTAAAGCCACCTGTAGCACCGTGAGCCATTTTTTCTTCGCGGATTTTCATTGTAGCAATCATATTTGTAAACACAGGTAAGCAAAGCTTTACTGTGTCAACAGCATCAAAAATCGCTTCTTTGTCCTCCTGCATATCCTTGTTGTAAGCAAGAGGAAGTCCCTTCATCATTGTTAATAGTGTAGTTAAGCTTCCATATACTCTGCCCGATTTTCCACGAATCAATTCTGCAACATCCGGATTTTTTTTCTGGGGCATAATTGACGAACCTGTGGAGTATGAGTCGTCCATTTCCACAAATGAAAATTCGTGGGAAGACCAAAGCACCAATTCTTCGCAAAATCTTGACAAGTGCATCATAAGCATAGATAAAACCGATGCCAACTCAATTGCAAAATCACGGTCAGACACACCGTCCATAGAGTTTTTAGTAACTCCTGCAAACCCGAGCTTTTCCGCCACGAATTCACGGTCTAGGGGATATGTTGTGCCGGCAAGTGCACCTGAGCCCAAAGGCATAATATTTATGCGCTTACGACAGTCTGCAAGGCGCTCTAAATCTCTTGAGAACATCTGGAAATACGCCATAAAATGATGAGCCGCCGTTACAGGCTGAGCCTTTTGCAAATGGGTGTAACCGGGCATTATTGTATCTATATTTTTTTCAGCAATGTCTAAAACAGTCTTCATTGTGGCTTTGAGCATTTCTGAAATTTCATCAACCTCATCACGCAAATACATACGCAAATCAAGTGCAACCTGGTCGTTACGGCTTCTGCCTGTGTGAAGTTTTTTGCCCGCATCACCAATACGCTCGGTTAAAATTGTTTCTATATTCATATGTATATCTTCAGCATCAATTAAAAACTCTACCCTGCCTGCTTCAATATCTTCTAAAATTTCAGCTAAAGTCTTTACAATCAGTTCCGCATCGGCTAAGGGAATAATTCCCTGTCTGCCAAGCATTTCGGCGTGTGCTATACTGCCGCAAATATCCTGTTTATACATTCTTGCGTCAAATCTTATAGATGAGTTAAAATCATCAACCAAAGCGTCAGTTGCCTTAGAAAATCTACCGCCCCAAAGTTTCATATGTATCCACCTTATCTTTCTTGCATTTTAATTTTATTTATGATACAATTATACAGTAAAATTTTCTAAATCTCAACATTTTTTTAAAAAATTGGAGCATTTTATGATTATACTTGGTATAGACCCCGGCATAGCCATTGTAGGCTATGGTGTAGTACACTACGACGGGCATAAATTCACACCAATAGAATACGGCGCAATCACTACTCCTGCAGGGCAAAAATTGACCGACAGGCTGCGTGACATTTACGAAAGTGTGGGAACACTAATCGAAAAACACAAACCCGACGCTTTCTCAATTGAAGAGCTTTTCTTCAACACAAATGTCAAAACGGCAATATCAGTTGCCCACGGCAGAGGCGTGTGTATACTGGCAGCAACAGTTTTGAATGTACCTGTATTTGAGTACACACCGCTTCAGATAAAACAGGCAGTTGCAGGGTATGGTCGGGCACAAAAGGGTCAGGTGCAAAGAATGGTAACCCAGATGCTGGGGCTTAACGCCGTGCCAAAACCTGATGATGTGGCAGATGCTTTAGCTATTGCTATGTGCCACGGATACTCCGCACAGTACCACCAGAGAATACACGAGGAGGGAATATAGATGATAGCCTTTGTAAAAGGAACAGTTGAACATATAGAAGAAACCTCAGTTATCATTGATACAGGTGCATTCGGCACAAAGGTCTTTATGACCCCTGCCTCACTTTCTTCAATGAAAATAGGCGAGGAAGTAAAAGTTTACACTTACCTGCGCGTAGCAGAAGATATATTTGATTTATATGGTTTTTTAACGCGCGAGGAGCTTGATGTTTTCAAAATGATAATCTCAGTAAACGGCGCAGGTCCTAAGGCAGGCTTGGCTGTACTTTCTGCACTCTCCCCTGCGGCGCTGACCGTTGCAATCGTTACTGACGACTACAAATCAATTACCCGTGCTCAGGGCGTTGGCCCCAAGCTTGCACAAAAGATTGTTTTGGAATTAAAGGATAAATTCAAAGGGAGAGAAATTAAGCTTGACGGCGAAACTCAAGAAGTATTTTCACCTGTTGACACAAGCAACGACGCGGTTGAGGCATTGGTTGTTCTGGGTTATGCAAGAGCAGACGCCTTGCGTGCCGTATCTGCCGTTGAAAAAGGTTTATCAACAGAAGACACAATCAAGGCGGCTTTAATCCGCCTGATGAGATAGGAGGTACATTATGCCTATAGACCAGCAGTTTTCAGGAAATTTTGAGGAAAGAATAGTTTCATCAAGAACACTTGGCAACGAAGAAGAAACAGAATACAGTTTGCGCCCCAAAACCTTATCTGAATACATAGGACAGACCAAAGTTAAGGACAATTTATCAATATATATAGAGGCTGCAAAGACTCGCCGCGAAGCATTAGACCATGTATTGCTCTACGGACCTCCCGGACTTGGTAAAACCACTCTTGCTGGAATAATCGCCAACGAAATGGGTGTTTCAATCCGCATAACCTCAGGTCCTGCCATAGAAAAAGCGGGAGATTTAGCGGCAATACTCACCAGCCTTTCAGCAGGTGACATTTTGTTTATTGACGAAATTCACAGACTTTCACGCAGTGTTGAGGAAATTTTATATCCTGCTATGGAGGACTATTCCCTTGACATCATTTTGGGCAAAGGCCCCGGAGCACACTCTGTACGCCTTGATTTGCCCAAGTTTACACTTATTGGCGCAACCACGAGAACAGGCTTGCTGACAGCACCTCTGCGTGACCGCTTCGGTGTAATTTCACGCCTTGAATTATATACACCTGAAGAACTTGCAGAAATTGTAACCAGGTCTTCTGATATTTTGGGAACAAAAATAGACCCCTCAGGCGCTATGGAAATCGCCCGTCGTTCACGAGGAACGCCCCGAATTGCAAATCGTATGCTTAAGCGTGTGCGTGACTTTGCAGAAGTAAAAGGTAACGGTCATATCACTGCTGAAATTGCAGACATCGCTCTTTCAAGAATGGAAGTTGACAACTTAGGACTTGACAATATCGACAGAAAAATGATGCTTTTTATAATCGAAAACTTTAACGGCGGTCCTGTTGGACTGGACACTTTAGCTGCATCAATCGGCGAAGACGCAAACACCATTGAAGATGTTTACGAGCCTTACCTTTTGCAGTTGGGATTTTTGTCAAGAACACCGCGAGGCAGAATGGCAACAATGAAAGCCTACGAACACTTTGGCATAAAATACAATAATTCAAATCAAATATCAATAGAAGATTAAAAAGAGAGGCAACCGCCTCTCTTTTTTTATGAAATATTTAATTCCTTTTCGTTACCTGTAAATGTGGAAATATAGAATTTTCCCTCCTGAGGGGTATCATCATCAAAGCCCAACAATTCCTGAGAGCTTATATGTATCCATACAAAATTGTGTGTCAATTTGTCAGCAGAATAGGCACTAAAAAAGTGTTTTTCCTCAGAAAATTTTCCCGTCAGAATAACAGCACGATTGTTTTTTCGTGCAAAATTCATTTCGTCCTTTAAAACCTTAGCTGCCTCAACGCCTGTTAAATCATACCTCTCGCAAAATTCTGTGCTGTAAAAATAGTGAAATCTACTCTCTTTCATAGCAATTCTCCTTTTTTATAGAATATAAAGAATTGCACATTTTAAAAGTTCCGGAAATTAAAAAAGGTGCGCAGCCAGAGCCACGCACCATAAAAACGCAAACTCCGACATTTAAATTCTTGCGACAGAAATAAACCATATATGCCTAATAGGACCATATAAATCAGAGTTGCGTTTTTTGACGCACCTGTCCTACTTAGGCCAAAATAAAAATATGGTTATTTAATTTTCTGTCGCAAAACCAATATACCACATTTATCGACAAAAATCAATATTCTTTTCAAAATGTGACATTTGTTTCACCTTGATTGCTAATCAATCAGTTTTGGTCGCTACCCGCGAGGGCCCCTTTTTGAGCGCGCCAAAAAGGGGGAAAAGCGCTTCGTGGGGCTGCCGAAGGCCCCACACCCCCGGCTGGGGACACCCCAGACCCCCGAGGTACATTAGTACACTCCCCTCTATCATTACTGTATACTAATACTGTAATTAGTTGCTTAATTACGCTCTTGCTTTACTAAAGTACAAACACACATTAGCGCTACATTAAATATACTCCCTAAGCTTAAGATAGGAGGGAGTGTAGCAAAGACACGCGCGGGGTCCGGGGTTTCCTCGGTCGGGGGGTACAGGGGGCTGTGATGCGCCCCTGTGGTTTTGTTACTTTTTTCAAAAAGTAAATCATTAGAAGTACTAATGTATGCCTAAATATGATGCTCCAACTCGCATTTTTTCTTATAATAATATAAACACTGCAAAAAACGCCGTTATAACTATTGTATAAATTAATGTTGGTAAAATATTGATACGGATTATCCTGCCCTCACGCCCTGAGATTCCAACAGTTGCACAGGCGGCAACAATATTGTTAATGCAGATTATATTTCCCACAGCACCACCAACAATCTGACTTGCAGTTATTAAAACCTGGGAAAGCCCAAGATTTTGCGCAGTTTCAAACTGAAGATTGGTAAATAAAAGGTTGGACACCGCATTTGACCCTGAAATGAACGACCCCAAAATACCAATAAACGGAGAAATTACAACAAACAGCACCCTTCCTGTTGCCGCTACTTTTTCTGCCATTATTGCCATCATATTGTGCATCCCTGATGTGTTGATGTCAGAAAATTTCATTATCTGAACTAAGCAAATTCCCGCCACAATCGCAAGCGCTGCACCAGCTATCTGACGGAATGTTTCACTCCAGGCAAGTCTTACCTTTTCACGGGGCATTTTATGCAGAAAAATCGTTGCAATCGCCACAGGTATAAAAGGCAACACACCGGGAACATTTGCCCACTTTAAGGAAAAGTCCATTCTGTCAACCCCTAAGATGTTCGGAATTTTTATTAAGAAAATCCCCCTTGCGTTTGTGTTTATTATATCCTTTATGCCAAGGGCAGGAATTCGGGTAATAACTAAAATCAAAGCAATCAGCACATAGGGGAGCCACGCCAAAAGTAAATTTATATGCTTGTGGCTTTTTTCCACTTGCTCAGCACTGCTGAATTTCCATACTGTTTTTGGCACCAAAAACTTTTTCTTAGCCGCAAATATGGTAATCACAAGACCGATTAACCCTGCTAAGAGGGAGGGAAATTCGTACCCGAAAAACGCCGCAATCAAAACATAAGGGACAGCAAAAGACACCCCTGCAAAAAGCGCAAAGGGCAGCACCGCCACAGCGGGTTTTGAGGACTTTTCAGGGCCAAACACCCTTGTCATTATTACCACCGCCAAAAACGGTACAAAAATCGCCATAATGCCGTGTGCTGCCGCTGTAAAAAATGTCACTCCCTCTAAAAAACCCTCTCCTGCAGAATCCGCCACTTGTGCCACAGCAACAGACACGGGTGTACCCACCGCACCAAAGGACACCGCAGAAGAATCGCAAATCAAAGATACCACTGCCGCCGCCAACGGGGGAAAACCAAGACTAACCAAAAGAGGTGCTGCTAATGCTGCCGGAGTGCCAAAGCCTGCAGCACCCTCAATAAACGAACCGAACATAAAGCTTATAATAATCGCCTGAATTCTGTGGTCGGCAGAAATTTTCGTAAAGCCGTGATTGATGGCGTCCATTCCACCTGAATATTTTTGGGTGTTCATAATGAGAATTGCACCAAAGATAACTAAAAGCACTTCAATTGACGAAAGCACACCAAATATAGTTGCAGATACTATGGCAACCGCAGGCATTTTCCATACAAAAAACGCAAGCAAAGCCGAAAGCAAAAACGCTATTGGCAAAACTGTTTTAGCAGGTTTTGAAAAAACTGTCATCAAAACCACGCTTAAAAGTATGGGCAAAAACGCAAGTATGGCATACATAAAAAGAAACTCCTTTTTGCCGAGCAAAAAGGAGTTTCTTTCTGTTCGGCTCATTTTTTAATATTATTATGAGCCGAAATTAGTTATTTAATTAAATTTTCGATTTTTTCTGGCATATTTTCAAGTTGTGAGGCCGAAAGAAGTTCAACCACACCCTTGTCGCAGGCAGATGCAATTTCCGAATTTATGGGAAGCTTGGAAATGGTATCAATACCAAAATGCGCTGCCACTTCCTCAATCTTGCTTTCACCAAACACTGAGTGGCGCTTGCCGCAGTCGGGACATTCAAAGTATGACATATTCTCAACAATACCAAGCACAGGTACATTCATAAGCTGTGCCATTTTTACTGCTTTTTCCACAATCATTGAAACCAAGTCCTGCGGAGATGTAACAACAATAATGCCGTCTAAAGGAAGCGACTGAAATACTGTAAGGGGCACATCGCCTGTTCCGGGAGGCATATCAACAAACATAAAGTCAACTTCGCCCCAGATAACATCCGTCCAGAACTGCTTAACAGTACCTGCTATAACAGGGCCACGCCATACAACAGGGTCTGTGTCGTTTTCAAGCAACAAGTTAATGGACATAACCTCAATACCTGTCTTTGTTTTAACAGGTAACAATCCGTCGTCTGTGCCGTAAGCTTTTTCGGTTATGCCAAAAGCCTTGGGGATAGACGGACCTGTGATGTCAGCATCTAATATTGCTGTTTTGTATTCGTGGCGTGCGCACAAAGTGGCAAGCTGCGATGTAACAGAGGACTTACCAACGCCACCCTTACCGCTTACTATACCAATTACTTTTTTAATATCTGAAAGCTTGTTCTGTGGTTCGCGGAAATTTTCCTTTCTTGAAGAACAGTTCTCCCCGCAGGAAGAACAATCGTGTGTACATTCGCTCATTTTTATTCTCCTTTTATAACCTTGTAAAATTCCTCTAACGCTTGTGCATTTGTTGCTTCAGGTTTTTGTTGCTCTCTTATACGGTTTAAAATCTCAGGATCTTCTAAAACCGTTTTAACAGCATTATAAATAGCATCTTCATTATTATCACACACTATACCAAGATTTTTTTCTATAACAAACTCTTGTGCTGGTATCGTATTGGTTGATACAACAGGAAGATTAAAATGTAATGTTTCTGCAAAAACCATCGGAGCTGCTTCGTGATACGAAGCAAGTAAAAACATATCTGCACCTGCATAAAATCTATAAGGATTTGATTGGTCGTAGTGCATTATTACACTATCGCTCAAGTTATATTCCTCAATTAAATTTTCGATTTCTCTCTCATCATACTTCTCTCCGCCACCTATTATGTGCCAGTAAAAAGAAAAACCGTCTTCTTTCAACCTTTTAAAAACATTTACTGCCCTTACATATGCCTTTTGGTTTACTATACGCGCTACAGTAATTATATTTAGTCTGTCCTTTTTGTATATGTACTCATCCTCCCGTGCAAGACTTGCCATTTTCTTAAAATCATGACAATTATGAACAACACAGGTTTTCCCTTTTAAAGTTGGAACACAATCAAGAAAAACATCTTCAGCACCTTTACATACTGCTGCAATTTTATCAAATTTACTGTATATTTTTTTGCTGTACGGAGTATCAAGGCCTATTAACTTATAATCACAATGCAAGAATGTGATTTTTCTTTTTGCTTCAACCTTGCTTATAATAAATTCATTCATTCCGCCATATAAGCTATGAAGTACTCCTGACTGACTGAACGATATTGCCGCGTCGTATCCTGTAAGTTTTTTTTCAAATAAGAAAAGCAACTTATAAGCAAGATAGTTTGCAAAAAATTTCGATATTCCTCCCAACACAAGTCGCACCAAGCCTAATAGCTTACTTTCTTTTTCTATTGTTTTTTGACTTGTCGCGAGAAGTCTTAAACCCTTTGACACAGGCAAAATATTTATGCTTTC
>JAGBXV010000052.1 GCA_017629115.1 Clostridia bacterium | reverse complement strand
TGTAATGACTGTGGCACAAGCCATTGAGATGTCTGCATCATTAGACCTTACCCTCGCCGCTTACGAATGCGAGCGTGATACCACCTTCCGCTCAGCGCTTTCAGGAAAATCACCTGAATCAGTAGGTATCTTTATCGGCCCCGAAGGAGGACTTGATGATGCCGAGGTTAAAATGCTTAAAGAAGCCAACATAACCACGGTAACTTTAGGCAAAAGAATCCTGCGTACAGAAACCGCAGGCCACACGGTGTTAACTGCCGTTATGTATGAATTCAATGAATTAGAATAAATAATCAAAGAGAGGTTTTACATCAAATGGAAAAGAACTACATCACAAAAGAACAAAAAGAAAAAGTCAGCAACAGATTAGTGTTAAACTTCGGCGTGCTTTTGGCAGGCTCTTTGGCACTTCTCTATGTGTACAACTTTTTTGCAAGCGGTTGGGGGACTCAGCTTTTGGGCGTATTAAGCGTATTGGGTATTATCTTTGCAGTAGTTACTGTTGCAATGTTTGTACTCGGCCTTGTTAAATTCCCCAAAATCAAAAATTTTTCAGCTATTCCCTTTGGCGCGTTTTTAGCTTGTGCATTAATTGCTTACCTTCCCAAATGGAACTTCTTTATGGCTAAATTTTCATTCATCACACACAGACACTATTCAACAGGTATGGCAGTAATAATCACACTTATCCTTATGCTTATATACTTTATTGTTCTTGCTGTAATAACAGGCATCTACTTAAAGACACACCCTGTTTTAGTGGAAAAGAAAAAAATTCAGCACAAGAAAAAAAGAAAATAATAAAAATTAAAGGCTCGCGTAAGCGAGCCTTTTTCTATTTACATAAATAAGCAAAGTAAAATAGGGAGGAAAATAGAAGGGATATAATTCATAATCTTAAGCTTTGTAACACCCAACATATTAAGCCCCAAAGCAATGATTAGTATAGAGCCCACACAAGTCATCTCCGCAATTACCACAGAGTTAAGATATGCTCCTACAAACTGTGCCAACACCGTGATTGCCCCCTGATATACAAATACAAACGCGGCGGAAAACATAACGCCGATACCCAATGTGGTTGCCAGAATAAATGAAGTTATAAGGTCTAGGAGCGACTTTGAAAACAATATCTCATGATTTCCGTTGATACCGCTCTCAAGTGAACCGACAATAGCCATAGCACCAACACAGAACAAAAGACTTGCTGTAACGAACCCCTTGGCTATCGTACTTTCTCCGCTATTATTTTTGGATACTTTCTTTTCAATTTTTTCTCCTAAAGAATTTATCCTGTCATCAAGCCTTAAAAGCTCGCCGATTAACGCTCCCAACGCCAACGAAACAATGGCTACAAGAGTTTTATTTCCTACCAGACATCCGTCTATTCCTATGTAAATAACGCAAAGAGCAACAGCTTTCATAACAGAATCTGTCAATCTTTGCGGAATGCCCTTTCTTAAAAGCAAACCTAATCCGCTTCCCACAATTACTGTAACTATATTAACTAATGTACCTAACATAAAAAACACCTCACGCACTATTTTTGCACATTTTTTCCTGCTTGTCAAGGGGTATAAAATTCCCAAAACTTGACAAAAATTCTATATAATGGTATAATCCACACATAAGTCAGTTCAAGTTCGATTGTAAAATTTTAAAAGGAGAAAAGTTTAAGTATGAAAAAAATAACAAGCATATTGCTTTCGATGCTTTTGTTATTTGCGTGCGTGAACATTTCTGCGCAAAACACTATAACAGTAGAGCTTAACGCAAATAAACTGGAATTCGACACTCCACCCGTCAACATTAGCGACCGGGTTTTGGTTCCGGTAAGAGCAATATTCGAAGCAATGGGCGCAACTGTTTTATGGGACGAAACCACTAAAACAGTCACATCAACTCTTGGTGAAACAACTGTTACTATGACTATCGATAGCGATATTCTAACAGTAAACGACCAGAAAAAAACACTTGATGTTTCACCAACAATCGTGTCCGACCGCACAATGGTCCCTGCCCGTGCTGTGGCAGAATCTTTCGGCGCTACCGTTTCGTGGGACGCAGCAAACAACAAGGTTGAAATCTTCACCGAGGATTTTTTAGCCCGAGCACAAGATATGAAAACGCACCGTTCTACCAAGAGCTTATCCACAGACGGCGTGCATACAGCATCTGATTTTTCTATTTCGTATTTTGACGAAGACCAGTACAAAATAAAAATCAATGCCAATGACGGTACAGATTTCGAAATCGAATCCGCTTACAAAAGTGACTCTCCCTACTACGCAGTAATGAGCGTAAGAGCAGACATCTACCAGGGAACAGATTATCCTATGACGGACGAATATGCTCAAAGTCTGGCTGAAAGCACGGCACAAATAGTTTCTGCAACATTGGTTTACGGCAAGGTTACAACAATAGGCGAAGACGATTTTATTGAAATTCACTACAAAAGACCTGCAATATCAGGAAACATTGACGACCACGAAGCCGAAGTTTTAATTTATACAACGGTGAAAAATGGCGTGGTGTACACGATAACATATACCCACTACGGTCGGGTTCCCAAAAAAGTCAGTGCGGATATAAACTATATGATAAATACTTTAGTTATTCACTAAAAAATAAGACTGTCACAATGCGACAGTCTTATTTTTTTAAAAGCTTTCCTGATTTTTGTAGTTTTCGCCATTTAAGTAACTCATAGGGTAGAAAATTACAAACACATTGGCAGAACAAGGTCATATACCCTCATTCCCATCATAATGTACTTATCTATCTTTTTTCTTTATAGCATTTGTTCAAGGCATCAAGAGCCTTTTTTTCTATCCGCGAAACATACGATCTGGATATGTTCATTTCACGGGCAATCTCCTGTTGAGTATACGCACGCTTGCCCAGGCCGTATCGCTTTATTATAATTTCCTGTTCTCTGGGGCTTAAACATTTCTTTATATATGCGCCCAGCTTTCTTATGTCGGCATCTGTACTTACTTTATCTGCAATTTCACGGTCAGCAGCAGGCAAAATATCCATAAATGTCACTTCATTGCCGTCACTATCGTGACCAAGACACTCATTTAACGATATTTCCTGATTTAGCTTTTTGCTTGCACGGGCAGACATTAAAATTTCATTTTCAATGCACCGTGACGCGTATGTAGCCAAACGGGACTGCTTGGTATAATCAAATGTTGCAATCGCCTTAATCAACCCGATAGTTCCTATGGAAATAAGGTCGTCCTCATCGGCACCTGCCACTTTATTATATTTTTTTGCAATATGTGCAACAAGTCGCAGATTCCGCTCAACAAGAATATCCTTAGCACCTTTGTCGCCATTGGCTGCCAACTCAAGATAATGCTTTTCCTCTGCCGCATTCAACGGCTTCGGAAAGTTGTTCTGACCGGAAACATAGGACACCAAAAACAGCCCATATTTCAAAAAGTATGAAATCGCAAATAAAAAACTGATAAACATACAATCTACCTCACATCTTTTTTGTAGATTATATGTCGTATCTTGCAAGTCCTATTCTGCCTTACGGCTGATAAACCAGATTTCCTTCCAAATCAAATACCTTATACCCTTCCGCCGCGTGAGCATCAGCAAAAGCCTTTGCCCGGTTCAAATCTGCAAAAGCACCAATCTGGGAATCTTTGTCGTCTGCTGATTTTCTTATACGATACGCAATGGCAGCAGGCTGCTCTGTAGGTGCAGGAGCAGGAACTTCTTCCTTAGGTTCTTCCACAACCTCCGGAGCAGGTGCAGGCTCTGGCTCAGGAACAGCAACTGCTTCAGGCTCTTCAACAGGTTCTTCTGCCTCTTCTTCTATTTCTTCTTCAATAATTTCTTCAGGTTCTTCTTCAATAACCGGCTCCACAACCTTTATGCCGTTGTCGTCAGGAGTTTCTTGATTATTTTTGCCCGACATAAAGTACCAACCGGCAACAGCAACAGCACAAATAAGTAACAATATAATTATCACAATGGGCGCTTTGCTCTTCTTTTTATCAGCATTTGACGGTTGCTGTAACACTGCCACAGGAGCAGGAGCAACCGTAGGCTCTTCCTCCTCTTCTTCAACAGCAGGCTCATCCTCAGTTTCTTCTACTTCTTCAGATTTTTGTTCAACTTCTTCCTGCTCCTTGGCATACGGAACAAAAACCTCCTCAGGTTCACTTTCCTGTATTTGTTCTTCCATAACAGATTCTTCCTCAACAGTTTCTTCTACTTTCAAAACTTCTTCCTCGTCATCTATACAACGGTATATTTCGCCACAGCTGTTGCATACGCAATATCCGTCACGAAGGAGCAAATCAGCTCCACATTTTGAACAAGTTGTCTGTATCATATTTTGTCCTCGCATTCTTTTGTCATATTTTAACTTAATTTACATTATATCTTTATTGTACACCAAATTCTGTCACATTTCAAGACGAAATAAACAGAATTTAAATCTCTTTTGTCACAAAGTTTTTTCCATTCGACACCAGGTTACGACAAAGTATCACCAGACCACCATAGTATAATGAGTCTACACTACATAAGAAAGGCTACGAAAGGTATGGAGGTTAAAATTTTTGTGGATGTACTTTTTATAATAAATTTCATAATTGACTATATACTTTTGTCCGTTACATCGTTTTTTGCAAAAAAGTCCCCGAGCATTTTTAAAATGTGTCTGGCATCATCAGCAGGTGCGCTATTTTCGGCAACGGTGTTTTTTATTAAGACAAACCCGATATTTACATTCCTCTGCACAGTTTTGGTGGCTTTTATAATGATTTTCATTGCCTTTGGCACAAAAAAAACCAAAACACTCCTACGAGATGTTTCAATATTTTACCTTGTGGTAATATCCGCATCAGGAGTGGGCTTTGCTTTGATTTTTTCAGGAAACTCAGGAATATTTGCGGTTAATAACGGTGTATTTTACGCAAACATTGACGCTTACACATTACTTTTGATATTTGTGGTTTCCGTAACTTTAATCCACACTGCCACAGGCTATATCAAAAAGCAGAAAATCAAGTCCTCATACCTGTACAATGTAACCATCGAAAAAAACGGCCGCACCGTTAACGATACAGCACTTTTTGACAGCGGAAATTTTTTAACAGACCCCATAAGTCAAAAAAGTGTAATCATTGCCGAATGGCAGACTGTGCGCCCACTTTTTGAAGAAAGCAAAATCACCGAAACAATTGTCAATCACCCCGAGGAATTTTTGTATATCGGTTGCCGCAGATTGGGTGATGTATGCGGACTTTACGCCTTTAAACCGGACAGCGTATCGTCAGACGAAATTGATTTTCGCGAACAGGTACTGGTGGCAATAACCGAAACCTCACTGGATAAAGAAGGCACATACCGTATGATATTGCCAAACACCTCCGGCATCCAAAACCGTCAAGAAAGGATATAAAAAATGCGCTCCCTCATATGCAAAATCATATTAAAAATACGCCTTTTGCGTTATCGGTTGGCACAGCTTTTGTGCGACGAATGTTACTTCATTGGCACGGGCGAAGCATTGCCTGCACCCCTATCTCCCGAAGAAGAAGCATATTTCCTTTCGCTTTTAAACACTCAAAACCGCGAATTGGGAAAAAAACCTCTCATTGAACACAACCTGCGCCTTGTTGTATATGTGGCACGAAAATTTGAAAATACAGGTATCGCCTTAGAGGACCTTGTATCTATCGGTTCTATCGGTTTAATAAAAGCAATAAATACCTTTAATGTGGATAAAAACATAAAGCTCGCCACATACGCCTCACGCTGTATTGAAAACGAAATCTTAATGTTTCTTCGAAAAATCCACAACCAGCGAACAGAAATCTCCCTAAACGAACCCTTAAACACCGACTGGGACGGAAATGAGCTTTTGCTTTCTGATATTTTAGGCACAGATTCGGACGAAGTTTATAAAAACATAGAGGACGCCGTGGACAAAGAACTATTAATGACCTCTGTGGAAAAGCTTTCAAACAGAGAACAGGAAATCTTACGACTAAGATTCGGACTTTCAGGAACAGACGAAAAAACCCAAAAAGAAGTAGCCGATATGCTTGGCATATCCCAATCCTACATATCAAGACTTGAAAAAAGAATAATAGAAAAACTAAAAAAAGAGATAAAAAAATATATAATTTAAAAGACGGTAAGCTTACTGCTTACCGTCTTTTACTATACTCTCGCCTATTTTATAAACATCGCCTGCACCCATTGTAAAGATTATATCTCCCTCGCAGGCAGTTTCTTTAAAATACTTCTCAATATCGGAAAAATCTTTTATATACTTTGCTCCATCTATAACCGCTGCCAAATCCTGCGCATGAATAAGACCTGTATCAGGCTCACGGGCTGCAAAAATGTCCGTAATAATCAAATCATCGCAATCAGTAAAACTATGCGCAAAATCATCCTTTAGCGCAAAAGTTCTTGTGTATGTGTGAGGCTGGAAAACACACCTTACACGAGCCGCTCCTGTAGCTTTTGCTGCAGCCAGTGTTGCTTTTATTTCCGTTGGATGATGAGCATAATCGTCATAGATTTTAGCACCACTAACTGTTCCTTTATATTCAAACCGCCTGTTTGTTCCCTTGTATGAAAGAAGTCCCTTTTGAATGCCCTCTTTTTCTACACCCAAAAGTGTTGATGTCGCAATCACAGCCAAAGCATTTGACACATTGTGGAGCCCTGGAACGCTTAATTTCACTGTTATATACAACTCACCACGATACAAAACATCAAATGATGAATAGCCGTTTTCATCAAAAGAAAGATTATTTACAGTATAATCGCATTCCTTACAGTTGAGTGCATAGGACACTACCTTAGCAGGAGAATTTTTAACTGCTTTTATTACATCATCGTCATCAAAGTTCGCAATAACTGCGCCACCTTTGGGGGTTTTTGCCACGAACTGCGAAAAACAGTCAATAATATCATCAATATCCTTAAAGTAATCAAGATGGTCTTCTTCGATATTTAAAATAATGCTGTAAATAGGATAAAACTTCAAAAAGCTTCCGCAATACTCACAAGCTTCAGTTACAAAATACTCCTTGCCACCGTCACGGAAATTGCCGCCGATTAAGGGCAATACACCGCCAACTAAAATCGTGGGGTCAAGACTTGCTTCGCACAAGACATGAGAAAGCATTGATGTAGCGGTAGTCTTACCGTGTGTACCCGATACCGCCACAGGATATTTGTAGCCTTTCATCATAGCGCCAAGCAACACAGCTCTTTCAATAGCAGGAATTCCCAATTCGTGTGCACGACAAAGTTCAGGATTATCCTCTTTAATAGCCGCTGTATACACAACAAGCCCTGCATTTTCCACATTTTCCGCTCTGTGACCTACTGCCACAGGAATACCCGATGCAATAAGCTCTTTAACAGTATCGCTTTCCTTAAAATCTGAACCTGCAACACTGTAGCCGTCATTCTTTAAAATATGAGCCAGAGCACTCATGCTGATGCCGCCAATACCTATAAAGAACACGCTTTTTTCTTTATTTATATCCTTTAAATCAAACATACCAAACACTTCCAAAAATAACAAGATATAGTTACTTACTATTATATTATACACTACTTGTTCGAAAAATAAAAGTATTTTTTGAATTTAATGTATATTTTTTGGCAAATTTGCAAAAATAACCTTAAACCACATCAAAAAGGAGAGCATTTATGGATATTACAGATATCAGAATCAGAAAAATCAATGTAGACTCAAAAATGAAGGCAATCGTATCGGTGACCTTTGACAATTCCTTGGTTGTCCACGACATTAAGGTAATTGAGGGCGGTGATAAGCTTTTTGTAGCAATGCCCAGCCGAAAAACTCCAGAGGGCGAATACAAAGATATTGCCCACCCCATAAATTCCGATATGAGGTCATCTCTTGAGCACTCAATCTTGGAAAAATATCAAACGGCGCTGGTGGAAGAATCAGAAAACCCAACTGCATAAATATAGGAAAGACTTTTTGCAAAAAGCAGAAAGTCTTTTTTTGTTGCCGAACAGTAATATTTCTGTAACATTACAAAAAATTGCCCCAAAAAATATCTTTAAATCTTTTTTCAATAAAAAGTTGCATTTAGTCCATTTTTGTGTTATAATTATTATAGCATAATTTTTGCGAATATTTTGAATTTTTATTATTTTCACATACGATTGATTTTTAGGAGGCTAAAAAGTATGGACATTAAAGTAGATACCAACTATGACGGTTCCCAAATTCAAGTCTTAGAAGGGTTAGAAGCCGTTAGAAAAAGACCGGGTATGTACATAGGTTCTACCTCAGAAAGAGGTCTTCACCACTTAGTTTACGAAATCGTGGATAACTCTATCGACGAAGCACTTGCTGGCTACTGTAAAAACATTTATGTCGACATCAACGAGGACAACTCCATCACCGTTATAGACGACGGCCGCGGTATCCCCGTAAGCATCCAGCCCCAGACAGGTCTTCCTGCCGTTGAGGTTGTATTTACTGTGCTCCACGCAGGCGGTAAGTTCGGCGGCGGCGGATACAAAGTATCAGGCGGTCTGCACGGCGTTGGTGCATCTGTTGTTAATGCGCTTTCCGAATACTTAGAGGTTGAGGTTTCAGACGGCGAGCATATCCACTTCCAGCGTTACGAGCGCGGTCATTCCTGTGGCGCTTTAAAGGTTATTGGTGACACAAATGCCCACGGCACAAAGGTAACCTTTAAACCCGACGGCGAAATCTTTGAAACCTTGATTTACGACTTTGAAATTTTACTCAAACGCCTCCGTGAGCAGGCTTTCTTGAATAAAGGCCTGCGTATTGTCTTAACAGATAAGCGTGAAGAAGGCAAAGTTGCGGATATGAAGTACGACGGCGGTATCAAAGAATATGTCCAGTACTTAAATCGTGGCAAAAACCCCTTGCACGAGGAGATTATTTACTTTGAAGCAGAGCAAAACGATGTTATCTTAGAGGTCGCTATGCAGTACACAGATGCATACAATGAAATGCTTGTGAGCTTTGCAAACAACATCTCCACAACAGAGGGCGGCACTCACGAAACAGGCTTTAAAACTGCCCTAACCCGTATTTTGAACGATTATGCTAAAAAGCATAACATTATAAAAGAAAACGACAAAAAGCTTGAAGGCTCAGACACCCGTGAGGGCTTAGCTGCAGTTATCTCTGTAAAGGTTTTAGAGGCTCAGTTTGAAGGTCAGACGAAGACCAAGCTTGGTAACAGTGAGGTTCAGGGTATCACAGCATCAGCTTTGGGTGAAAAGCTTGCAGACTTTTTAGAAGAAAACCCTGCCATTGCAAAAACAATTATTGATAAAGCCTTAACCGCTTCCAGAGCTAGAGAAGCAGCAAGAAAGGCTCGTGAAGCCGAAAGAAAAACTCCTCTTGGCAGCTCATCTCTTCCCGGCAAACTCACAGACTGTATTTCAAAAGACGCAACAAAAACTGAAATATACATCGTCGAGGGTGATTCTGCGGGGGGCTCTGCAAAGAGCGGCCGTGACAGCACATATCAGGCTATTCTCCCTCTTTGGGGTAAGATGTTAAATGTTGAAAAAGTCCGTGCAGATAAAGTCTACGGAAATGACAAATTAACACCTGTTATACAAGCGTTAGGTACAGGTATTGGAACAGAATTCAACCTTGAAAAGTTAAGATACCACAAAGTCATCATTATGGCCGATGCCGATGTTGACGGTGCTCACATTCAGACACTGCTCTTAACATTCTTCTTCAGATTTATGCAGCCCCTTATCGAGGCAGGACATGTGTATTTAGCAAAGCCTCCTCTTTATAAGCTTACACGAGGCAAGAAATCATTCGTTGCATTCAGCGACGAAGAGCGCGACCGCCTCAGCGAAGAGTTAAAAGACGGCGACGCTAATGCAAAGGTAGACATCAGCCGTTACAAGGGTCTTGGTGAAATGGACCCCGACGAACTTTGGGAAACAACTATGGACCCCAAAAACAGAATACTCTTGAAAGTTACATTGGATGACGCAATCCGAGCTGACGAAACCTTCAGAATTTTGATGGGTGACGATGTTGAACCCAGAAGAATATTTATCGAAGAAAACGCTCAGTATGTAACCAATCTTGATGTATAGTGAGGTAATTAAAAATGGCTAAACATAAGAAATACGAAGATTCCCATTTTGAGGAATATTTTGATACACAAACTATAGTAGATGTAGATATAGAAAAAAGAATGAAAGAGGCGTTTATCGACTACGCAATGAGTGTTATCGTTGCCCGTGCGTTGCCTGATGTTCGCGACGGTTTAAAGCCTGTTCACAGAAGAATCCTTTACTCAATGCACGAGGAACACTTAACAGCTGATAAACCCTTCTTTAAATCAGCTACCACAGTTGGTAATGTTATCGGTAGATACCACCCCCACGGTGATGCATCTGTATACGATGCAATGGTAAGACTGGCTCAGGACTTTTCAATGAGATACACACTTGTTGACGGTCACGGTAACTTTGGTTCTGTGGATGGCGACCCTCCGGCTGCTTACCGTTATACAGAAGCAAGAATGAGCAAAATTTCTAACCTGATGCTCGAGAATATAGAAAAAGACACGGTTGATTTTGTTCCCAACTTTGACGAAAAAAGACGCGAACCTACAGTTTTACCTACAAGAATACCCACACTGTTAATTAATGGTTCATCAGGTATTGCCGTAGGTATGGCAACAAATATTCCGCCCCACAACTTAACTGAGGTGTTAAACGGCGTTGTAGCACAAATCGACAACCCCGAAATCACAGTTGAAGAGCTTATGGAATACATCAAGGGTCCTGACTTCCCCACTAAAGCAACAATTATGGGACTTTCAGGTATCAGAAGTGCCTACACAACAGGGCGCGGCAGAATCTTAATCCGTGCAAAGACCGAGATTGAAGAGCACAAAGATGGCACATCTTCAATCATCATCACCGAGCTTCCCTACCAGGTGAATAAGAAAGCTTTGGTTGAAAGTATTGCAGACTTGGTTAAAACAAAAAGAGTCGAAGGCTTGTCTGACATTGCCGACCACTCATCAGACCGTGTAGGTATCAGAGTTGAAATCTTCTTAAAAAGAGATGCCAACCCTCAGGTTGTTCTAAATAAGCTTTATAAATTCTCAAGACTCCAGGACAGCTTCTCTATCAATATGCTGGCAATCAAAGACGGCAAGCCCAAAACAATGGGACTCAAAGAAATTCTTGAAAACTTCATTTCCTTCCAGGAGGAAATCGTAACAAGAAGAATTAAGTTTGATTTAGATAAAGCCGAAGCGAGAATGCACATATTAGAGGGCTTAAGAATTGCTTTAGCTAACCTTGACGCTGTAATTGAAACCATCAGAAATTCTTACGACGATGCAAAAGAACGCCTTATGGAGCGCTTTGGTCTTTCTGAAATTCAGGCACAGAGCGTACTTGATATGCGCCTTGCACAGTTGCAGAAACTGAACGGCGAAAAGATTGAAACAGAATATAACGAACTCAAAGAAGCAATCGCAGAGTTCAATCACCTGCTTTCAGACCGCACAGCTTTGATGACCCTTATCAAAGAAGAGCTTATCGCAATCCGCGACAAGTTCGGCGACGAACGACTCTCTGAAATCACAGCAAACGCTGATGAAATTGACATCGAAGACCTAATCGAAGAAGAAGATGTTGTAATCACAATGACAAACCGCGGCTATGTTAAGCGCTTGCCTGTATCAACATACAAGTCACAGCGCCGTGGCGGTAGAGGCATCACAGGTATTACAACAAGAGAAGAAGACTTTGTTGAAAAGATATTCACAACAAGCACCCACGACCATATTCTGTTCTTCTCATCAAAGGGTAAGATGTACCGCTTGAAAGCATACGAAATCCCCGAAGCAGGCAGACAGGCAAAGGGCACAGCTATTGTAAACCTGTTGCAGTTAGATCCCGGTGAAAAGATTTATGCAACAATAACCTTGCGTGAATTTGAAGAAGGCAAGAACTTAATCTTTGCTACCAAAAAAGGCGTTGTTAAGAAAACTGACCTTATGCTTTATAACACAGCTCGTAAAGGCGGACTCGCTGCTATCGTATTAGACGAAGATGACGAGCTCATCAATGTACGCTTAACAGACGGCAATGACTCTATCGCCTTATCTACCCACGACGGTATGTGTATCAGATTCCACGAATCAGATGTTCGTCCCATGGGCAGAGTTTCACACGGCGTAAGAGGCATCAAGCTTGCTGAAGGCGACTATGTTGTTGGTATGAGCGTAGCATCAGAGGGCGAAGATTTGCTTGTAGTAACTGAAAAAGGCTACGGCAAGAAAACTTCACTTGAAGAATACAAAACACAGACTCGTGGCGGTAAAGGTGTTACAAACTACAGAATTTCCGAAACAACCGGTAAGGTTTCTGGCGTAGTTGTTGTAACAGAGGCAGACGATGTAATGCTCATCACATCAGAAGGTGTAATCATCCGTATGAAGACTGCCGAAATCAGCAGAATTGGCAGACTCACCAAGGGTGTACGCTTAATGCGACTTGCCGATGGCGTATCAGTAGTATCTTTGGCTAAAACCGATGAGGAAGAGGACGAAGACGAAATAGCAGAAGAAACACTTACTCCTCCCGAAGCAGCACCCTCAACAGAAGAATAAACATAAATAAACTCCTGTGGCATTGCCACAGGAGTTTATTTATGGTGTCACATATATAGTTTTTTGATCGGTGTATATAACCATTCCCGGCGCTGCACCGGAAGGCTTTTTGACAAACTTTACAAGCGTATAATCAACAGGCACCTGTGACGATTCTGACGCTTTAGAATACTTTGCAGCAAGACGCGCAGCATACAGTATCGCCGTATCTGTAAACTCACGCCCATGCTCATAGCAAAGCACCGTATGTGAGCCGTGAATATCCTTTGTATGAAACCACATATCTGAATTTTTGGCAATTTTTAATGTAAGCAAGTCATTCTGCTTATTGTTCTTTCCAACAAGCACACGAAAACCGTCAGGAGTTTCAAACTCCATAGGCTTTTGTGTTTCTTTTTTCTTCTTTTTGGCATCCTTTGGGCGCTTAATATACCCCTGCTCAAAAAGTTCATCACCAATTTCTGACAAATCCGCCTCGGTTTCTGCTTTTTTAAGCTCTTCCTCTACAGATTCTAAATAATCAAGCTCAGTTTGGGCTAGCTTAATTTGCTTTGACAGCTCCTCACGGGCAGTTTTAGCCTTATTGTACTTTTTAAAATATTTCTGGGCATTTACCGCAGGAGAGTATCTTTTATCTAACTTTATGGTTATTTCGGGCATTTGGGCGTCATAATAATCCACCAAAACAGCCTCAGCAGCATTTACATCCAAAGCATAAAG
>JAGBXV010000051.1 GCA_017629115.1 Clostridia bacterium | reverse complement strand
CTGTAGGAGCATTGGGGTTTGCTATAACTATGTTTTTATTGATGCCGATGTAGTCGGATACATCTATCGAAAAGTCTGCCTTTAGCGGTATTGTTTCATAGGAAATGCCGTAGAGATCTGCAAAAACCTTGTAAAATCCGTAGGAAATCTCAGGGAAAACTACGGGATTTTCCTTAGAGCAGAAAGCCATAAAGTAGAAGTTCAAAGACTCGTCTGAGCCGTTTGAAACGAATACATTTTCGTAATTTACACCGTAACGGTCAGCTATTTTTTCTTTTAAGGTTTTACACAGAGGGTCGGAGTAAAGCCTTAAATCTGTCACCTCGGAAACTGAAACTGCCTCAACGACCTGTGGTGAGGGTGGGTAGGGTGATTCGTTGGTGTTCAGCTTTATGTATTTTTTGTCACGGGGCTGTTCACCAGGGGTGTAGGCCTCTAACCCTTTTAAATTGTCATTTAAAAATTTACTCATTATTTTCATTCCTTGTTCTTACAACGGCACTTTTTGCGTGGGCTGAGAGTCCTTCTTTTTCTGCAAAGTAGTAAACATCCTCAGCTATATCGGAAAGCGCTTCTTTTGTAAAGTATGTAAACTGTGTTTTCTTTATAAAATCGTCAACGGACAGGGGACTTGAGAACTTCGCCGTGCCGCTTGTGGGCAGGGTATGGTTTGCTCCTGCCATATAGTCGCCCAAAGCTTCGGGGCAGTATCTGCCCATAAAGATTGAGCCTGCGTGGCGGATTTGGTCTAAATAGTCAAAGGGGTTATCAACCACCAGTTCTAGGTGTTCGGGAGCGATTTCGTTTGAAATTTCTATCGCCGCTGACAAATCCTCTGCAACTATGATTTTGCCGTTATTATCTATTGAAGCTCTTGCGATTTCTTCACGGGGAAGTTTAGCAAGCTGGATTTCGATTTCTTCAGCTACTTTTTCAGCTAAGGTCATACTAGTAGTAACTAAAACCGCGCTTGCAAGTTTATCGTGTTCTGCCTGAGAGAGCAAGTCTGCCGCTAAGTGTCGGGGGTCAGAATTTTCGTCAGCCACTATCAAAATCTCGCTGGGGCCTGCAATCATATCGATTGAAACTACGCCGTACACCTGTTTTTTAGCTTCTGCAACAAAGGCGTTACCAGGGCCTACGATTTTGTCAACCTTGGGGATTGTTTCTGTTCCGTAGGCTAGGGCAGCAATTGCCTGAGCGCCGCCGACTTTAAAGATTTTGTCAACGCCTGCTACTTTTGCCGCTGCCAAAATTACAGGGTTTATTTTACCCTGCTTGTCAGGGGGTGTTACCATAATAAGCTCAGAAACGCCTGCAATTTTTGCAGGAATGCTGTCCATTAAAACTGTTGAGGGGTAGGCAGCAGTTCCGCCCGGAACATAGAGGCCTGCACGGTCAACTGGGATGATTTTTTGTCCCATAACTGAGCCGTCGTGGTTTTCGATTTTAAAACCTTCACGCTTTTGCTGAGTGTGGAATTTTGTAATGTTTTCTGCGGCGCGCTCAAGTATTCTTATAAATTCAGGGTCAACTGATGAGAACGCGTCTTCAATTTCTTTTTCTGTTACCTGTAAATTCTGAACGCATACGCCGTCGAATTTTTTGGTGTAGTCTGAAAGTGCGAAATCGCCAAATTTGCGCACATTCTTAATGATGTCGGAAACTATTTCTTCCACATTCATTTTTGGCTCAACTCTGGCAAAGATTTCTTCGTTTGGTACTTCGCCATATTTATATATTTTAATCATTTTTTATCACCTGTTCTGAAAGTTTTGCCCGGATATTTGTTATTTTATCTGCCTTGAATTTGTAGCTTGATTTATTAGCAATGAGTCGGGCAGAAATTGGCACGATTGTTTCAAAAACCTTTAAATTATTTTCCTTTAAGGTTGTGCCTGTTTCTACAATATCAACTATAACATCCGAAAGTCCCAAAATGGGAGCAATTTCGATTGAGCCGTTTAGTTTTACAACATCGATATCACGGCTTTTGCCTGCGTAGTATTTTTTTGTTATATTTACAAACTTTGTGGCAACACGCAGGGTTTTGTCTGTATTATCACGGAAAGATTCCTTGGCGGCTACTGCCATACGGCATTTGCCCAAGTCAAGGTCCAAAAGTTCATAGATGTCAGGTTCGTACTCTAAGAGAATATCCTTGCCTGCGACGCCTATGTCGGCAGCACCACGCTCTACATAGATTGCAACATCCGAGGGTTTAACCCAGAAGTAGCGAACTTGTTTTTCGGGGTTTTCAAATATTAATTTTCTGTTGTTCTCTTTTATCGAGGGGCAAGGGTATCCTGCGCGCTCAAACATATCATAAACCTTTTCACCAAGTCTTCCCTTGGGTAAGGCAATATTTATATAATTATCCATTGTAGCACCTCTACTCAAATCTCAAAAGTGTTTTATACTTTAAGCCTTCGGGAACGGAAGTTTCCGCCAGGACTCTGCTTCCCTGAGAGGTAAGTGTGTCAACTGTTTTTAATACCTCAGACAAGCGGTCTGTATCGTTATACAAAAGCAAAATGTCTGTATCGTATTCTTTGGTTTCTTCCATAAATCTTTCTAAAAAGTCTAAGTATACCGCAAAGCCGATAGCACCTGTTTTTTTGCCCATTTTACTCATTAAGAGGTCGTATCTGCCTCCTGATAAAATTCCTGTGGGTATACCCTCGATGTAACCTTTAAACACAATTCCGCTGTAATAGTTCATATCGTTTACAATAGAAAAATCAAAGTGGATTTTGTTATTCTCGGGGAGTGAGGTGATGATGTCAGCAACGGTGTTTATTTCCTCTATTGCATCTTTTGAGTTCTCGCCAAAGGGGATAGCGGCAAGTTTTTGTTTTATTTCTTCTGATGTGCCGCTTACATTGACAAGTGCCACAATTATTGAGCTGTCGATATTTTCCTTTTCACAAAGAGCTACTAAGTCGTGAGTGTTCTTTTCGCTTATGTACTGCAGAATTTGTTTTTTTATGTCAACATCGATGCCATCTAAAACTGAAGAAATCAGTCCCATATGTGAAATATCTAAAACAAAGTTTTCTGATATTGCACAGAGGCTCTTTGCTGCCAGGGTCACAACCTCGCAGATGTTGTATGTGTCCAAAGACCCGATGCACTCAAGTCCTGTTTGCATAATTTCTTTAAAAGAGTGTGTGTTTTTTGAAACTCGGTAAACATTTTCGTTGTAGTAGAGTTTTTGCACATTTTCGGTTTCGGCAGAGTTTTTGATGATAGAAAGGGTGACATCAGGCTTTAGCGCCATAAGTCTTCCGTTTGTATCATTGAAGGTGATTACGCTGTCGGAAACCAAGAAGTCCTTATTTTTAACATATAAATCATATTCTTCGAACTTGCTCATTTTAAACTGAGCATAGCCGTATTTTGAGTATAATTCGCGAAGTGCAAAAATTACTTTTTCTTCAGTTCGCATATATTCTGATTTGAGTTCCATTTATTGCTTTCTCCTTTAAATGAAAATTGCTCAAATGAGCATAGTTATCAATAGCACTTTATTACTTTACCACTTTAGCACGATAAAGTCAAGTGTTTTTTAAGATTTTTTTGTTTTTGTAAAAATTGGTAAAATTATATCGTTATTATTTATTTTTGAATTTTAGTATTTTAGCGGAATTGCCTCCGACTATTACATAGTCGGAGGCATAGATTTTTTCTAAGTGTCCCGTTGGTATATACAAAAGCATTTTACCACATACTCTAACCTATGTCAATAAATATAGGTAGAAAAACCCATTGCACACAATTGCACATTTTTATGTGTTACATTAAGTGTGAACCGGTTCTAAAACAGTTGTCGGCAAGACAAGAAAGGCAAGGTATATGGCAAAAAAGAAAAACAAAAAACTTTCAGAGTGTCTTTCGGATATTCTTAACTCGACTGTAAGCAGCGACGAAGACCTTGAGTTTTTGAAGTCTTTGGGAATGAATGAAAATTCCGACAACAAAACGCTTATCATGGCACGATTGTATCACAAAGCTTCACAAGGAGATATTCAGGCTATTAAAGAGGTGCGCTCTATTATGGCTGACACAGAAAACAAGGATTTTGGAAGAATTTTAGAGCTTATTGAGGCGGTGCAGAATGTCAAGTAGCAAGACTATAGATAACGGGATTGCCTTTTCAAAAAAGCAGGAGCAGGTAATTTCTTTATTAAAGCACAAAAAGCTTAAAAGAATAAATCTTCTGGAAGGGTCTGTGCGCTCCGGTAAAACTTGGATAAGTCTTGTGCTTTGGGCAATGTGGGTGGCTACGCAACCTAAAAATGCGTGCTTTTTAATGGCAGCAAAAACGCTCACGGCATTAGAACGCAACAATTTAAATCTCTTGGTTTCGTTGGTGGGAGCTGATAATTTTAAATTTTCAGTGCAGTCCAAAAAGGCCACACTTTTTGGACGGAGAGTGTATCTTGAAGGAGCCAGTGACGCAAGGGCAGAAAGTAAAATACGAGGGCTCACACTTAAAGGAGCATATCTTGATGAATTGACTCTTTTTGATGAGGACTTTTTCGTAATGCTTTTGTCAAGGTTATCTGAGCCCGGTGCTAAGCTTTTTGCAACCACCAATCCGGACTCGCCAAATCATTGGCTTATGACGGATTACATACAAAGGGCAGATGATGGTGAGCTTGATTTTTTGAGGATTAAGTTTTTGATTGATGATAATCCGTATCTGTCAGATGAGTATGTAAGGAGTTTAAAGGCTGAGTATACAGGCGTGTTTTACGAAAGATTCATAAAGGGTGAATGGGTTGCGGCAGAAGGTGTTGTATATCCAGAATACGCCAACAATTCAAAATGCTACACGGTTGAAAAACCGCCCGACGATATATCCTTTGCTACTGTTGGAGTGGATTTTGGAGGCAACAAGTCCGCACACGCATTTGTGTGTTTGGGCTTTACAAAGGGATTCAAATCCTGTGTGGTTTTGGATGAATTTTACTTAAAGGAGCAAATAAGTCCTGAGCGGTTATCACAGGAATTTGTTGATTTTTGCAAAAGGCAAAAAGAAAAATATCCGTTGTATGAGGCTTATTGCGACAGCGCAGAAACTACGCTCATTCAGGGGCTTAAGAATGCAGCTATGCGCGAGCATCTAACCATCGATGTGAAAAAGGCAAAGAAAACGAAGATTATTGACCGAATCCGTTTTTTTAACAGCATGATTTCACAGGGGAGGTTTGCAATCCTTGAAAAATGTGAAAATGTACACAGCGCTCTGTGCAATGCCGTGTGGGATGAATCAAAACCTGATGATGTAAGGCTTGATAATGGCACTTTAAATGTGGATTCTTTGGACGCTTTGGAGTATGCAGCCGAACCCTATATGAAAGAAATGATAAGCAAAATATAAATTTTGAGGAGAAAAGCATGGTAAAGAAAATACTGAAAAGTTTAGGCTATACGCCGTTGCCTGATGGGATGAATATGCCTGTTGAGCTTTGGAAGTCCTGGTACGAGGGCAAGGTGGATTCTTTTCACGAGTATCGTCAGTACAACGGTAAAAGGGCATTAAGGCGAACAAGAAAATCATTGTCGATGGCAAAGCGTGTTTGTGAGGATTGGGCCGATTTACTTTTTAACGAAAAGGTGGAGATAATTACCGTCGCACCTTCTGCGCAGAAAGTTCTTGACAAGGTGCTGGCTGATAACGGTTTTAAAGTTTGCGCCAACAAGCTTGTTGAACTGGCATTCGCGTTGGGAACGGCTGCTTTTGTTGAGCATAAAACGCAAAACGGTGTGCTTATTGATTATGTGAGAGCAGATATGATTTATCCGCTTGCTTTTGCAAACGGGAAGATTTCGGAGTGTGCCTTTGCAAGCAGAATGCTGATTTACGGTGAAATGCACACCTATCTCAATATCCATACAAAGGAAAACGGAAAGTATGTAATTAAAAACTTGCTTATATGTGAACGCACCAAAAAAAGCGCACCTCTTCCTGAGGGAATTGCAGAGGTTTTTTATACAAATTCCGATGTGGCGATGTTTCAGATTTTATCACCCAACATTGTCAACAACATCTGTCCTGATAGTCCTTTAGGCATTTCTGTTTTTGCTAATGCGATTGATGTGTTAGAGGGCATAGATTTGGTTTATGACAGTTATCAGAACGAATATCGTTTAGGTAAAAAGCGAATTGTAGTTCCTCTGTCTATGGCAAAAATCGAAATGGAACAACAGGGCGAAATTTTGCCGGTATTTGATGATAATGACACAGAGTTTTACGCTTTTTCAGGGGCGGACCCAGATAATTTTTCAATAAACGAAATCAATATGGAGTTAAGGGCTGATGCTCACGAAACAGGGTTACAAAGAAACATTGATTTGCTTTCGGATTTGTGCGGATTCGGTTCGAGTAAATACAATTATCAGACAGGCAGAATCAAAACTGCAACACAGATTGTTTCTGAGCAGTCCGACCTTTTCAGAAACTTGAAAAAACACGAAATTCTGGCAGAACAGGCAATTAAAAATCTCGTTAAGGCTGTTTTGTTCCTTATGGGTGAGGACTACGAGCAGGAGATTACAGTAAACTTTGATGATTCTATCATTGACGACGCTGCAACAACAGCAGAAAGAGCTTTAAAAGAGAAGCAAAGCAACATAATTGACGCGGCGGAATATTTAAGTCGCGTGTACAAATTACCGCGTCAGCAGGCGGAGGAAAAGGTTAGGAATATGGACCTTGAAAAGGCTGAGTCTGCTGTAGTGGATTAAATATATTCGGTGCGCACACCGTGACAGTGCGTAGAAAGGAAAAAGTATGAAAAGAGATTTTTTGATGAACGAGCTTGGTCTTTCCAAGGAACAGACCGACAAAATCATGGCACAATACGGCGAATCCGTTAATTCGCTGAAGGATGAAAACAAACGCCTGACAGATGAAAATGCCGGGCTTATTGAGAAGGCTCAGCACGCAGATGCGCTGAGCGGGCAGGTAGGGGAGCTTACAGAACGCGTAGGAGTACTCACTTCGGAGTTGAATCAGTCAAAATTAAATGGCGCAGTATCTCAGGCTTTAATATCTGCAGGTGCAAAGAATTTAAAAGCGGCAGGTGCTTTGATTGATCGCGATAAAATCACTTTTGAGGACGACGGTGTAATGGGGCTTTCTGAGCAGATTGAGCAAATCAAGAAGGAATGCGGCTACCTTTTTTATGACGGTAGTGCATCCTCAGGAATGCGACATACACCACAGGCTGCAACAACGGACGGCTTTGTAAGCAGTGCGCGTTCAGCAGCGAAACTTAACTAAAAAACGGAGGATATAAAATGGCAAACAGTATAACACTCGCAGAAAAATTCTTACCCGTAATCGATGATATTTATAAAAATCAGTCGGTTACACAGATTCTTGACAACGATACACAGGTTAATTTTGTGGGCGCTAACAAGGTTCAGGTATTAAAAACATCAACAACAGGTCTTGGCGATTATTCAAGAGCGGACGGCTACCCCAAGGGCGATGTGACAGCAACTTGGGAAACAATGACATTGTCTGTTGAAAGAGGCAAGGAGTTATCAATCGACCGTATGGACAACGAAGAAACCCTTGGTATGGCATTTGGTGCTGTAACAGGCAGCTTTATGCGTGAATGGGTAGTGCCTGAAATTGATGTTTACAGATTTGCAAAATATGCAGGTGCAGACGGTATTACAAAAGTGTCAGGTACATTGACAGCGGAAAATATCTTATCCGCAATTGACGAGGCGAAAAAGCAGATGGACGCTGACGAAATTCCTGAAGAAGGCAGAATTTTATTTGTAAATTCTGATTTACAGCTTCTTTTAAATCAGTCAGTATCCCGTTGCTACGGCAGCGATGCGGCTGTAAATACAATTATGGGTACATACAACGGTATGCAGGTTGTTTATGTTCCTTCATCACGCTTTATCACAAAGGTAGACCTTGCAGACGGTGCTACAGGTACAGGCTTTGCCCGTGCAGAAGATGCTGAGGATATTAACTTTATGTTGGTATATCCCGGTTCTGTTTTACAGGTTCAGAAGTTCGCAATGCCCAAAATCTTCACACCTGACGAAAATCAGGACAAGGATATGTGGAAGTTCCAGTTCAGACTCTACCACGATTGCTTTGTGTATGAAAATAAGGCGAAGGGCATTTATGTAAATACTGCAGAGTAATTTTAAAGGAATGATAATATGGAGCTTATAGATTATTCTTATTACAAAGAGGTATATTGCGGCTCATTGGCAGAGAATGAGTTTGCAAGAATTTACCCTAAAGCTGTAGCTTATTTTTACGGCGCAACACGGGGCAGAATTAAAGAAGCTGCCACCAATGTTTGTTTTGCTTTATGTGAATTGTGCGATATATTTTATGAAGACATATCGCGTGAGAGCATACAGAGCGAAAGCTGTGACGGATATAGCATTCACTATAAAGAAAGTGAAAACACATACTCTTTAGCGTGGGATGTTTTGGCTACATATCTTGAAACAAGCGGTTATCTTTACGGAGGTAATCTTGTATGAAATATTTGAAAACGGTATATGTGCACAGGTACTCAGAAAGTGATGACACCTGGCATAAAAAAGAGCTTTTGGGAGTGCTTGTTTCAGGGACTCAAAACAGCTACAGCTTGTCCGATACATTAAACCGTGACGCGCACATCACTTTGCGCGTCATGGGCAACGCGGATGCTGATGTAATACCGCAGGATGTTATTTCATTTAAGGAAAGTGATGGTGCTGCTCCGCCCGATAATGACATTGCAGTTGTTGTATCGGTAACGAAAAATTCCTGCGGAAGCAAGCGTGTCCGTCATACAAAAATAATTTGCAGGTAAAGGCAGAAAGGAGAGGCAGACAATAGTTTTTGACATTTTAAATTATATGAAGAGCTGCCCGCATCTGTCGGATTGCAATATGAATATTGATTATCTGGGAAAATCAGTACACTCCCTGTCTGTAAGCGGCAGGTCGAACAATGAGACCGTAAGAGTATATACTGACGGTGATTCTTTGATGAGGAGTGAGTTTATATTTAAGCTCCGCCTACCTTACGGCGTGGACAAAAGAAAAAACCGTGCAAACAGTGTACTTTTGAAAAATATCGAGGAGTGGTTTTCAAAAAACAGCTCCAAGGGAATTTTGCCTGAGTTGGGCGAAGAAAAAATTCCTGTTTCAGTAAGTGCTGATTTTTCCCGTGATAATGTAACTTATCTGGCAGACACGGCGGTTTTTACAGCCAATGTAGCTGTTTTATATTATAAAACAAAGAGCCATTAAGGCAGAAAGGAATTGTTATGTTAGGAAAGTTAGTTAACAGACATGAAAAGGTTGCATACTACGGCGTTAAGGATGCTGAAGGTTCCGTTACATATCACAGAATGTGTGGCTTTACAAAAATGGATACATCGAAAAACCCCGTAGAATACACAAGAAGATATATTGATGAAAGCTTTGAACAGACAGATGTTGTGGCGTTTAGTCCATCTATCTCATTTGCCTTTGACAGATACAGCGGTGATCCTGTTCACGAGGATATTGTATCCTTGGCAGACAATGAAATTTTAGGAACTGATGCAGTTCGTTCAATAGTGATTGTTGATATTTCCACTAAGGATGATTCAGGTGTATGCAGTGCGATAAAGCGTGATTTTTCAGTAATGGTCGAAAGCGAAGGAAACTCCACTGATGCGTATACATTAAGTGGTACTATGAGCACAAAGGGTGAGAAGATTTTTGGCAAGGCAACTCTGTCAGACGATTCTCAGACTATTACTTTTACAGCTGATGAGTAAGCAGTATAACATCTTGTGCAGTGAATTGCCCGATTATGTGACACTTTACGGAATTAAATATCCGGTACATACATCCTTTAAAAACTGGATTGAAATTTCTATATTGGCACAGGAGTGTGGCATGAGTGATGCTAAGGCGGTGGCACAAATGCTCAGGTTATGCTATCGCGAGGAATTGCCACCGAATATGATGTCGGCGGTTTTGGGTATGCTTGCTTTTTTGAATGGGGACACGGATATTTCCGTGTCCTCTGATAAAAAGCCCAAAAAGCTGTATTCCTTTAGTGAGGATGCAGCTGCCATATATTCGGCGTTTTACTCCAAATATGGGATTGATTTGGAAAAGAGTCATATGCATTGGTACAAGTTCTGTGCTCTGTTTGAAGGGCTTTCTGACGATAACCCCTTTAAGACACTTATCAGAATCAGAACGATGGATGAAACTGCAGTAAAAGATGAAAAAACAAGAAGAAAAATAGTCAATTTAAAAGCAAAATACAGCTTGGAATTGCCGGCAGAAGTAGATGTGGCAGAGAACATATCTTCTCTGTTTTAGCAAGGAGGGGAAGTATGTCGGAATTTGGCAATATAAGTGAATATAAAGATGAGGCACGCCGAATAGGTGAGCAGGTTGCTGATGCTTTTGACGATGGATTTTTAAACAATTTACAAAAGGCAAACAGTAAGGTGGTTAAAGCGTTCAATACGCGCTATCAAGCTATAAATTACCAGCTGGAGTTTGGGCTTATTACCGAAGAAGAATACTACAAAAAGCTTGAGCAGGCGCGTGACAGGTATTTTGGGCGCAACACTCAGGAGTGGTATAAGTACACTGCAGAAATCTATGAATACCGTAAAAAAGCTCTTGAGGAGTATCAGGAGTATGTTGAGGAAAACCTTAATACCCTTTTAGAAACTGTAGAAAAGGGAAGAGAAGAATTTGCACGGATTCAGGATGAGCAGGGAAAGTATAAAGGAAAGCTACTGGATTATGCAGGCTCGCCTACAGGCTTTGACACCCACACAACATATGTGGACAACTACTGGCCCACCGGAGACCCAATAAAGCTGGTAGACTATACGCTGGTGGACTACGATAAAGAAATAGAAAAGCTTAAAAGCTTTAACGACAGCATCAATCAGCTGAAAGAAAGAGCTCAGGACATTGACCCTGAGGTGTTCTCTGTGTTTTTTGATGAGCTGAGAGGTATGTCGATTGATGATGCAAAGATACTTACAGATTTGCTTCTTAAAGCAGGTGATGAGGATTTTGTAAAGCATTTTCAACTCTATCAGGAAAGAAACGAGCTGGCAGAAAATATGTCAATCTCCCATTTTGGTGATGATTTTAAAAATCTTGAGGATGAAATCAGGCTGGAGCTTCAGCATCAGTTTGTAAATTTGCCCAGTGATTTCTTCAAGTACGGTACTATTTTAGGTGCGCAGGTTACAGAAGGTTTTATATCTGAAGTTAATGACTTCTTTTCGGATATAACGGTGGAAATTCCTGTGATTGAGGCTGCTACAGAAACCACAAACAACATACAAAACTCCACATTTTCGCCTGTATATTATTTTTATGGTGACCGTGCTACAACATCAAGAACCAGACTGGTGGCAAAGAATGAGTCCATTTTTGATTATATGCGTGGGATAGAATAGGAGGTATTATGAAGCTTATATACGAAAACGAAAGAGGAAAAATCGTAATGAATGGTGGCGGTAGCAAAGGCTTTAATATAACTCAGATAAGAGGTATTTCGCTCCCTGAATGCGATGTTGAGGCTGTGAGGTATCCCTATATGGCAGGGCAGGTTGTAACGAGGGTTACTCCTATGGAAAGAACGATAACCATATCTGCTGATGTGCGCGATGATAATAAAAAAGAACTATCGCGCGCTATGAATGTTTTTTCTGCTCCCGGTACAATCAGCATTACCTCCTGCGGTAAGACTAAAAAGATTAATGTGCGTTGTGTGAATTTTGAACCAAACAAAAGCAAAGGTGCGTACATTCCTTTTACTGTGCAGTTTTGTGCGGATTGCCCGTATTTTGAGGACATTTATGACACTGCTGTTTATATAGCGAAGCGCGAAGGAAAACTTGCGTCGGCTTTTGTTTTGGGATGCGTTTTTTCTGTAAGAGTTTTAAAAAATCTTGTGATAAATTATGGTGATGTAAGTGTTGAGCCTGTGTTTGAGATTTCTTCTGTTGATGGGGCCGTGTGTCCTCAGGGTATTTGTATCAAAAACAATAAAAATGGCAATGAGATACTTTTAAATACTGATGTTTTAGCCGGTGAAACGATTACTGTTGATATAAAAAACAGAAAAATCAAAAGCAACAAGCGTGGAAATTTGATTTCCTGTTTGGCTCAGGATACAGCGATTTCCAGGTTTTCAATAGATGTAGGCGTATCGGAAATAGAAATTTTAACCCCTGAAATAAGCGGAAAGCTGTCTGTGAAATGCAGATACAACAACAGCTATATGTCTGCTGTGGTATAGAGGTGAAAAATGAAATTCGGAGATATAAGAATATACGATAAAAATTTTGGACTTTTAAATATACAGCCCAAATATATAGCTGCCAACTGGGAAATAAATTTTAAAGAGTTTGGTTGCGGTGAAATTCAGCTTGAAAAGACCAAAGAAATTGTAAGTCTTTTGACACAAAATCGCTATCTGTTTTTGTTTCAGGATGACATTCAATCCATAATTACAGGCTATAAAATTGGTGAAACGGTTACAGTATTTACAAGGACACTTGAGTGGCTTTTGACAAAGTTTTGCGTAACGGGGTTTTCTGTTTATGAACTTATGAATGAAGTCTACAATAGTACTTGGAGTGCCAGCAGGCTTGTTGGATATATATTGGAGCAAAATCTTCATAAGGATTTCAAATTGAGGTTTTTGGGAATTAATTCTGATAAAAGCGATATGAGTGATTTTTCTTTACAAGGTGCTAGCGATTTATATTCACTAATCAAAAGTATTATTAAGGATGAAAAAACAGGATTTAAGTTTTACCGTGATTTTAATGATGGTTGTTTTGTGTTTGAAATGGTTTTGGCTAAGGAAAATACAGAGTTTACGCTGTGTGATGAGTATAGGAATTCATACGAAAGCGAGTATAATTTTGATATACAAAATGAAGCCTCTGGCGGGGTATTTTATCACGCAATAACCAATATGGGCAGGTGGGATGCCAGTATAAATTCTCCTGTCATAGAGCAGAAACCGTCCAATTACGGCAAATACTACACTGTATCTGCCGACGGAAAAATTATGGGCGAATATGTGTACAAGGGCCAGATTATACTTTGCAAAAGAACCGACGGAATTTTTGACATAGTAGAAAAAGCTGAACCCTTTTTGGTGGAGTTTCCGCCTGAGGACAACGGAATATTTTCGTGGACGGCGGTTCTTGACTCAACAGATACGGTAAGTGCTGAAAATGAGCTTTCTGACAAAAAGGCAATGGATATGATAACAGGAAAAACCAGTCTTTCGTATCCTGATGAATTTCATCTGGGAGATATTGTATCGGTAAAGTTTTTTGCCGATGATATGTCCTGCAGTCAAAAAAAACTTATTTCACAGATATATATGTGGGACGAGCCTGAAGGGTCGGGCATAAATCCCACTTTAACAGATGTTACATAAGGAGGAGAGAAATGTCATACAAATTTAGTTTTGCAGACAATGAAATATATTCTGCAGCAGATGTAAATAGCATTACCAAAAGGCTTGTTACCTCAGGCATAGAGGATAGCTTTGTTGACGGTGTTGCGTACAATATTTCGAAATTTAACTCAGCAGGGCAGCTTTTGTATTCGTCGGGGGTTGTTCCTGAAAGTTGTCTTACTTTAAAGGTAATAGCTTCGGGTGAGGGTAAAATACTTATAAATCCCGGGTTTGCCTTTTTTAACGACGGTTCTGTTATTGAGGTCGAAGACGGCGGCGAAGAAATGAGCTATACAAAGGGAGAAATAAATTATGTTTATCTGAAAAACGACCTTGTAGCGTCAAATGTGTCATACCCTTATTGTGGTACACAGGAGCCTGTAGGGGATTATGTGATGCTGGCGGTTATTGATGAAAAAGGTGTAATTACAGATAAACGCAAATACGCACAAGGGAAGTTGCCGGGTTACCAGAGTGTGACAGAAGGGTTGATGCTTTTGGACGAAACCGTTGGTTTGACTCTTACGGATTACCATAATGCCACAGGGGAAGTTTCCTTTGATATAGGCGCAAACAAATATGAGTACATAATATCATTAGGAAAAATTGATCACTACGAACAGCGTGAAAGTGTAGCTATTTACAGAATTACAGACGGGAAAATTGCATCTTTGGCTCGAAAAGGTACAACAGATGCGTTCTTTAATGATCAAAAAATGTATCTTTACTATGACAGAGTGCATAAAACTATTACCGCTGTTCCTTCAATTAGCGACGGCGTACTCACATTAAAAATTGATGTGCAGGACTATAGAGATACATTGGGCGATCCGGGAGACACGCTGTACATAGATGTAAAATTGATTTTTATATAGGAGTGAATTGTAATGATAAATTATAAAATGAAAATAGATTGTCAAAATGAAAAAGTTCTCTCCTCAGACCTTACATTTGTTACCGGTGATGTTATGGCGTACAGAATGACTTTTGAGTTTTATGAAGACGACAAGCCTATGGATGTAACCGGCTGCACATTGGTTGTAAGAGCGAAGCGCGCCGACGGAAAATGCATTGAAGGTGCAGGAGAAATTTCAGATGGCAAGGGAGTATTTGTTCCCGGAAACAGTATGTATGCTATTCCGGGGGAGTTAAAAATGGAAATTGCGTTGTGTGACAGTTCAAAAAGCTATGTGACCACTAAGGTGATTGTGGCAGAAGTCATTGAGGGAATAGGAGCTAAAAATCAGTCTGATGCAACAGAAGTTTCTGTTTTTGTAACACTGCTTAGTCAGGTGCAGGCGCGAATAGATGCGGTTAATCGGTTGGCGGAAGAGTCGATTCCTGTAAGGGGCGAAGATTACTGGACAGACGAAGATAAGCAAAGCATGATTGCTGATGTATTGGCGGCGTTACCTGCAGCTGAGGAGGTGGCGTACTAATGGCAAAAAGGGTTATTGATGATAGCACGCTTACAGCTATTGCAAATAAAATCCGTGAAAAAACTACTGACATTCTAGGCAATGATACATT
>JAGBXV010000050.1 GCA_017629115.1 Clostridia bacterium | reverse complement strand
CTTTTATTGTTTCTGAAATTCTAAATGAAATTAAAGGCGTTAGTGTATTAGAAATACCATAACTTAATATAAATCTTCCCAATCTACCGTTACCATCATAAAATGGATGAATGTACTCTATTAGGTAATGAAAAATACAAATTCTAAACAAGCTTTCTATAGAATCATCATTTAAAAAATTAAGTGCATTCATCATTGATTCAATTATTTTCTTTTCAGGTGTTAACCCTGTGTGTATCACCTTATCTGTTTCACTATGAACAGAAACAGAGCCTTTTCTGAAAATTTTACCGTCAGGCTTGTTGTTGGGATCTTCACTGATTACTTCTTCAAGAAAAATTTCATCGTATATATCTCTTATTTCTTCGCATGTTTTTAATGATACAGGTTCATTATTAATTAATTTCAGATACTTATTAACTAATCCTATAAACCGTTGGTGCTTCCCCTTATTTTTTGATTGAGTTTCAAGTACATCCAACGCCTCACCTATTTCTTTTCTGCTACTGTGAACTCCTTCGATTTTATTTGTTATTACTATCTCATCTATTAAACATTTTTTTGAATATTGCCCAATTGCTATACCAGGTAACATACGGCATAATTCACTTATTTTATTGTTTAATTTAGAAATTTCGTACGCAATTGTCATTACTTCTGCATTCTTTAAAAAAAATGCTTGGTTCTCTCCAATATAAAAATTGATTTTTACGGTTTCCTCAGAACTGAATCTTTTCATGTATTCCTGAGCATAATTTTCATTATCTCCATAATACAAGTTTTTTAGTTCCTCATAAGGCATAAAACCACCTCCGCTTAATAATAAAACACATTTTATCACAAAACAAATTAAAAATCAAGCATTTTTTTATTTGTTGTTTATAAGATAAGTAATTTAAATAAAAAAACAAGCTGCTTTTTTTGTATGTTTGTGTTTTTTGATAATATAAATAAATAATGCTATATTATTTGTGATTATTCAAAATATATTCTATAAATAAAATTATATGAACGCTGTTATTCAAAAAACGGGATTCGCAAATAATTGCGTCCTATAATAAGGCTTTAACCAGCCGCATAAGGCTGAGATAAAATTGTTCAGAATGGACGAATGGAGTCCGAAGCTGTATGTGTATACAGCGAGAGGAGACAGTCGTTCATAATCAAAAGCATCTAATAGAAAAGCACACGGCATTGCCCGTGTGCTTTCTTCTTTATTAAAAATATAAAATACTAAACTTTGCTGTTGATGGTCTGGACTATTTTCACCAGCCGCTTATTGTTTCGCTTCTTTTATAACTGCCTCTGCAATAACTGCAGGAGCTTCTTCGTAGTTTGTAATTTCATAATTGAATGAGCCACGACCGTTTGTTAATGCCCTTAAATCTGTTGCATATTTTTTCATTTCAGAAGCAGGAACAATAGCCTCAACCTCTGTGTTGATATTATCAACAGGGTTCATACCTAAAATTCTGCCGCGACGCTTGTTTAAGTCGCCAACAACATCGCCTGTGTAGTTGTTGGGAACTAAAACCTTAACTGTGCCTACAGGCTCTAAGATTACGGGGTTTGCTTTGGGAAGACCCTCTTTATAAGCAATAGACGCAGCAGTCTTAAACGCCATTTCTGATGAATCAACTGCATGGTACGAGCCGTCGAGCAGTGTAGCCTTTAAGTTAACCATAGGATAGCCTGCCAAAACGCCCTCCTTCATAGCATCTCTTAAACCTTTTTCAACTGCAGGGAAGAAGTTCTTGGGAACTGCGCCGCCTACAACCTTTTCTTCAAATACTAATTCGTATGCATCATATACAGGCTCAAACTCGATAATAACATGGCCGTACTGACCGTGACCGCCCGACTGTTTCTTATGCTTACCTTCAGCACGGACTTTTGATTTAATTGCTTCGCGGTATGGTGTTTTGGGTTCTTTTAAGTTAACTGAAACGCCGAATTTTCCTTCAAGCTTTGAGCAAATTACATTGATATGCTGTTCGCCAACACCAGAAATTACGGATTCGTGAGTTTCGTTGTTGCGTGTTAATGTAAATGTTTTATCTTCACTGGAAAGTTTAGCTAATGATGAGCTTATCTTTTCCTCGTCTCCCTTTGCCTTAGGCTCAATAGCAAGTGATAAAACTGGCTTGGGGAATGAAATCGCACCAATCGCAACAGGGAAAGAGGGGTCGCACAATGTATCGCCTGTTTCTGTTACAGAAAGCTTTGCAGTAGCACCTATGTCGCCTGCCTTTAATTCTTTTACTTCTGTTTGCTTTTTGCCGCAGATTTCGTAAATCTTTCCTAATTTTTCTTCCTTACCTACTGCCGGATTTACAAGCATTGTGTCGGGTTTGATTGTACCGGACAATACTTTAAAATATGAAAGCTTACCTACATAGTTATCAACAACTGTTTTGAATACATGTAATACTGTAGGTTTAGCGCTATCGCAAATAATTTCTTCGATGTCGCCTGTTTTCTTATTTTCGCCCTCAATATACATAAATTCATTAGGAGCAGGCATATAGTCAGCTATTGTGTTAAGTAAGTGTGTGATACCGATTTTAGCAATTACACTACCGCAAATAACAGGAACAACTGTACCGTCTTTAATACCTACTTTTAATGCTGCCTTAATTTCATCTTCTGTAAATTCTTCGCCTGCAAAATATTTTTCCATAAGCTCGTCAGAAACTTCTGCAACTGCTTCTAATAAAAGATCACGGCTGCGGTCTGCAATTTCTTTGTAGCTTGCGGGTACTTCTTCATATTTATGTGTGTCACCGTCGGGTGAGAACATTTTTGCACGCATTTTAATAACATCTACAAAGCCTGTTAATGTGTCGCCCTCTTTAATGGGGAATGTAAAGGGAGCAATACATCTTCCGAATGCTGAATTTAATTCTTCAACTACCTTTGCATATTCTGCCTTGGGGTCTTCCAATTTATTTACAAATACAATCTTTGCCTTTGTTTTAGCAATGTTCCACGCTTTTTCAGTACCTGCTGAAACACCGGACTTACCGCTGACAACAATCAATGCACTGCCGCAAACTGATGCGCCCTCTAACTGTTCGCCAATAAAGTCGGGTGTTCCGGGGGTGTCTAAAAGATTAATCTTTACACCGTTCCACTCTACGGGAATAATAGAAGTATTCAGTGAAATTTTTCTCTTAACTTCTTCTGCGTCAAAGTCCGATACTGTGTTGCCGTCTTCAACTCGACCGATACGGTCAACCATACCTGCTTTATGAAGCATTGCTTCAACTAAAGAGGTCTTACCTGCGTTGGAATGTGAAAGCATACACATATTTCTGATGTTTTCGGTGTTTTTCATAATCTTTCCTCCTTAATATTAAAAACCTTGCGGTCATTATTTACCATTACGGTTATATAATCTTTTTCGACATTTCCCTTTTTATTTCCTTTATATTATATATAAAATATGTTACAAAAATGAATGTTTAAAATTGTATATGTTGTATATAACATCTTGATGAACACAAAAAAAACCGCACGGTTGTGCGGTTTTTCTAAATTGTTTCTCGTGAAACTTATTTTTTCTTTATTAAAGCAATTATGCGGTCAAAATCTTCTGATGATGAATATGGAATTTCAATACGACCTTTATTTTTTTTGTTTACTATCTTAATCTTTGTGCCAAGCTCTGATGAAAGGCTTTCTTCCAAAGATTTTATGTAGCGCTTCATTTCCATTTCTTCTTTTGTAGGTTTTTTTACTGTTTTTACCTTAGAAAGACCTGCAATATAGCTTTCAGTTTGGCGCACGCTCATATCTTGTGCGATAATTAATTTTGCTATCTCTTGCGCCTTTTCTTTATTTTCTACTGACAAAAGCGCCCTTGCATGACCCTGTGAAAGCTTTTCTTCCTTTACTAATTGCTTAATCTCAGCAGGAAGATTTAAAAGCCTTAAAATATTTGCTACAGCAGGACGACTGCGACCTATTTTCTTTGCTACTTCATCCTGTGTGAGTCCATAAACATCAATTAACTCTTTTATTCCTGCTGCTTCTTCCAAAGGATTTAAGTCTTCACGCTGAATATTTTCTATTAAGGTGATTTCTTTTTCTGTCTGTTCGGATACATCCTTTATTACTGCGGGAATTTCCTTTAAGCCGGCTAAACGGCACGCCCTCCAGCGCCTTTCTCCTGCTATGATTGTATAAAATCCATTTTTATTCAGTTTTACTACAATAGGCTGAATAAGACCGTATTCACGGATAGAATCTGCCAGCTCTTCAATCTTTTCCTCATCAAAAGCCGTTCTGGGCTGAGTTTTGTTAGGTTCTATCTGTGTTATTTTTATTTTCTTAACATCTTTTTCTGTTTCTGTTGTTGTTTCAACTACGGCTCCTGCATCCAAAAGCGCACCCAAACCGCGTCCTAACCCTTTTTTAGCCATTTTTGTTCTCCTTGTTGTTCTTTATCAATTCTTTTGCTAGAGCTTTGTAGGCATGAGCGCCTTTTGAAAATTTATCGTACGAAATAATCGATTCGCCGAAGCTGGGAGCTTCAGAAAGGCGTACATTCCTTGGAATTACTGTTTTATACACTTTATCGGGAAAGAATTTTTTAACCTCTTCATAAACAACAGTGGAAAGATTCGTACGCTTATCGAACATTGTAAGAAGAATACCCTCTATTTCAATGTCTTTATTTATGCTTTGTTTTATGGTAGAAACGGTTTTTGTAAGCTGACCTAAACCCTCCAGAGCATAATATTCACACTGAATAGGAATAATTACGCTGTCGGCAGCCGCAAAAGCATTTAATGTAAGCAAACCTAAAGAGGGAGGACAGTCAATTAAAATATAATCATACTCCTCCTTTACCTTTTTAATAGCCTCTTTTAGAAGGTACTCTCTATTATTAAAGGAAACAAGTTCGATTTCCGCACCTGCCAAATCAACATTAGAAGGAATAATACTCAAATTCTTATATTGTGTAGGTATAATATTTTTTGCTATGTCTTCACCATTTACCAAAACATTGTACACATTTGCCTCAGTTTCTTCCTTATCAATACCAATTCCGCTTGAGGCATTGCCCTGCGGGTCACAATCTATAAGGAGAGTTTTTTTCTTACTGTCGGCAAGGTACGCCGATAAATTGATTGTGGTTGTGGTTTTTCCCACGCCACCTTTCTGATTTGCAACTACAATTACCTTTCCCATTACAAAAACCTGTCCTTTTTTACAAATTATAAGATAATTATACTATAGTTTATTTCTTATTGCAACCATTTTATAAATGTACAAATAAAAATTGTTTCACGGGAAACAATTAACAGAAAACACCTCCACAGGTGTTGATAGTGGAGGTGTTTTCCCTTTGTCGCAATTACATTATAGCATATATAACTATATTTTGCAAGATATTTCTTTTAACATTATTAATAGTTTTGCTTCACATGAAACAAAAACAAAAAAACCGCACAGTAGTGCGGTTTTTCATGCTTTTTAAATTATTTTGTAATCTCTAATATTTTTACTTCGTACTCACCATTAGGTGATGCAACTTTTACTATCTGTTCGGGAACAGCACCGAGAAGTGCCTGACCTAAAGGAGATTCGTCTGAAATTTTTCCTGCAGCAGGATTTGCCTCTGTTGAGCCTACAATTTCGTAAACTGTTTCTTCCTCAAAGTCAATATCCAAAATTTTAACCTTTGTACCAACTACAACCTTGCTTGTGTCTATTTCATCTTCATCAATTACTTTAGCGCTTTTAAGCATTTTTTCAAGGTTAACAATTTTTACTTCAACTTCGCCCTGTTCTTTTTTAGCTTCATCGTATTCAGCGTTTTCTGATAAATCACCAAATCCGCGAGCTACTTTAATTTTTTCTGATATTTCTTTTCTTTTTTCTGTTTTTAAGTACTCAAGCTCCTGCTCAAGTTCTTTTAACCTGGTATAGGTAAGTATTACTTCCTTTGCCATTTGTTTCTTCCTTCTTTCATTTTCCTAATTTACTAAGACCAAACAACTATTTAGATATTATAAGTTATTTGTGTTGAAATGTCAACTACTATTTTTTTATATTAACAATTTTGATGTTCTTTGCATTATTTTGCTCATTTATAAATTCAGCCAAAGCCGCATTATATGGGCATTTCAACAGTTTTGTATAATGTTTTGATTTCTGTGTTGATTCAAGTATTATATCATGATATGCGCCTTCATATACATTGTAAATATCAATTAAATTTACATTATTAAATGTATTTTTTTCAAACACCCTGTTTGCTCCTGCGTTAATATATATTTTTTTATTTTTCTTAAGTTTATCCTTTTTTTCTTTTATATTAAGGTTTACTCCGTATTTAGAAAGAAAAAAATCGCTCATACTTTCATAAAGAAAGGGTTTTTGTGTTAAAACAGATATACTTTTTACTTTTTTAACACATTTTTGAGCCAATTCTTTTATTTCTTTAAGATTATCTGATATAAATACTATTTCATATTCATAAAGGTTGTTTTTAGCAAAAAAATTAAGTACATCACAAAATATAGTGCGATAAATATTTATACCATTTATAACTCTAAAATAATTATTAAAACACCCTTTAAATTCTTCCTCTAACGGGAGAATTTCTTTGATTTGTTTCTTTTTTAAAAACTTTTCAATCGCAGTTATATAAGGCTTTTTGAGCCTTTTTTTATATGGTATATAAAGTATATCTCCTCGTAGATTTTTTTCAAAAATTTTGCTGCATTTTAGGTATGTGAAAATAAAATATTTTATAAAAGACAATCTTTTTTTATCTTTTACAATAATAATTTTTTCCATAAAAAAATCACCTCAATATACCAATAGTATATTGAGGTAATATTAAAATAATTCTAAATCTAAAGTATTTATAACATCAAGTAGCATATTAGCACTTAATTTTTGAGGGAGAGAGTGTTTTTTACAAAACTCTCTCCTTTTTTCACTACTGTTCTCTTTTCCGCAAAAACCATAGTTATAAAGGTCTGTTTTTGTGTATTTTTGTTTTATTTCTGTTTTTTCGCCGTCTATCATAGCACCGCTTTTTAAAAGGCTGTTTATTAAAACTTCCTTTTCCATACCCTCAACACCAAGCAACCCTTCAGCTCCAGGTTTTGGTTTTCTTTTTTCTTTGCCTTTTATTTCGGGAATGTAAGCGTGCAAAACATTCGGCGCAACATTTTTAATAAAATTTCTTATTATAAAGCCTGCACGGTCCGAATCGGTAAAAATAACTGCTCCGTTTTTTTCAGAAATTTTTCTTATTAAAGCCTGCATTTCTTTATCTTTAAAAATCTGAAAACCGCCTGTCACCAACACATCTGCATCTAAATATGTCAGTATTTTATGTTTATCGTGCTCGCCCTCTACAATAATCGTTTCTTTAACTCTCATTATTTAATTCTTACAGGTAAAATGATGTAAACATACTTTTCGCCCTCTAAAGGTCTTATTACTGCAGGAGTAACAGGAGTGGAGAAGGAAAGTTTTATTTTATCATCATCAATATTTTTGAAAGCTTCAATTAAATATTTAGGATTAAATGCAATCTGCATAGGTTCGCCCTGCATATCAATAGAGAACTTGTCCTTAACCTTACCCATTACAGATTCGCAGTCAATAGAAACGCTCGTTTCGTCAATATCAAGCAAAACATGAGATTTTGAAGCTTCGTTAACAATTGTTGCTGCACGGTCGATTGAATTTAAGATTTTTCTTCTTTCAACAATAAATTCAAGTGTATTTTTGTGATTTGCAACCGATTTGTAGTTTAAGTATTCGCCGTCAATAATTCTTGAAACCAAAATACATCTGTCTGTAACGAATTTAACATTATTATCGTTAACAGAAATCTTAACAAGCTCGTCTGTTTCACCCAAAATACCAAGTAATTCCTTAGCATTTTTACCAGGGAGAATAAATTTTAATGTTTCATTGTTTTCGATTTCTTCCTTTCTGATAGCAACTCTGAAGCCATCACAACCAACAACATTTATAATATTTTCTTCAACATCAAACAAAACGCCTGTTAAAACGGGCTTTTCTTCACGGGTAGAAACAGCATAAACTGTTTGTTTTATCATATTTTTGATTAAAGATTCTTTCATTTCGAAGTTTTTTCCATCTAAAACTTGTGAAAGCTGAGGAAATTCTTCAGCAGAAGATGTTGAAAAATTAAATTTTGCGTGACCGCATTCTATTTTTAAATTGTCTTTTTCATCAATTTCCATAAAAACATCATCGTCAGTATCGGGAAGCTTTTTAACTGCCTGAGAGAAGAGTGAAGCTCTAACCATTGCAAGACCTTTTTCTTCAACATCAGCAGGAATAAAACATTCAATACCCAAATCCATATTGTTTCCTACTAATTTAAAGGCATTTTCTTTTGCTTCTATAAATATACCTTCTAAAACAGATATAGGAGTAGCCACAGGAACTGCTTTTTCAACTAATGAAACAGCTTCTGTCAAGTCGCGGCGATTACATTTCATTTTCATCATTTTCAAAAAAACCTCTTTCTATTATAAAATAATATATATTTAGTAGTAATAGTAGTAGGGGGTGTTGATTCTGTTGAAAACTGTATTTTAAAAGGCTGTTAAGGGAAATTTGCCTGTTTAAAATGCTGTTTAAAAGATGTTTATAAAAATGCGCAATCCACAGCCAAATTTTTACAGTTTTACAGAAAATGTAAGTTAAAAATCTATCAACACAACTTTCAACATAAATCAACAGGTTATAAACAGATATAATGTTGAAAAAATAGAAACTACTTAAATAATTATACCACAAAATCATTGAAAAATAAATAGAAATGTGGTAAAATAAAGAAAAAAAATTTTAATAAGGAGATATAAAAATGAAAAAAGTATTATCATTATTATTGACAGTTGTGATTGTTCTTTCAATGGGAACAATGGCTGGTGCAGTTGGTGCAAAGGAATACCTTGTGGATATGTCCTTTAACAGAGCAGACGGCTTTGAAAAAATAGAACAGGTGGCTGACGCTGTAGGTTTTCAGAACCCTTCAAAATTACATCAGACAATAAGAATAACATATTTTAAAGATTTCTTAGCAGGAACAGGTGCAAAAAATATAGCAGATGTTGATGAAAGCTTATTGGAGGAAGTTCTTGATAATGCAATGACTGCCCAAAATTTATCAACACAGATGACAAACAGAAACGGTTTTTATGTGTCTGTTAAAATCACAGCAAAACAAACAGGCTTAAAAGCCACAACTAAAAATATTCCTGTATATATGTATGAAATAAACTACACAGGTTCTGCATCAGGTTACACGCCTTTTTACGGACATTATGTAATTGCAATATTCGGAAATTACAATGATATGTATATGATTGAAATGGACAAAAAGCAGGGCGAAAATGATTTAAACCAAGACTTTTTTGAAATGCTTAACACTGTTTCCTTTGGCGGAGGAGGTTCTTCTTCAACAGGCTCAACAACGCAGAAACCTTCATCAAACCCTAACGCAATCAAAATCAAGGTTGATGGCAGTTATGTATATCCCGATTCAGACCCCATAATCAAAAACGACAGAACAATCGTTCCTATCCGTGCTGTTGCGGAAAAATTAGGCTATGAGGTTTCTTGGGACGCTTCAACCAGAACAGTAACAATCGTTTCAGGTCTTGACACATTAACAATTAAAATCGGACAGAAATATATGGACTTAAACACAAAAGTCCCCGGCAAAAACTATTCAGAAAGGTCAAGATTAACTCTTGAAGCTCCTGCTGAAATCATTAACGACAGAACATATTTGCCCCTTCGCGCAATCGGCGAAGCGTTAGGCTGTGATGTTGACTGGGACGGTGCTAACCGTACTGTAATTATTGAATCATAAGGTGATAAAAATGAAAAAAATAATTTCTTTATTATTAACATTGGTGTTGGTTATTTCCTTATGTACAGTAGTGTCAGCAGAAGGAAAAAAAGACTATCTTGTAAATATTTCATTAAATCAACCGGAAGGATATGAAAAAACACATCAGGGAGAAGATTGTATATCATATTTTGCGGAAGAAAGTCTTATTTTTATTGATTATGAAAAAGATTTTTTTGATGAAGATGACGGCATAAGTAGTATTAAAGATATAGGACAATGGTTTGGCGATTATATTTACGATGAAGAATATATTCTGAATGATTTTGATTACGGAAATTTAGAAACGAAAGTAATCTTCTCTGACATAACATCAGAACACACTTACACCGAAAAAGGTATTCCTGTGTTTAAATACAGCAAGGATTACAGAATCGAAGCCGAAGGTTACCACGATTATAATGGATTTTTTATAAGTGTGATGTTTATTGACGGCAATGACTTATACTTTGTAGAATTAAGTCAGAGTTCCTCTAAAAATAGTTATTTCGAATTTAATGATATGTGTAACTCAATAGAGTTAAGTAGTGAAAAATACGCGGCGAATGCCGATGGAACGATTAAAATCATAGTTAACGGCGAAGTAGTTACACCGGACAGCGCTCCTGTTATTGTAAATGACAGAACACTTTGTCCTATTCGTGCCGTTGCCGAAGAGCTTGGTTATGAAGTTTCATGGAATGCCCAAACAAGAACTGCAAATATTAAAAATAACTTAAGGGACATAAATGTAACTATTGGTGAAAAATATATAACCGGACAGTATTTATCCGGGGGACTGATAGGCGGCTACTATAAAGACTTAAAAAAAGAGGCAGATGTTCCGGCTACTATTATCAATGACCGCACATACCTGCCTTTGCGTGCAGTAGGTGAGGCGCTTGGTTGTGAAGTTTACTGGAACGCAGATAAAAGAACTGTAATTATTAACACAAGAAACCATATTTATTAAAAAATGATGAAAAAAAATATAATATTTTTTGACTTTGACGGAACAATTGTTGATTCTGCTCCTGGAATAAAGGAGTCTGTTCAGTATGCGCTCCGACACTTTGGCATAGAAGAAACAAGGGAAGAAATACTAAATCTATTTATCGGACCGCCCCTTTTTGATGCTTTTCGTGATAATTACAATATGAGCAAAGAGGATGCCGACACAGCCGTTTTTAAATACCGCGAAAACTACAAAGGCAACAAAGCCATGGAAAAGTTCATTGTTTACGAGGGTGTTGAGGAAATGCTCAAAACTCTTAATGATGCAGGTTTTACCCTTTGCATTGCCTCGGCAAAGCCTACACCTTTTATAAAAAAAATGCTTGATAAGGCAGATTTGTCCAAATACTTTTACTTTATAAACGGAGCGTCATTTGACGAATCAAAGCGCACAAAATCCGCAGTAATTGCCGAAACCATAGAGGTAAACGGATTTTTACAGGAAAAAATCCTTATGGTTGGCGACCGTGAAAACGATGTAACGGGAGCGCGTAATAACGGAATTGATGTTTTGGGCGTGCTGTATGGCTACGGTGACGAGGAAGAACTGCGCACATCAGGGTGCAAACAGGTTGCGGCATCGCCGCAAGAGGTTGTAAAAATTATAATGAATCAATAAGTTGACAGAACCCAAGCAAGCTTGGGTTCTTTTTGTTTTTGTATATTTGATATTAGTGATTTAATACTATACTTTGAGTGCCATACATTTTGTTTGGTCACTCCGTGAGGGGTACTTTTGTCGCGGCAAAAGTACCCAAAACCGCGGCGGGGGGTTTCGAAACTCCCCCCGTACCCCCCTAAACAACGATTCAGGGGCTTCGCCCCTAAAAACCCCACGCACATAATTAAGTAAGTGCGAACATATTGCCACTATATCAGTACACTCCCTAATGTTAAGATAGGAGGGAGTGTAGCGCAGGCACGCGCGGGGTCCGGGGTATCCCCGGTCGGGGGGTAAAGGGGGCCTCGACCGCCCCCTGTGTTTTTGTTACTTTTTTCAAAAAGTAAATCATTAGAAGTATTAATGTATGGCTAAAAATGAAGCTCCAACTGAAAATACCAACTTTTTTATAAATGTGACGCATTTTGAAACATTAAAAGACTTGAAATTTATTGACAACTATGGTATATTAATTGTGCAACGCATCAGTATATTTATACTCGATAGGTACGCTTCGGTAAAAAGCGTACCTCTGGTTCGCTTTACCTATACGAGTATAAGGGATGTGTTGCAACATGTGAACCTCGAGGCTACGCTTTTATGGTGCGTGGCTTCGGCTGCGCACCTTTTTTAATTTTAACAAAAGGAGATTTGCTATGACCGAAAACACCCTGCTCTATACATACACCACCAAGGTCTGCGAACGCTGGGATTTAACCGCCGATGAGCTTAAAGTCTGCTTATTGCAGGAAATAGAAAACGCCAACATTAATAACTACAACCTTATCCTTACAGGGAAAGGTCATGGAAACATCAGCTTTTTTGACGCATTTACCGCACAAAAACTAACCAAGAATTTTTTATGGTTACACTTTTGTCCTCAGGATATACTGGCATTTGACGGTGATGAGGAAAAATACTACATACTTACTTTTACGGGATATGCAAAAGACGGACTTTTTCTTTAAAGTCCGTCTTTTATCATTTCTATCAGTTTATCTTTTTCGTTAAGTTTGGGATTTTCTATTACTTTTTCCAAAAGTAAATCAAGCACCCTGCCGATTTCCTTGCCGTAAAATCCCAATTCTTTCAAATCGTTGCCGTTTATTGCTAAATTCTTTACCCCAAAGGGTTCTTTGTTTTCTTTTATTTCGGTATATAGCTCCAAAAGCCTGTCAATATAGGGAAGTCGTTCCGCTGTAAGCTCTAAATTCTGGCTCAGACAATCGGCGCGCTTTAGAGCTATTAAATCTACAAAAATATCGTCGCCAACCTTGTTTACGGCTCTTTTTACATATTTTTTTTCGGGCAAAATTTCAATGTCGTGATACTTGACAAGGCGCACTGCCTTATCCCTCAACTGGTTTGAAAATTTATACTTTCTGCAAAAATTCTCTGAAAGCTCTTCTGATTTTTTTGCGTGATTGCGGAACATATCCTCGCCAAGGTCGTTAATTCCGTGGGTGTGGGGTTTTCCCCAGTCGTGCATCAGGGCTGCATAGCGCAGATGTGCTAGCTTGGGGCAATTTTTTATTACCTTTAATGAGTGTGTTCCCACATCGTAAAGATGCCAGCGAGTGTTTTGATTTTGCCTGAAGCAATCGCACATTTCGGGGCAAATTTCTTCTAAAACTCCCAAGTCATAAAGCATTTTTATATGCTCGGGGGAATCTGACATCAGTATTTTTTCAAACTCGGCGGCAATTCGTTCAACGCTCAAATTTTTCACCAAATGAGCGCAGGTCATTATTGCTTTTTTTGTATTTTCTTCAATGGTAAAGCCAAGTTGAGCCGAAAATCTCACAGCACGAAGTATTCTTAAGGCATCTTCTGTAAATCTTTTTTTCGGCTCGCCAACGGCGCGGATAGTTTTGTTTTTTAAATCCTCAATTCCGCCAAAAAGGTCCAAAATCCCCTCTTTATCATTGTAGCAAAGTGCATTTATTGTAAAATCCCTGCGTGACAAATCCTCGCGCACATCTTTAACCAATGTCACAGTTTGTGGTTTTCTGTTGTGGATATACTCACCGTCGGTGCGGAAGGTTGTGACCTCAATCGGTATGGAATTTATCATAACCGTTACTGTTCCGTGGGCAATTCCCGTGTCGATTGTTTTATGAAACAATTGTTTCACTTCCTGAGGAGTGGCGTCGGTTGTCACATCGAAATCATAGGGAACTTTTCCCAATAAAGAATCCCTTACACATCCGCCTACGGCATAGGCAAGGAAGCCTTTGTTATGGAGTTTTTCGATAACTTCACGCGACTCTTTGGACAATTTCACCAACAAATTTTCCACCTCCCGTTTGTTACAATTATATAACATTTTTCAAAAAGTGTCAACCGTGCGGTTTTTGGGGCATTACAGACCGCTAAAAAAATTTGACAAAGCTACAAAATTGGTTTATAATAAAAGAGTATTATTATATTAAAGTAGATAGGATTGTATACTTGTATTAAGATAATACATATTTCAATAAAAATTCAGAAAAAGGAGGTAACAAAAAGAGATGACTGAAATCATAATAGGTGCTGTTGCGCTTGTTTTGATTCTGGTTGCAGCTTTGATTTCTTACAAAATAGGTTATTCTGCAAGAAAGAAAAAAGAAGAAGCAGAAATAGGCTCAGCAAAATCTGAAGCCGCAAGAATTGTGGAAGCAGCAAAAAAAGAAGGCGAAAGCAAAAAGCGTGAAGCAATACTCGCCGCAAAAGAAGAAAACCACAAAGAACGCCAAGAACTTGAAAAAGAAATAAAAGACAGACGCAGCGAGATTTCAAGACAGGAACACCGCATTCAGCAGAAGGAAGAAAATCTCGACAAAAAGAACGAAGCGTTAGAAAAGCGTGAAGAAGCTATTGCTAAAAAGGATAAAGAGCTGGATGTTATCCGCGAAGAACTTTCAAAGATAAAAGAAAAAGAATTAGAAATGCTCCAGAATTTATCAGGCTTGTCAAAGGAAGAAGCAAAGCAGTACTTGCTTGAAAAGTTAGAATCAGAAGTACGAGCAGACGCTGCAATCATGGCAAAAGAAATAGAAACACAGGCTAAAGAAAACGCAGAAAAAAACGCTAAAAACATCATCGCAGGCGCAATTCAAAGGTGTGCTGCCGACCATGTTGCAGAAGTGGTTGTTACAGTAGTTAACCTTCCCAACGAAGAAATGAAGGGAAGAATCATCGGCCGTGAAGGTCGAAATATCAGAACCTTGGAAAACTTAACAGGTATCGATTTAATTATTGATGACACACCTGAAGCAGTAATTTTATCAGGTTTTGACCCCGTAAGGCGTGAAATTGCCCGTCAGACATTGGAAAAACTTATCGTTGACGGTCGTATACACCCCGCAAGAATTGAAGAACTCTACGAAAAGAGTAAAAAAGAAGTTGAAGCCACCATTAAGCAGGAGGGTGAAAACGCAGCCTTTGAAACAGGCGTACACGGTTTACATCCCGAAATTATCAAGCTTATAGGTAAGCTAAAGTACAGAACAAGTTACGGTCAGAATGTTTTAAAGCATTCTATGGAGGTATCCTACATTTCGGGTATTATCGCAGGCGAGCTTGGTGCTGATGTAAACATGGCAAAGCGTGCGGGTTTACTCCACGACTTAGGTAAAGCAGCCGACCACGAAATCGAAGGCTCTCATGTAACAATTGGCGCTGACCTTGCTAAAAAGTACAAGGAAAGCAAAGATATTATCCACGCAATTATGGCTCACCACGGTGATGTTGAAGCAACAACAATCGTAGCTTCTATCGTACAGGCAGCAGACGCAATCTCAGCAGCCCGTCCCGGCGCAAGACGCGAAAACATTGAGTCATACATCAAGCGTTTGGAAAAATTAGAAGAAATTGCAAACTCCTTTGACGGAGTAGAAAAATCCTTCGCTATCCAGGCAGGTAGAGAAGTAAGAATTATGGTTTGTCCTGACGATGTTAAGGACGAAAGTATGACACTCATTGCTCGTGACATCGTGAAAAAGATTGAGGAAGAAATGGAATATCCCGGTCAGATTAAGGTTAATGTAATCCGCGAAACACGAACAGTTGAGTACGCAAAATAAAGCGTAAAAAAATTAAAATATATATAGAGTTTTTAAGAGATGTAATTAACTTAATATATATTAAAAGAGGCACTCATTATGAGTGCCTCTTAATTTTTTATTTTCTTGTTTTTATTGTTTTTATTCCCGACCTTATCAGGCGGAAGAAAGACGACATAAGGATAATGCCTAAAACAATCGAACCACCGATTTTTAAGGTGTTTACCATACCTTCAGCAAATCCTGAAATATCACCCTGCAGGCAAGCCTCCATAGCGCGGTACACCGCACCACCCGGTACCAACGGAATAAATCCCGGAGTAAGAAAAAGCGTTGCGGGCGAGTGAAAAGCGTATGCTGCAATTTCTGAATAAAGGGCGATTGATGCCCCTGCTACAAAATACGGAAGCATAGTTGAATCAGCAAATGCATCACACACAAGGTAGCAAATCCAGCCAAAGGCTCCGCAAAGGGAAGCGATAAACAGATTTTTGCCGCGCACATTATAAAGGATTGCAAAACCAAAAGTTGCAAAAAACGCTGATAAAACAGCTATAATCATACTTGCCATAGCTTACCTCCAGAATACGGAAACGCCCACGCCCAATGCAATTGCTGCGGCAACGAGGAATGTTTCCATAATTTTTGCTGTACCAGCTGTGTAATCTGTGGCAACAAAATCTCTGATACAGTTTGTAAGCAAAACTCCCGGCACCAAAATCATAAGCACGCCGATTGTGGTGGCTGAAATGTTCAATGAGGGAAAGAAAAATGTACAAATCTTAATAAGGGACACGGTTGCAGCAGCGCCTGCGGCGTTTGTAACAAAGGGCGGTGATTGCAAAAACTCTGCGCCTTTTTTCACAAATCTTATAAGAGCGCCAACAATAAATCCCACCATAAATTCGCACACACCACCGCCAAAAAATACAGAAAATGAGCCGCCAATCAAAGCATAAGCCCATATACCTAACGAAGAGGGATATTTGGGGCTTTGGTCAATTTCACGGATGTGGTTCATTATAGTATCGAAATCCGTTTCGGTGGAGCATATCTTTCGTGAAAGACTGTTTATTTTATCAAGTTTATCAAGGTCGGTGGAGACCTTTGAAATTCTTCGTGTCTGTGTCATGGACTCGCCGTCCTTTTCCACAGTAATGAGAATTGAGGTTGCAATGGCAAAAACATGAACCTCGTTCATTCCGTAAGCGCGACCTATTCTTGTTACGGTATCCTCGGCGCGGTTTGCTTCGCCGCCAAAACGCAAAATTCTGTAACCGATTGCCGAAACAATATCAAGAACTTGTCGCTGCGAAAGTGAAGATTGCATAATAAATCACCTTTTGGCAAAAAATTTATTTTAAAAAACTGATTTTGACAAAAATAATTTTTCTACACATTTTTATCAACATCAGTATACCATTATTGCCCAAAAAAGTCAATAATAGAGCATTTTCTATTGACTTTAATTTTGTGAAATGTTATAATAATTATGTGTGCAAATATGTGAAGATAAGGCGTGTTTTATTGATAAAAAAGCCACTTTTTCATAAAGGAGAAAATATGAAAGACATCTTATTACTCGGCAAAAAAATAGTATGGGATAAATCCCCTGTTATTTTTAAATACAATCCGCGTGATGACTGGCAAGAATACTGGGATGTAATGACAGGCGAATGGTACCATGAAAATGGTTACTTAATCGGTTCTGAGCCAGGTAACTTCGGCGGAATATTAATGTCAAAGGAATGCTACTCACAGGATGTGATGTTCTCATTCACAATAGGCACAGTCTTGCCCGCAACCCGTGATGTTAATGCGGTTTTTTGCGCTCACTGGAACGAAAAGCGAGATTATATTGGCGAATCTTATGTTTGCGGTCTTAACGGCTGGTACGAAGACAAGTCAGGTATTGAAAAAATTTTGGAAAGCAGTAAGGACGGCGGCGATCAAAGAGGTGTGTATTCCACCACGGCGGCGTATCGTTATCAGCCGGGAACAGAGGTTCGTATGACTGCAGGTTCAATAAACGGTCATACATTTATGGTTGTTGATGACGTACTCATAACCGAACTCATTGACCCCGCACCAATAAAAGGCGGTCATGTAGGATTTTCTGCTTATTGCACAAAGCTGAAAATCAAGGATATCGAAGTACGCAAAATATATTGGGAAGAGTTTATACAAACATATAAACCGGAATTTTAAGGAGGAAAAGAAAATGGCAAAACAGACATCAGACTTCAGGTACAACACAGGTGCCACAAGAGTACCGTGGGCGGCAGTAGGTGAAAACTACAACGTTCATGACTTAATGGAAATCATCCGCTTCTTGATGCAGGGTGAAGGCAAAGAATACGACGCAGCTTTAGAAGCTGTTTGGGAACAGGTTAAGAAGCTCGACGAGCTCGCTACACCTCCCGGCAAATTATCACTCGGTACACAGGTAGAAAGAGCAGAACAGGCTTGTAACGAATACCTCGGTACAGATACATCAACATTCGTAACAAACGCAACAGCAGGTTTTGAAATTGCTTACAAATACGCTAACCTCAAGGCTGGCGACGAAGTTATCGTTCCTGCTATCACATTCGTAGCAACAATGGCTTATCCTTTAGCTATCGGTTGTAAGTTAGTATTTGCAGACGTTGATCCCAGAACAGCTAACATGGATCCTGCTGACGTTGCAAGAAAAATCACAGACAAAACAAAGATGATTGTTCCCGTTCACCTTGGTGGTTACCCTGTTGACATGGATCCCATCATGGAACTCGCTCGTAAGCACGACATCCTCGTTTTGGAAGACGCAGCACACGCTTTCGGTGCTATGTACAAAGGCAAGAAAATCGGTACAATCGGTGATTTTGCAGGCTTTTCTATGCACGAAGTTAAAAACATCACATCATTCGGTGAAGGCGGTATCTTAACAACAACAATCCCCGGCTTTGGTCCCGACATGAAGAGAGCTCGTTTCTTAGGCTTAGACTTCTCTTGCCCCATCGAAAAGTGGCTCTACAACATCACTCCCATTCCGGGTAAAGAAAAGCCCTTTATGGCTGGTAACTCATCAACAACAGAAATCCAGGGCTTAGGCTTAGCATTACAGGTTGCTCGTAACGAAGAAATCATCCGTGTTCGTCGCGAAGCTGCTGAATACTTAACAAAGAGATTTGAAGAAAACGACGCTATCGTTCCTCAGTTACTCGATACAGACGAAATCAAACCTACATATCATATGTATATGTTACAGATTGACCCCGCTAAGGCTGGTGGCGACATTCAGTTATTAAAGCAGAAGTTGACAGAAAAGGGCGTTACACAGATTGCTCACTTCGGTCCTCTTTACAGATTTAAGGTTGTTCAGGAAATGGGTTACGATTCAGACGAAATTGCTAAAACATGTCCTAACTGTGAAGAAATCTTCTACAAGAGATACACACACCTTCCCTTATATGGTCTTTCACAGGAACAGATCGAATACATGGCTGACGCTGTGTTAGAAGCTGTAAAGGAAATGCAGGAAGGCAGATAATTTAAAGCTTATATTTGTAATATTAAGGGGCATAGCGGTTTCCGTTATGCCCCAACTAAACTAAAAAAGCGAGGTAAATCCTATGAAAATTAAATGGGGCGTAATCGGCTGCGGCGGTATCGCTGACAGAAGAACATTACCCGGTATGATGTTAGCTGACAATGCAGAACTTATTGCTGTTATGGATGCAAACAAAGCTGCTGCAGATGCTTGCAAAGAAAAATACAACGCAAAATATGCGTTTGACAAAATGGAAGATGTTTTAGCTATTGATGAAATTCAGGCTGTTTACATTGCATCACCCGTATTCTGCCACAAAGAGCAGGCTATGGCTGCTGCAGACGCAGGCAAGGACATCTTAATCGAAAAGCCCGTTGGCTTAACGGCTAAAGAAGCTGAAGAAATCGCAGCTTACTGCGAAGCAAAAGGTGTTAAAATGGGCGTTGGCTTTATGATGAGATTCCACGCTTATCATCAGGCAATGAAAGAAATCGTGTCAAGCGGCAAAATCGGTGAAGTAGTATCAGCTCGCGCACAGCTCACATGCTGGTACCCTGAAATGGAAAACTGCTGGAGACAGGATATGAAATTATCCGGTGGCGGCGCAATGATGGATATGGGCGTTCACTGTGTTGACCTTATCCGCTACATCACAGGTCTTGAAGTTGTTGAGGCTGCAGGTATGAGCGGTAATCAGGTATTCAAGTACAGTGTTGAGGACGCAGGCGGCGTTATTATGAGATTATCTAACGGCGCAGTTGCTTATGTTGATGCTAACTTCAACATTCCTGACGCTGCAGCTAAATGTAAGATTGAGTTCTACGGCACAAAGGGTAGTATCTTTGCTCAGGGCACAATTTCACAGGTTGAAGGCGGCGAAATCGAAGTTCTTTGCACAGGCGACGCATTGGGTTACGATGCTAACCAGGACAGAGGCGAAGTTGCTCCTTTAGAAGTAAATGTAGAATTTGGTAACATGTATACCAAAGAAATTGAAAGCTTTGGTCGCGCAGTTGCAGGCGAAGCTCCTGTTGCAATTACAGCAGCAGATGCAATTGCATCACAGAAGGTAATTGAAGCAGCTTATGAAAGCTGTGCTTCTAAAACTTACAAAAAGTTATAAGATTTAAAATGGATAAAAGAGTTCGGGTGCGCCCGGGCTCTTTTTTGTTTGGCTCTCTCCCTGCGAGGGAGTTGTTTTATGGTTTTAGTTTTTCTGATTTATGCTATACTTTGTGTGCCGTACATTTTGTTTGGTCACTCCGTGAGGGGCACTTTTGTCGCGGCAAAAGTACCCAAAACCGCGGCGGGGGGTTTCGAAACTCTCCCCGTACCCCCCTAAACAACGATTCAGGGGCTTCGCCCCTAAAAACCCCTCGCTCAAAGTTAAGAAAGTGCGAACATACAGCCACTATATTAGTACACTCCCTAATGTTAAGATAGGAGGGAGTGTACTAAAGATACGCGCGGGGTCCGGGGTATCCCCGGTCGGGGGGTACAGGGGGCCTCGACCGCCCCCTGTGGTTTTGTTACTTTTTTCAAAAAGTAAATACTTAGAACTATTAATGTATGGCTAAATATGAAGCTCCAGCTGAAAAACTTTTGTCACATTATAAAAAGAATATTGTTTTTTATAATAGATTATGATAAAATAGTCCTGCGACAAAAGTTAAATCTATTTTACAGACTAAGCTGCGTTTGTTAAAAACGCGGCTCTGGTTTACATTGGTCTGTAAAAGATTGTGTAAAAACTTTTGTCGCAGAAAGTCAGAGCTGGCGTTTTAAGGGTACACAGTTTTGACTGTGTACCCTTTTTTAATTTTGATAAAAGGAGATTTGCTATGACCGAAAACACCTTGCTGTATACTTATATAACCAAGGTCTGTGAACACTACGACTTAACTTATGCCCAAATGAACGCCTGCGTTGAAAAAGAAATCCTTACCGCCCGTGCTCAAAACAAAAATATTATTTTTACAATCAAAGGTTTTAAAAGAAACCATTTTTTTGACGCCTTTACTGCTGAAGTGTTAACCAAGGACTTTGTGTGGATTCACGCCTGCCCGCAGGAGCTTTTGAACTTTGATGAGGACGAAATCTGTCAGGACAAATATTATGTTTTGACATTTACAGCCTGCGCTAAAGACGGACTGTATATCTAAATGAATAAAGAAAGAACTCAGCAACTGCTGAGTTCTTTCTTTATTTGATGTTAAATTTGTTGTTTTTACCTTTTGATGGTCTGTGTCTTTTTCACCTGTCGATAGTTATCTAACATCGTCTAATGTCTTTACCTGATCGTGAATTATAGGTTTCCAACTGAAATCCCTTGAGAACAACGCCACAAAGGTAATCGGAATATACGAAAACATAAATATGGGGAATGTGAAAGTATACAGGATTTTCTTATGAATGGGGGCATATATTTTATCCCATTCGCTGATGATTGACACAAGTCCGATTGCCAAAAGCATAAAGTACGAGTTTATACCTGTATCCAAAAGCATTCTGATAAGAGCTGTTACATCAAGTCCCATTATTAAGAATATGATGAAGAACGCTGCCATAGCAAATCCCGAAATAATTGTAAGCATAAGGGGAATCATAGTAGATACCGCCAGATCAAAGCAAGCAAAGCCTTTGCCGGTAAAGAGTCCTTTAACCATTTTGAAGAAATACTTTCTTGTAACCTGCATAGAACCTTTTGTCCATCTCATTCTCTGGCGCCATGACTGACTGAATTTAACAGGCTGTTCATCGTAAAGAACGGCTTTGTCGCAGTAGGCAATTCTTTCGCCGTCTAAAACCTGTTGCAATGAAAATTCAATATCCTCAGTTAAAAGGAAGAATTTCCAACCGCCGAATTTTTCAAGAATTTCGTGATGCACCAAAAATCCCGTGCCGGAAATAGCGCAGCTTGTGTTCATAAGTGTTCTCGGGTGATTTAAAAATCTTGATTCTCTTAAATACCACAATGAGCCGCCTGCTGATACCCAGCTTGTGCCGTAGTTTTTGGTGTTACGGTAGCTGGTAAGTACTCTGTGGCCGGATGAAAACATCTTGTTCATCTCGGCAATATAATTTTCGTCCAAAAGGTTGTCCGCATCAAAAACGAAATACCCCTCATATCTATTTTCGGGAAATTTCTCTTTAATAAGGTTAAAAGCATAGTCAAGAGCGTAGCCCTTACCTACTAATTCTTTGTTAAAGCGTTCGATAACATGAAAAGCACCTGCTTTTCTGGAAACTTCGGCTGTTGAGTCGGTACAGTTATCCGCAATAACAAAAATATCAATAAGCTCAGCAGGATAGGTCTGTCCTTTAATGCTGGCGATTAAGTGCGGGATAACTTTTTCCTCGTTACGGGCAGGAATCAACACAGCATACTTACACATTTTCTTAGCTTTGTATTTTATGCCACCCTTTAAAAAAGGAATGAATATATAAACAAACTGATAACCGATACACGCCATGAATATAAGAGCAAAGACATAACTAAGATAATTTACGATCTCATAATTCATAAAAAACATTCTCCTAAAAACAGTATTTTGCTATACTATTACTACCTATCATAATACTATATCGGGTGCATTTTGTCAATATTGTTATTTTTAAAAATACAGTTAAATTTTCACAAATAAGGTAGACAAAACTGCACAAAAAATATATAATAAGTAAGTAAATTATATTTTACGCAGAGTAGGAACTGACGCGTTAAGTGGCACAGGAACGGGAAGTTGTCCTGAGCACGAAAAGAGAATGAAAAAATGTCCTGTTTGTTCATTCTGAACATTTTTTTAAAGTCTCTTGCGGTGTCTTTTCCGCATTCCGCTGCTGCAAATTATGCCAAACATTCTTTGCGGCAAACATTTTATTTTTCGAAAGGATGATTGGTATGAAAACAAAACTCACAACCAAAACACTTGTTTATGGTGCAATTTTAGTTGCGCTGAACATTGTAATCACACGCCTTTTGTCAATCAACATCGGCGTGGTGCGCATAGGCTTTAACTTTGTCCCTGTGGTGCTTGGGGCGTACCTTTTCGGACCTGTAACAGGGGCGGCACTTGCCGTAATTGCCGATGTTTTAGGTATGCTTATGTCGGGGGGATTCCCCTGGCTGGGCTTTTGTGTCAGTCAGGCGCTTTACGGACTTAGCTATGGATTTTTCTTTTATAAAAGAAAGCAAAGCTCCCGCGCACTTATAGTATGTGTAGTTTTTCAGGCAGTATTTATTGACGCGTTTTTGGGAGCCGTGTGGTACAACCTCCACGCAGGCGCGCCCTTTTGGGCATCGCTCGGTGCAAGGGCAATTGACGCCGCCGCTATGATTCCTGTAAAATTTGTTATAATTAAGTATATGCTAAAACTGGTAGGAGACAGAATAAAAGTATGATTTATCTTGATAATGCAGCCACAACCCGTCCGTACGATGAGGTTATAGAGCTAATTAGCCAAATGAATAAAGACTTTTTTGCCAATCCCTCGTCACAGCACTCGGCGGGCTATATGTGCGAAAAAAAGCTTTCCGAGGCAAAGGAAACCATAATGCGTGCAATAGGCGCAAAATCGGGAAATTTTGTCTTTACCTCAGGGGGAACAGAAAGCAACAACCAGATTTTTTATGGCGTTTTAAAAAATGCAATCAAAAGATGTCCCCACATTATAACCTCGGCAATCGAACACCCATCTGTCTTGGAGGCTGTTCGTGATTTAGAGGCGCAAGGTTGTGAGGTCACATACATTGCTCCCGACTCCGCGGGCGTTATATCGGCAAGCGATGTGGCAGAAGCTGTCCGTGATAACACGAAAATTGTATCCATAATGGCGGTAAACAACGAAACAGGCGCCATAAACCCCATAGCAGATATAGCAAAAAAAGTAAAGGAAAAAAACCCCGACATTGTAGTACATTCTGACTGTGTTCAGGCGATGGGCAACATCAGAATTTCTGTTGACAAATGGGGAGTTGACGCAATATCCCTTTCTGCCCACAAGATTTGCGGTCCAAAAGGCGTAGGCGGTTTATATATCCGTGACAAAGTCAGGGTACTGCCCCTGATTTTGGGCGGACACCAGCAAAAGAATCTGCGCTCGGGTACGGAAAATGTACCGGGAATAGTAGGGTTTGCAAAAGCGGCAGAAATAGTAGAGAAAACTTTTTCACAAAAAATGATGAGCCTTTACGCCTTAAAGGAAGAGCTTATACAAAAGCTTTCGGGTGAAGAAGGAATCCAGATAAACAACCCCGGCGAAAAGTACTCATCTCACATAGCGAGCATAAGGGTCAAAAATGTACGCTCGGAGGTGCTGTTGCACGCTTTGGAAAACTATGATATATGTATTTCGGCAGGTTCTGCCTGTTCTACAAACAAGCCTGCACCCTCTCATGTTTTGCTGGCGCAGGGATTTGATAGAAAACACATCGAAGAAACAATCCGTGTCAGCTTTGGCGCTCACACAGATATTGATGAAGTTAGTGCTTTTTGCGAAATTTTAGTTAAAGAAGCGGCTGCTCTTTCGCGCTTTACAAGAGCTTAGGAAGGTAATTGTTATGAATATTTTAGTAATAGGTGATGTGGTCGGTGACAGAGGAACCGACGCGGTTTTGGACAATTTAGACGCACTCAAAAGAAAATATCAGATAGATTTTTGCATAATCAATGCGGAAAACGCTTGCAGTGCAAACGGCATTTCCAGAAGAAAGGCAGAAGCACTCCTTTCAGCCGGCGCTGATGTTTTAACTCTTGGAAATCATACCTTCAGGCAAAAAGATGCCTACACCCTTTTAGCCCATAATGAGCGTATCGTGCGCCCTATAAATTATCCGCCGGAAACAGTGGGCAATGGAAGTTGCGTTGTTGAAAAAAACAGCGTTAAAATTTTGGTTGCAAACGCCTTGGGCAGAGTGTATCTTGAAAATGTTGACTGCCCCTTCAGAGAGTTAAAGAGCGCTCTTGAAAAGAGTGATGCTCATATTAAAATAGTAGATTTTCATGCGGAAGCCACCAGCGAAAAGCGTGCAATGGGCTTTTATTTAGACGGCATTGCCTCCGTTGTTTTCGGCACGCACACCCATGTGCAAACAGCCGATGCACAAATCCTGCCAAAGGGTTGCGGCTACATTACAGATGTAGGCATGACAGGGCCTTATCACTCCTGCTTAGGCGTTGACAAAAACATTGTGATTGACAGATTCGTCAAATGCTCGCAGAGCAGATTTGAATTTGCTGATTCTGCTGCAAATATATCCGGTGCGGTGTTCTGCGTGGATGAAAAAACAGGCAAATGCACATCGGCGCAAAGTTTTACTGTCCTTCCGGGGGAAGCCGTATGAAAAAAGAACTCCGCAAAAGAATGCTAAAAATTCGTGACGGCATTAAAGATAAAGAGCAAAAAAGTAATAAGATAGCCGAAATGCTGACAAACTGCGACTTTTACAAAAAGGCTCAGAGCATAATGGTTTATATGTCCTTTGGCAGCGAGGTGAAAACCGCAGGATTAATTCAAAAAATGCTTTCAGATGGCAAAAAACTGTGCGCACCTGTGTGTGTGGATAAGCACACCTTAGAGGCAAGGGAATTTCATTCCATAGATGAGTGTGTTGCAGGGACATACGGAATATCAGAGCCTGTGGGTAAGAGGGTCACAGATATTGACCTTGTTATTGTGCCTGGGGTAGCCTTTGGCAAAAATATGCACCGTTTAGGCTACGGCGCAGGGTATTACGACAGATTTTTGGCACAGATTAATGCCGTAAGCTGCGGCGTGTTTTTTAGTGAACAAGAATCTCTCATTACGCCCGATGAATATGATAGAGAGCTTGATTATATAGTAACTGACGAGAAAATTTACGAAAAAGGTGATTTAAAATGATGGACATATTTTTGGAATATCTGGTTGCAAAAAAATCTGCATCAGATAAAATAAAGCGTATGCTTTTAATACCTGCGTGCATACTTGTGTGCCTTGCGAGTTTATATGCTTGTTTGTTTATTTTTGTGGGTTTTATCTGGCTGGTGCCGCCTATATGGGGCGGTGCAATTTACGGCACAGTGCTTTTGCGCCGAAACTTTTCCATTGAATATGAGTATATATTCACAAACGGACAGCTTGATATTGATATTATTAAGGGCAGACTGAAAAGAAAAAATCTTGCAACCGTTTTATGCAGAAATATTGAATATATGGCTCCCTACAACGGCGAAAATATGTCAGACCGTGAAGAAATTTATGCAATATACGACGAAAGCCGCCGAGGAAAATACTATGCGGACTTCACTCAGGGTGGAGTGAGATACAGACTTTTGTTCCAGCCCCCTGAAAAAATCCTTTCAAATATGAAAAAATACAATCCGAGGAATATCAATTTATGATAGATAAGGTTTTAGCTCATCTTATTGAAAACAAAATTACAGTTGCTACGGCAGAGTCCTGTACCGCAGGGCTGATTGCCGCCCGTATAGGTGATGCAAACGGTGTGTCGGAGATTTTTTCTGAAGGCTATGTGACCTACAGTAACCAAGCCAAGGAAAAAAATCTGGGTGTACCCCGCAAGCTTTTAGAAGAATACGGTGCCGTAAGTGAACAGGTGGCTCGGGCAATGGCGGAGGGAGTGTGCCGTGTAAGCGGGGCAGAACTAGGACTTTCGGCAACAGGTATTGCAGGCCCCACAGGTGGAACGGATGAAAAGCCTGTAGGATTAGTGTATATGGGCGTTTGCTATAAGGGAAAAACTTCCGTGGTGCGCCGTGTTTTTAAAGGTTCAAGAGCGCAGGTGCGCGCATCTACCGTTGAAGCGGTTTTTGCTGAAGTTAAAAATAGATTACAAATTTAAAAATATCCTTGACAAAGGCAAAAAAGTTCGTTATAATTTAATCGAACAAATGTTCTAAAGGAGGAAATAATATTGGCTAAAGCAACACAGGACAAGACAATAGGATTTGATAGAGATAAAAAGGAGGCTTTGGACGCTGCACTCTTACAGATAGAGAAAAACTTCGGTAAGGGTTCTGTTATGAAGCTGGGCGAGCGAGCACATCTTCAGGTAGAGGCATTGCCCACAGGTGCGCTCTCTCTTGACTATGCACTTGGTATAGGCGGACTTCCCAAGGGCAGAATTATCGAAATTTACGGACCTGAATCCTCAGGTAAAACCACAGTAGCTCTCCATGTTATTGCCGAGGCTCAGGCACGAGGTGGCGAAGTAGCCTTTGTTGACGCTGAGCACGCATTAGACCCTGCTTACGCTAAAAAGCTTGGCGTAAATGTTGAGGAATTGATTGTTTCACAGCCAGACACAGGAGAACAGGCGTTAGAAATTGCAGAAATGCTTGTACGCAGTAACGCTATCGATGTTATTGTAATCGACTCAGTAGCGGCACTCGTTCCCAAGTCAGAAATTGAGGGCGAAATGGGTGATTCCCATGTTGGCTTGCACGCACGACTTATGAGTCAGGCGCTTCGTAAGTTGGCAGGTGTAATAGCCCGCACAAATACAGTAGCAATTTTTATCAACCAGCTTCGTGAAAAGGTTGGCGTAATGTACGGAAACCCCGAGGTTACAACAGGCGGACGAGCTCTTAAGTTCTACTCATCAGTACGCCTTGATGTAAGAAAGCAGGAATTAATCAAGCAGGGCACAGAAGTAATAGGCGCCCGCACAAAGGTTAAGGTTGTAAAGAACAAGGTTGCTCCGCCCTTTAAAGAGGCAGAGTTTGATATTATGTACGGCGAGGGTATTTCAAAAATCGGCTGTATTTTAGATATTGCGGCGGCTACAGGCATTGTCCAAAAGGGCGGCGCGTGGTACAGCTACGAAGAAGAACGCATTGGTCAGGGCAGAGAGAATGCCAAACAGTTCTTAAAAGAACACCCCGAGATGCTTGCAAAAATAGATGAAGAAGTAAGAGATATACTATTCAATGAAGCAGGTGCACCAGAAGAAACAGAAGAATAATTATAAAAATAAAAAGCACACAATAGTGTGCGTTTTATTTTTTAATTTTGCGCCTGCAAGTGTTCTTCGTATGTTTGGGAGAAATGGTGACTTCCGTCGCTGCCAAGCACGAAGAAATAGTAATTTGTGTTTTCAGGATAAAGAGCCGCCTCAAGGGACGCTTCGCCGGGCGACGCAATAGGCCCTATGGGAAGTCCCTTATTTATATATGTGTTATACGGGCTGTCAATCTGCGTATCCTCATAAGAAAGCACAGGCTTTCTTTCCTTTAACACATACTGTACCGTAGCACATGACTGCAAGTACGGATACTGAGGACTCTTAATTCGGTTGTGGAACACGCTTGAAACAAGCTTTTTGTCAGCTGAGCCTGCTTCACGCTCTATGATGGACGCTAAGGTTATTATTTCATCCATGGTCATATCAGAGCTTTCGATGTCAATTTCGTATTTTAAGTAAAACTGCTCAAACCGACCAAGCATTTCGTTGATAATGCCGTATTCGTCATTTGGAACGAAGTCATAAGTGTCGGGGAAAAGGTAGCCCTCCAGTCGCATTTCTCGTTGGGGGATGTTCTGTACGAAATCGTAGTCAAAGTTTCCGTTGTCAATAAGATAATAGAACTTATCCTTGTCAATCAGACCTTTTGACTCCAAAAGGTCTGCAATTTTATAGACTTCATATCCTTCGGGAATTGTTACTCGTACGCTTTCCATAGCGTTTCCGGGGGCGGAAAGAATTTTAAAAATAGCTTCATAGCCGGCGCTGCGGTCTATTTCGAATTTGCCGTAATTGTATTTGCTATCCATACCGCGTATGCGTGACATTGCCTTAAAGAACAGCTCGGAGTTGATGAGCTTGCTCTTTTTCAATTCTTCGGCAATTCGGTCGGTGCTTGCCCCCTGAGGAATGGTTACAACAACTGTTCCTTCTATGTTTTTGGGCATATAGTCAACATACAAATAACCGCCGAAGATAACTATTGCCGCCACAAGAATACATATAACGGCCCTTATAATAAGACTGCGGTTTTTTGCCTGACGCTTAGCTTCCTGCTCCTGTTCTTTTTGCTCTTTTTCCTCGTCGGTAAGAGTCTTTAGTGTAATGAGTTCAATTTCTGTTTTGTTGCTTTCGGGTGCATCTTCAGTTTTTTCGGGTGCGGGTGTCGGTGCTTTGTCATCGCCACGGATTGCAGAAACCTGCTCAAAAATACTTTCCATATGAGCCATGGCAGCTTTCTTTTCCTCACTGTGGGCAGATGTGTCATTTTCAACATCGGCAACAGGGGGCTCTGTTTTTTCAGGCTCAGTAGTCAGAAGTTCTTTTTCGTCCATTAATGCACTTCCTTTCTTTTAAAGAAGTTTTAGAGTTTCAGATTTGCCACAGCGTTAAGACTGCTGTCGGCAAAGTTGCCCTCTAAAAATTTATAGTACCCAGCACACCCTATCATTGCTGCGTTGTCGGTGCAGTATATGGGCTGTGGGTAATAAAGTTCAAGGTTGTTTTCCTGGGCTGCGCGCATAAAGGATTCACGCAGTGCACCATTTGCACTTACACCGCCTGCCAGTACCACCTTGGAAACTTTTTTATCAAGGCAAGCACGGATAGTGTGTGCTGTTAAAACATCTGTTACGGCTTTTTGAAAGCTTGCAGCAATATTTGCAGAATTTACGGGTGTGCCTTTTTGCTCTGCGTTGTGCAAATAATTTATAACAGAGGTTTTAACTCCGCTGAAGCTGAAGTCATAAGGAGCGTCCGCAAATTCCACTCTGGGGAATTTCATGGCAGCGTCATCGCCCTCTTTTGCCAAAGCTTCGATTTTAGGACCGCCGGGATACCCCAAACCGATAACTCGTGCAATTTTGTCAAAGGCTTCGCCTGCTGCGTCGTCACGGGTGCGTCCTAAAATTTCAAACTTCATGTAATCTTCTACATACAGAATATGGCTGTGACCGCCCGATGCCACCAAACAAACAAAAGGAGGCTCAAGCTCTGCATGGGTGATGTAATTGGCAGCAATATGTCCGTGTATGTGGTTTACTGCCACCAAGGGGATGTTGTTTGCTGCGGCAATACCTTTTGCATAGGATACGCCCACCAGCAAAGCACCAATTAACCCCGGACCGTAGGTTACGGCAACGGCTGACAGGTCAGAATACTGAACCTTAGCCTTTTCCATAGCCTCGCCCACCACGGAAGATATGTTTAAAATGTGGTTTCGTGATGCTACTTCGGGAACAACGCCGCCGAATTTTTTGTGTATCTCTATTTGTGATGAAATCACGCATGATTTAACCTGACGGCCGTTTTTTATAACGGCGGCAGAGGTTTCGTCACAGGATGATTCGATTGCTAAAATAAGATTGTCCATACTTATTCTCCAAAAAACTTTGTTAATAAAAGTGCGTCTTCGCTATTTTCGTAATATTTTTTCCGCACACCCACCTGCTCAAAGCCAAATGACTCATAAAGAGCAATTGCAGGGGTGTTTGATGTGCGTACCTCTAAGGTCATAAATTCAAGATTTTCTTCTTTCGCTATTTCTATAAAGCGGTTAAGCAGTGACTTTGCAATGCCTTGCCGCCTGTAAGCTTTTGCTACGGCAATGTTAGTTATATGCCCCTCTCCGGACAGTGCCCACATTCCCATATAAGCCACGGCGCAGCCGCATACTTCTGCTACATAGTAGTGTGAAAACTTGCCGGAAAGCTCTTCAGAAAACATCTTTTCGCTCCAGGGCGAGTGAAAGCATTCCTGCTCCACCTGAAGAATGGCGGGTATGTGGCGGGGTTCCATTTTTACTATTTGCATAATACCACATTGCCTCCGCAGGATTTATAAATTCTGTTATAAAGGGCTGTAGCGATACCGCCTGAGGGGAATGGAAGCTCAGCCAAAATAATGTCTGCCCCTTGGTTATCGGCTGTGCGCAAAGCGTCAAAAAGATTTTTTGAATATTCTTCAGGTGTTGCGCCGCAATTTATGGTCTTAGCGCCTTGGTATGTGCGCTCGCCTGCTGTGAGAACGCACACATTTACCTGAGGGGTGGCTGCAATAGTTTCTTTAATTGCCTCCTCAAAGGCTTGTCCTTTGAAAACTTTCATTTTTGCTTTTGGGGCATAGTGGCGGTATTTCATACCGGGACTTTTTGGTGCGGTGGTATCAGAATCGCCGCTCTTATACCCCCGCACTTCCCCTATAAGAGCAGCTAACTCCTCGTGTGAAATGCCACCGGGACGCAGTATGGCAGGGGGCGTAACGGTAAGGTCTATAACGGTAGACTCAAGCCCTACACTGCAGCTACCGCCGTCAATGATGTAACTTACCTTGTCCCACAAATCTTCTTTAACATGCTCTGCCTTTGTAGGGCTGGGTTTTCCCGAGGTGTTGGCAGAGGGTGCTGCCACAGGCACACCTGCGCGCGCAATCAATTCTTGAGCAATGTAATTTTCCGGAATACGCACAGCAACGGTTTTTCCGCCGGCAGTTACCACATCGGGAATAACATCGTTTTTTTCTAAAATTATTGTAACAGGACCCGGTGCGAGAGTGTCTAAAATCTTCTCTGCTGCAGGGGGTACTGATTTTACCAATTCGTAAATCTGGCTTTTATGTGCTATGTGAACTATCAGCGGATTGTCCTGAGGTCTGCCTTTTGCTGTAAAAATAGATTTTACAGCAAAAGCATCAAGAGCGTTTGCCCCCAGACCGTAAACGGTTTCGGTGGGAAAAGCCACAAGCTCCCCTGAAGCCAGTGCCTCAGCAGGTGCGTCGAGTTGATAAAAATCCTGAGGTTTTTTTACAGTTATAACCTTGCTCATTTAGCTTTCCTCCTTAACAATCATAATACCTCAGGATAATTATACCACTATACGCGCAAAAATCATAGTTTTTTTTCATATTTTATTGAATTTTTAAAGAAAATGTTATAAAATATAATGTGTCACAAAGTGTGACAGGAAAAAAAGCGAATATTTTGCCGCTTATTTTAGCAGAAAGGGCAACAAAATGAAGAAAATATTATCATTGCTGTTGATAACAGTCATCAGCTTGCTTCCTATACATACAGTTTGTGCATACGAAGGTTATACCGTTATGCGCGAGCCTATATATAATATGGCGGATTCCTTTTACAGTAATGTAACAAAGGTTTCCAAAAACTCCCTCTGGGGTATATGCGATACAAACGGCTATCCCATAACAGGCTACAACTGGGAGGCAATGGGCGAAATTGTGGACAAATATATCCCTGCCAAATATGACGGGCTTTGGGGCTACATTTCCTATGAGGGAGATGTGCTTATTCCCTATCAGTTCCAGAAAGCCGAAAATTTCTCGGATGACCTTGCCAGAGTTATGACAGCCGAAGGAAAGTACGCATACATAAACCGCTCAGGTGAAATCGCTTTTATTTCGCCCTTTGATTATTCGTTTACGCCCGGAGATGGGGCAGTGTGCGGTGTACAGGGCGGTCTCTATGGTTATTGTGACACAACAGGCAGTATAATTATTCATCCTCAGTTTGATATGGGGTTTGATTTTCACGAGGGCTTTGCCGCAGTAAAATTTGGCGAAAAGTGGGGTTACATTACCACTTATGGTGCTTATCAGGTAAAACCCACCTATAAATTTGCAGGTGATTTTAAAGACGGTTACGCAGTTTGTGCGCTGGATTCAGGCTATGGTATAATAGACACCACCGGCAAGAGAACATCAGCGTTTACATTTGATTATATTGGCGAGCCTGACGATAAAGGGCGTTTCCCTGCCAAGGCAAACGGCAAAAGCGGATATATAAATGCCCAGGGAAAATGGCTTATGCAAACAGATTATGATTTTTGCTATACCTTTACCGACGGCGTAGCAAGAGTGTTTAAGGATAATCTTTGGGGTTATATAAATGAACAGGGTGATGAAATCGTGACACCTGTGTTTGCTGATTGCGGTGAGTACAGAAACGGCAGAGCCTTTTACTCTATGGATGGTTATACCTACGGATTTTTGACACTGGAAGTGACCAAAAGCGAAGAACCTGTAGAAGTACCTGTTGTTACTCCGTCAAATCCTGCAGCAGGCAATGACAAACCCTCAACGCCTGAGCCTACAGACACCAAGGACGAAAGTGTTGGCACATACGAAGAAATAATTGATGTGGCAGATATTGAAAGCATCCCCACAATACCCGGTGCGGAAAAATGTATCTCAATGAGAATTGGCAGTCCTTATGCCCTAAAGCAAGCAACGGCAAAAAGACTGACCGCAGCACCTGCGCTGATTAACGGCGTGACTATGGTACCCCTTCGCGATGTGGTGGAGTACATGGGTGGCACAATCACATGGGACGCAAGCACTAAGCGTATAAGTATATCTCTTAACCGAAAAAGAATTTCACTGACAATAGGCAGTAAAATAAGCTTTGTAAACGGCGTTGCGGCAACTGTTTCATCAGCACCTGAGCTGATTGATGGCATAACGATGATTCCTCTAAGAAGCGTTGCGTCAAGCCTTGGGTGCGAAATAGAATGGATACCCGAAACTCAAAATATTTATATACACTATTAAAACAAAAGACCGTAGCTATGCTACGGTCTTTTGTTTTGATATTTTATGCGGTCCAAGCAATTTTATCAAGCATTTTTAAGGAATTCTTTTTCCATTTCAAGTATATCTTCCAGCCAGTAAATACCAATATCCAGTGCTGCCCACATACTTGTGCGCTCTGCTTTTTTGGTAAGCTTTGCCTGCGATATGTCATCGCCGTTTTTCTCTAAAAGCTCAATAATAATTTTTGTTGCCATATCAAGGTCGTTAACCTTTTCTGACTCTAAAATTGTAAATCTTACTATAAAGTTTTCGGAAAAATCTCCATAGTAAAGAGTGTTGCCGTCGCGTAGCAACGGTTTTTCACGGTATACTAATACTTCTCTTTCTGTAAGTGCTGCCATGTGTTGCCTCCTGTATTAATCTTTTTCTAACTCAGCCAATGCCTTAGCATCAACATCGTCGGTCTGTTTATTTTGATGCGAGCGCTGTGCGTTCTTTATAATTACAATGTCAGAAACCTTAAAATCGTTAACCAAGGTATCTTCAGAGTTCATCTTTACAGAAACGATACCCTTCAACAGCTGTGAAGATATTACTGTTCCGCGCCCCATTGGCGTATCTACTAATGCGCCCACATTGGGTGTTTTGTCCAATAATTCTTCGTATGCGTCCTGCTCATACTTTAAGCAGCACATAAGTCTACCACAGGTGCCGGAAATTTTAGTGGGGTTTAATGACAACGACTGTTCCTTAGCCATTTTGATTGAAACAGGCTCAAAGTCACCCAAAAACTGCGAACAGCACAAGGGTCTTCCGCAAATACCGAAGCCGCCCAAAAGCTTTGCTTCGTCTCTTACGCCAATCTGGCGAAGCTCAATGCGGGTTCTGAATACCGCCGCAAGGTCTTTGACCAGTTGTCTGAAGTCCACTCTGCCGTCGGCTGTGAAGTAAAACAGCACCTTGCTTCTGTCAAATGTGTATTCAACATCTACCAAATTCATTTCCAGGTTGTTTGCTGCAATTTTTTCAAGACAAATAGAAAAGGCTTCTTTTGCTTTTTTCTTATTGTCCTCGGCGGTTGCGCAATCTGTGTCTGTCGCCTTTCTTAAAATGCTCTTAATCGGCATATTAAATTCTTTTTCGTCTATTTCCTTATCCGTAAGAACTACTGTGCCGTATTCCACGCCGCGTGTTGTTTCAACTATAACACCGTCGCCGGGGGCAAGGACAATATCCTCAGGATTAAAGTAATAGATTTTTCCTACGGGCTTAAATCTTATGCCCACTACCTTCGTCATGGAAGTCCTCCCATATACGCATTACGGTCTCTGAAACCGTTGCGTTAAAATTTAGATTTTGCTTTAGTTTGATTTTTAAACTGTTTAATTTATCAAAAGCTGCAATAAGCTTCTTTTTTGTCAGATTTTGTGTAAAAACTCTCATGTCGGAGACTTTGTTTGAAAAAACAGCCTTGTCTACAAGGTCGGTTTTAATCAGTACGCAGTCTCTGAGGAAAGTAAGCAAATAGTCGATAATTTCTTCAATATTTTCCTTTTCCTCGGTTAAAAACTCCACCATTTCGCGAATGCGTAAGGAGTTTTTCTTAAGATTTATAAGAGCGCCAACGCTTTTGTCAATGCGCTCTTTTTTTGCTGTGTCGCAAGCGAAAGACACAGCCGCACCTATGCTTCCTCGGGAGAGCTTGGCAACAACTGAGGCGTCCTCTTGGGAACATCCGTGGTTGTCTGTAAGGTACTCTGCCACAGTAATATACGGCAAGGGAAAGAACGAAATCACCTGACTGCGGGACAAAACGGTGGGCAGGAGCTTTTCCTTTGATGTGACGCAAATAATAAATGTCACATAAGAGGGTGGCTCTTCCAAAACCTTTAAAAGTGCGTTTTGTGCAGCAGGACTTAATTCGTCGCCTTGCTCAATAATAAATATTTTGCGCTGTGTGTTGCGGGGTTTTAAGTAAGCCTCCGCAATTATTTGCTGGCGCACTTCCTCAACACCCAAAGTTTTGCTATCCTTGTCCTTTTTGGGAACAATGATGTCCGGCAGGGTGTTTGCTCTTGCCTGAATGCAAGCAGGGCACACTCCACATGGGGCGTTGTCCGACTGGCAAACCAGCGCCTGTGAAAAGATTTTTGCGCACAGCTTTTTGCCTACACCCTCAATTCCTTCAAAGACATAGGCATTGGATATTCTGTCATTAGCTATTGCTAAGCTAAGACTTTGTTTTACTGTTTCGTGACCGTAAAGCTGAGGAAATCTCATCAGACTTTCTCAAATCTTTCTACATCTACTACAAAGATTGTAGCGCCGCCAACTTCTATTTCGGCAGGGAATGACATATAGCCGGTGCTTGCGCCGATATAGGGCTCAGCCGAGAAAACAACCTGCTTGCGCTTTGCTGAGTGTTTGGAAATGATGTCAATAACAGCCTGAACCTTTTCTTCGTCTGTACCAACTAAAAGCGTAACATTACCAACTCTTAAAAAGCCGCCTGTTGATGCCATTTTAGTTACAGAGAAGCCCTCTTTGTTAAGCTGCTTCATTACGGTGTTGGCATCGTCGTTGCTTACAATTGCAAATACCAGTTTCATAAATATCCCAACCTTTCTGCCATAGGGCGTTTAGCTTTTTATATTTAATATAAGCTCTGCCAGATTGCGTGTTGCATCGGGCTTAGCCAAGTGATGAGCGTTTTCGGATAAACGCTTGCACATATCTTCTGAGTAAATAAGTTGGTAAACAGCCTCTGAAACCTTAAAGGTTTTAGAAAGGGCGACTGCTGCGCCGTTGTTTACCAAAAATTCCTGATTTCTGTCCTCGTGACCGGGAATGGGATTGGCAAGGATAATAGGTAAGTTCTTTGCCAGAGCCTCCGATGAGGACAGGCCGCCGGGCTTTGTAATAATACAGTCTGCTGTGTCCATAAGGTCTGCCACATTGTTCACAAAACCGTAAGCGGTAAGACTTTTATTTATTTTAAGCTTTTCAATGCGTGCCTTTAGCGTTTTGTTGTTGCCACACACGGCGATGATATGAAAATCATCAGTTAAAGAGTCGAGCTCTCGTATAAGCTTTGCTGCGGCACTGCCGTACCCCATTGACCCCATCATAACCAGCACGGTAAACTTATCGGGAAAACCGAGAGACTTGCGTGCCTGCGCTTTTTTTGTTTTATGTGAAAATTTCGTGCTTATAGGGATGCCCAAAGGCAGCACATTGTCACATGAACCCCACTTCACAAGTGCCTGATAGGAAAGTAAATCCGATGCGGTAATAAAGTAATCAGAGGTTGTCTGCTCCCACATAGGCTGTATGGTAAGGTCTGTAATAATTGATATTATTTTTGTGTTTAATTTATGCTTTTTTGCGTGGATGTTTAACACAACCGTAGCAAAGGGATGAGTTGACACAACAACATCGGGCTTATAGCTTTCTATATATTTTACCAGCTTTTTGCCGCAAACCCAGTACAAAAGCCTTGACACAAAAGTAAAGCTGTGCTTTGTGCGTTTGTTCATTAGGTTGTAAAAGAATCTGTACCCCGCAGGAAGTGCGGTGGTGGTAAAAAGGTATCCATTTGATATAAAACCTTTTACAAATCCGTTTGTATTTTCGGCAATATCCAGTATTTCGCACTGGGCGTTATCTAAAGTGTTGAGGTAATCGCAAACAGCGCGTGCTGTCTGGTAATGTCCGCCGCCTGCAGGCACGGATAATAAAAGCACTTTCATAAAAGACACCTCTTAGAACAAGCCGGGGATATTAAGTCCTCCTGTGATTGCGCCCATGCCTTCTTCGGCTGCTGCTTCAATCTGACGGATAGCGTCGTTTACAGCAACTGTGATTAAGTCCTCTAACATTTCTGTGTCGTCAGGGTCAACAATTTCAGGGTCGATTGTGATTTTGGTAATTTCCTTTGTACCCTTCATTTCTACCTTAACCTTGCCGCCGCCGGCTGAAGTTTCTATTACTTTTTCTTCGATTTCTTTCTGTACTCTTTCCATTTCTTCCTGCATCATCTGCACCTGACGCATAGCGGTGTTCATTTTATGGTTTCCGCCGCCTGTGAATTTGTTTCCTTTTGCCATTTTTCTTTCCTCCAACTATATAAACTGTATTTCAGAGTGGTTTTTTGCCAGCTCTTCTAATTTTTTCAATGGGTCGTCGGCATCTTCGCCAATTTCTTTGGGCGTGACGCAAGCCACCTCCATAGTTTCGCCTGTTACGGCTGTTACAGCGTCCTTAATAAGGGCGATGTTTGAGGCCTTTGATACAATGCTTTTTGACATTGCCACATTTTCTCCGAAAACCACACAGAGCTTGCCGTTTACCTCTTTTGCGTGAACGCTCATAAGATGAGGGTAAAGGGGCATACCGCCGTGGGTTTTAATGTGATTTATAATCTCAGGCCAGCGTGAAGCCACGCTGCCGTCTGAAACCAAAGGTTTATCTTCAGGCTCTTTTACTGTCGGTTTAGCCTTGGGTGTATCAACAGGCTTTGGCGGAGCTTTTTCTGCCTTGGGTGCGGGCTTTTTGTCCTCATCCCAAGGGAGAGAATTGTCGTTTGTCGCCGGCTGGGGTTTAGTCACAACAAAATCGCCTTTTGCAAGCTTTTCTTCTAAAACAGCAATTCTGTCAAGTAAGGCATCATGGGTGTCCTCTGTATCAGGCTCGCACATTTTCACCAGTGCCATTTCATACACGGTGCGAACAGCGGTGGATGCTCGGGTGTTAGCGTATGCATCACACATAAGCTCAATTGAACGCACCAGACGCTCCTTGGAAAACTCTACAGATAAATCGTCTATTCTTTGAGCGTTTTCTGCCGAAGTGTTTAAGAAAATCTCCGGTTTATTTGTTACCTTGACCATTAAAATGTCACGCAGGTATTTTATAAAACGCTCCGCAAAGAGTCCTAACTCCTTGCCTTTTTCTATAATTTCGTCTATTTTTATTAAAGCTTTAGCGGTGTCGCCTTTTGCAACTGCCAAAGCTAACTCGTACATAACCTCGTTATCGGCAATGCCTGTTACACTGGTCACTGTGTCAAAGGACAGGTGAGAGTCTATTGCGCCCACGCATTTGTCAAGCACAGACAGGGAGTCGCGCATAGAGCCGTCGCCAAGTTCAGCAATCAGCGACAATGCGGCATCGTCATAGGTGAAGCCGTCGGCGGTTAAAATTTCGCCCATTCGTCCT
>JAGBXV010000049.1 GCA_017629115.1 Clostridia bacterium | reverse complement strand
CTTAAATGTATTATAATCAATTCAGTTTGATTAAAAGGAGAGTTAGTAATGAACAGCCCTGTAATAGAACCAGATAAAGTCATAATAACCAAACCTAAGAAAAATCGCCGTGTAGTGTCTATAACTCTGTGCTTAATATATTTGTTTATCAGTACGGTTGCTTATTTTGCAGCAAACTGGTATGATTTTACTTGCGGAAATGTTGGCTTTGACGCTATTATGTTTACACTTTTATCTAACCTCGACGGCGCTCAGGCGACAGTTACAGGAAGCTATCTTTTAAAGGGATTACTTCCTGCAATTTTATCATTCGCAGCAATTGGCTTTGTATTGTTTTTCTTCCCCAAGAAAAAGGACATTGCTATCAAAATCAAAAAATTTAAGTTTAAGCTATTCCCCATTAAACACGGTTGTGCTGTTGCTATTTCCTTGATACTTTCTACCATAATGTTATTTACTGCGGCGCATATAGTAAGCTTTTCAGAATATCTGTACAGCATTTTAAACACATCTAAAATATTTGAGGAAGAATATGTTGACCCCATGACAGCAGGCGTTGAATTTCCTGAAGAAAAGCGTAATCTTATTTATATTTTCTTGGAATCAATTGAAACCACTTACCTGTCAGAAGAACAAGGTGGCGGTTTAAAAGACAGATGTATTATGCCCGAACTTTACGACCTTGCAAATAAAAATATCAACTTTTCACATAACGACGGCGTAGGCGGTTTTGTTACACCTAACGGTACAACCTGGACAGCAGCAGCAATGGCGGCTCAGACATCCGGTATACCACTTAAAGCACCCGCTTCATTCGAAAGAAACGCATACGGTGCAGATAGTTTCCTACCCGGTGCTAATAGCATCACTACCCTTTTAAAGGAACATGGTTACTATCAGACTCTTATGGTTGGTTCTGATGCTACATTTGCAAACCGTGATGTTTACTTCAAAGACCACGGAATTGACAAAATTTATGACCTCTATACAGCTCAGGAGGACGGCATTGTTCCCGAAGGCTATCATGTATGGTGGGGTATGGAAGATAAATACCTCTTTAAATACGCTCAGCAGGAGCTTACAAAAATTGCAGCTAAAGACCAGCCCTTTGCATTTACAATGCTCACAGTAGACACACACTTTACAAACGGTTATATTTGCGACCTTTGTGACGATGAATACGAAGAACAGTACGATAATGTTATTTCCTGTTCAAGCAAGCAGGTAGCAAAATTTGTTAAATGGATTCAGAGACAGAGTTTCTATAAAGATACAACAATCGTAATCGTTGGTGACCATTTGACAATGGACTCTGAATATATCCAGAGAAATGTTGATTCAGGTTATGATCAAAGAGTTTATAACTGCATCATTAACTCTGCGGTTCCTGCAAGTGACGAAATCAGCAAAAATCGTGAATTCTGCACATTGGATATGTTCCCCACAACAATTGCTGCTATGGGCGGAAAAATCCCCGGTGAGCGTTTAGGTTTGGGTACAAACCTCTTCTCCGACACACCAACATTGGTTGAAGAAATGGGATTTAAAAAATTCAATGAGCAAATTTATATGAATTCAAAATATTATATGAAAAATTTTTTAAACTAAATCATTCTCAATAAAAAATGCTGTAGCGCAAAGCTACAGCATTTTTTATTGACTTTATCTTTTCAGTAATACTTCTTCTTCGTATTTCTTTACTTCATTGAACCATTCGCTATCTGCTGCTACACCGCACTGTGCGCAGTATTCTGCCCAGATGTCACCGAAAGGCAATGTCTTAACTTCTTCGTGCATTACCAAAAGCTCTGTAAGAGCATTTTCGTCCTGAAGCTTCTTAAGAAGCGCTGAAGGCTCACATAAAGCGTAAAGAAGAGCTTTCTGCCAACTTCTGTAACCTACTGTCCAAGCGGCAATTCTGTTTATGCTTGCATCAAAGTAGTCAAGCGCCATATGTACTCTCGAAAGTCCGTCGCAACGAACGATTTCTTTAGCGATTTCTTTTGTTTCATCGTCAAATACCAACACATGGTCACTATCCCAACGGATACCGCGTGTGATATGGAGAGCTATCTCAGGGAAATAGCAAAGTAATGTTGAAATCTTATCAGAAACAACTTCTGTGGGATGATAGTGTCCATTATCCATTAAGGGCAAGCAACCGTCGTGTGTTGCGGCAAATGTAAGTGAGAATTCCGCACTGCCTGAAGTGTAGGATTCAACACCGATACCGAATACTTTTGACTCAACACAGGGTTTAACTAAATTCTTATCAAAAGGCTCCGAAAGAATCGCTTCAATAGATTCTTTATATCTCATTCTGGGGCCCATTCTGTCGGCAGGAACATCTTTATAGCCGTCGCCTGTCCAGATGTTCATGACACAGGGAACACCTGTCTCACGAGCAAAATACTCAGAGATTCTGATACAAGCCTTACCGTGCTCAATCCAGAATTTGCGTGTAGCCTCATCGGGGCTTGATAATGTAAGTCCGTCTTTTACTTTAGGATGTGAGAAGAATGTGGGGTTAAAGTCTAAGCCCATACCTCTCTCTTTTGCGAACTCAACCCACTTTTTGAAATGCTTGGGTTCTAAAGCATCACGATCTGCAAACTCGCCGTCTTCAAAAATAGCGTAGCACGCGTGAACATTAATCTTTTTCTTACCAGGCATCAATGACATTGCTTTATCCATATCAGCAAGCAACTGGGCAGGTGTTGTTGCCTTACCGGGGTAGTTACCTGTTGTCTGGATACCGCCTGTCAAAGGACCGTCGTGGTCAAAACCGATAACATCATCACCCTGCCAGCAATGAAGTGCTGTGGGAACTGTTTTTAATTTCGCAATTGCAGCATCTGTATCTACGCCAAGTTTTGCGTAAATCGCTTTTGCTGATTCATATCTTGTGCTCATCAAATTTATCTCCTTTGTCTAAATTTTACTTATGTGTCAATTATAACATTCAGCGAATAAAAGGTCAACATTTTTTCGTAAATTTTACAGTTTTCTCTTGCTTTTCACTATAAGTATGCTATAATGATTAATGTAATATTTTAAACCAAGGAGAATGATAACCATGAAAAAATTCACAACATTTGCTATTGATGATGTCATCTGGCTTTTCCGTGATTTGACCCGTGAAAAACCTGCCACATTGTTTGATAATCCTTTCCTTAAAATGCTCAAGGAAGCACACGATACATACGGTTTAAAAGTTCAGTTGAACATCTTTTACAAAACAGACAATTTCTACGGTCCGGATGAATTTTCATTAGAAGAAATGACAGATGCATATAAAGAAGAATGGCTGAAAGCATCTGACTGGCTTAAGTTTGGTTTTCACTCACTTTGCGAATTTCCTGACTATCCTTATATAAATGCAGACTACGACCATGTAAAGGAAGACTTTACAAAGATGCAAAAAGAAGTTTATCGCTTTGCAAATCCTGAAAACTGGTCTTGTGCAGTTTTAAACCACTGGCGTCCTATGAGTAAAGACGGCTGTCGTGCACTTTACGATTGCGGCGTTAAGCTAATCAGCGCAACAACAGGTGAGCGTTTTGAATATACAGGAGACGATTCTTCACTCCCCTATGGTCATTCATTCAGACTTCTGCATAACAGAAAACCTGAAACCATGGTATTTAAAAGACCCGGCAGAAATGCTGCGATAGCAAACTCACTTTGCGGTTATAATCACGTATCCGGTGATGAATTTGAAATTACACACAACACATCCAAATTTATCATCGACAAAGAAATCGGTATTAAATTTAAAAACTTTGCTGACGGCCCTATACATAATCTATGTACATTGGATAATATGCGTAGCGATATGGAAAGTTTTATCGGCAAAGAATATATCGGTTGGGGTTCACACGAACAGTATTTCTACAAAGATTACCTTGCATATCAGCCCGATTACACAGAGAAGCTGATGGTTGCCTGCGAAGTTCTCAAAGAAAACGGATATGAATTTATCTTTATGCAGGATTTGATTAAGTAATTGACATTTTTTAAATTAACTGATAAAATATCTTTTGTTGAGTAAGCCAGATGATTGCGGGAATTTTATTCACGAGGAAAGTCCGGGCTTCATAGGGCAAGGGTGCCGGGCAACTCCCGGTGGAGGCGACTCTAAGGACAGTGCAACAGAAATAGACTGCCGGAAACGGCGATGGTGGAAAGGTGAGGTAAGAGCTCACCAGCGCTACGGCGACGCAGCGGCTATGTAAACCCCACCCGAAGCAACACCGTATTGGCTTATGCAGGCTTAATCTGCCCGATGTGCCTGTGTATGGCGGTGGCTTGAGCCGTATAGTAATATACGGCCTAGACAGATAATCATCAAATACAGAACCCGGCTTACAGACTTGCTCAACATTATACAAAAAACAAAGACTACCTGTCGGTAGTCTTATTTTTTAACTTTTCGTCAAAAGCGACAAAAATTGTTCTGAATGGACGAATGGAACCCGAAGGCGTATATGATACGCCGAGAGGTGACAGTCGTTCGTAATCAAAATCGTTATTGAAAGTCACTTGCTTATTGCAAGTGACCACAATTAATAACAAACTTGATTTTGATGGTCAGGACTATTTTTTAGCTTTTCGTTGTGACCTTATATGGGTTTCTGATACATCCACTTCTCTATCCATAACATCTGCAGTTTTTACACTGTTAAAACCGTAGCGTTTCCTAAGTGTGCGTATGGTTTCTTCGAGATTTTCACGCTTTTCGTCTTGTTCATCCTCCTCGAGCAAAGATAATTGTGCTCCGCTGTTATCGTATATGAGGTTAGCTCCTGCAATAGACAACGCTCTTACAGGTTTCTTTAAATCCCATACCTCGCGCAAAAGCTCGTAAGCTGTGTCACGGATTGTTTTTTCCAAGTTTGTTGGAGCGTCAAGTCCTCTTTGGCGTGATACTGTTTTAAAATCTGTACCCTTTATTTGAACACGCAAGGTGTTACACTTTACACCGTAACGCTTCATTCTGGTTGCTACGCTTTCTGTAATTATGTGAATACCCTTTTTTATCTGCTCTTCACCCAGTAAATCCTGTTTGAAAGTAAGTCCATTACCTACCGACTTCATTTCAGTTTCATCGGTTACGGATTTTACAGGTGATGTGTCCTCACCGCGAGCGTATTCTGACAAAAGTTCGCCGTTTTTTCCAAGGGATTTTCTCAAGACTTCTTTGTCTGTATTGGCTAAATCACCTATTGTTTTAATTCCTAACTTTTGTAGGTGTACTGAGGTTTTTTTGCCTGCATAGAGCAGGTCGGTAACAGGCAAAGGATATACAATTTCCCTGAAATTTTCTCTGGTTATTACAGTTGTAGCATCAGGCTTTTTGTAGTCGCTTCCTAATTTTGCAAAAACTTTATTAAAGCTCACACCAACTGAAATTGTAATGCCGATTTCCTTCTTAATACGCTCACGAAGAATGTTTGCAATAGTCTCACCGTCCCCGAAAAGAGCACGGCTGGCTGTTACATCAAGCCACGATTCATCAATACCAAATGGCTCAACCAAATCTGTGTATTCCTTGTAGATGTCATTTACTCTCTTTGAATACTCCTCATACAAATCGTGGTGCGGAGGCACTATAACAAGCTCAGGGCATTTGCGACGCGCCTGCCAAAGAGTTTCGGCTGTTTTGATATTATACTTTTTAGCAAGCTCATTTTTTGCCAAAATAATTCCGTGTCTGTCTTCGGCTGACCCTCCTACCGCCATAGGAACATTATTAAGTTGTGGATTTAGTGCACATTCGACAGAGGCATAAAAGCCGTTACAGTCGCAATGAAGAATCGTTCTATCCATACTTTTTCCTTTTTTACATACGGTGGTATAATTCGCTTAAATGTCTGAATTTCTTTTTGTCAATTGAATTTATCTGTTCTTTGGTTACTCTGTACTGCCAGTTACCGTCGGCTTTGCCCGGGATATTAAGGCGAGTGTCAGAGCCATAACCAAGTAAATCCTGTATGGGAAGTACTACCAAACCTGCATTACTTTCAAACAATGTACGCAAAATTGCATCATATCCTCTTTCCCAGTCGGGGCTTAAGTAACCGCAATATTCAAGCATTTTTCCCTTTGTCCAACCGTCCAACTCCCAAAGGTATCCCAAAAGGGTGTTGTTATCGTGAGTTCCGGTGTATGCTATTGAGTTATTTATATAATTATGAGGCAAATGAGGGTTGTTTTCATTGTTCATAAACGCAAACTGGAATACCCTCATACCCAGAAAACCACTGTCACGAACCAACTGCTCCACCTCACGGGTAATGTGTCCCAAATCCTCTGCAATTACAAAATTATCCCCTTGGACTTCGTGAATTTTGCGGATTAAATCCATACCGGGGCCTTTTTCCCAAGTGCCATTTTTTGCTGTTTTTTCTCCTGCAGGAACTGCCCAATAAGACTCAATTGCCCTGAAGTGGTCAATGCGGACTACATCAAACATGGTAAAGTTGTGTTTAATTCTTGCCTGCCACCAGTTAAAATCAGTTTGCCGCATTTTTTCCCAGTTATAAAGCGGATTTCCCCATAACTGTCCGTCGGGACAGAAATAATCAGGCGGAACACCTGCCACATGGGTTGGATTGTTTCTTTCGTCTAACAAAAATTCCGATTTGTTACCCCAAACATCTGCACTGTCTAATGATACATATATCGGAATATCACCTATTATTTTTATACCGTTTTCATTTGCATATTTTTTTATTTTTGCCCACTGTGTAAAGAATTTAAACTGAATAAATTTCCAACCAAAAAGAACATCCTCGTCGTATTCCTCACTCGTCCACTCATACCAGGGAAGTTGATTGTTTTTGTGTTTTAATGCCATAAAACTACAAAAATCTAAAAGGTATTTATCATTATCTATAAAAGCCTCAATCTCAGCTTTGTTTGTTACTCTTTTTGAAGCCTCAATCAAAAGGTCACATCTTGTGTGGTAAAGTCTTACATATTCTGCAGAATACGGTGTTTGCTGACGGGCAGAATCAAGCTCTTCTTTTGTTATCAACCCTTCTTCATACAATGCAGGCAAATCCACAAAGTAAGGGTTGCCTCCAAAAGCCGAATAAGATTTATAGGGCGAGTTACACTCGTCTATCATACAAAAGGGTAAAACCTGCCAATAGGAAAATCCAGCCTCTTTTAAAAAGTCCACAAATTCTATTGCTTCTTTACCGAAGCTTCCTATTCCGTAGTCACCGTAAAGTGATGATATATGCATTAACACTCCGCTTGCTCTCTTCATAAATTAACTCCTTATATTCAAAACAACTCCCGAATTATATTCGGGAGTTATGTCTTATTTTTTATATACTAAAGCTGCCCAACCGCCCTGATGTTCTTCACTTATTTGTGTAAAGTCAGTTTCTGAATAGGCACTAACCACATCATCCAATCTTTCTTCAATGATGCCTGATGTGATAAATATGCCGTTGTCCTTTAAAAAGGCAGGGACAATATCCTTAATACCGATAATAACATCTGCTACGATGTTTGCTAAAACTATGTCATATTTTCTGTCGGAAATCTTTGCAAAAAGTTTCTCATCGCAAGTTACATTTCCTGCCATTGTGCGGTACCTTGATAGGTCTATGTTATTCTTTTCAGCGTTTTCAACCGCTATTTTTACTGCATTTTCATCAATGTCAACAGCTGTTGCGTGGGTAGCCCCCAAAAGCAACGAAATAATTGAAAGAATACCGCTTCCGCAACCCAGGTCTAAAACAGTCATACCATTCTCTAAGTATTTTTCCATTGCTTTAATGCAAAGCTGGGTTGTGTGGTGAGCGCCTGTACCAAAGCTCATACCAGGGTTGACTGTAAATACAGTTCTGTCTGTTGGTTGGGTGAGAGTTTCCCATTCGGGCAAAATTAAAATCTTATCACCAACATTTAAAGGCTTAAAGTACTGTTTCCAGTTTTCGGACCAGTCTTCTTCTTTCATATTTGTACCGGAAATTTCAAGAGTGCCAAACCCACCGTCTGCATCCTGTGATTTTAACGCCAAAAGTGCATCCTTAACTAAAGAAACGGTTTCTTTGCCCTCAGTATCATCCGTTACATAAAAACTTACATACGAGCCTGATTCGTGAGCTTTTAACAAGTCCTCGTCAACATAATCCCATTTGTCGCGGTTGTTTTCCAAAAAGTTGTGAAAATCTGTGCTGTCATCAATTTCAACGCCTGTTACACCCTGCTCCATCAAAACAGCACACACAGCTTCAATTCCTTCAGTTGTAGTAGAAATTGATAATTTTATCCAGTCCATTTTACACCTCTTATGCAAGATTAAGCATCTGGCTTACTACATCGTACATTTCGTCTTTCTCACAGGTAGTGGTGAAAATTACCGGCTTTGATTCTAAAGATGCCAAAGGCTTGGGAATTTCAGCATTTGCTGTTTCTGATAATTCCGCCAACATCTGGAATTCGTTTTCTGATGTGATTTCATCTTTAATTGCAGAAAGCACGCTGTCAGCAAATTTAAAGGGACTTGCAGTTGAAACGATAACCGTCTTTGTATCGTCACCTGTTGCTTTTTTATAGTCTTCGTAAACTTTCTTTGCAACTGCTGTATGTGTATCCATTACATAGCTTGTATCAGCTTCAACACCCTTGATGCAAGCTAATGTTTCATCATCTGAACAGCAACCTGCAACAAATGTTTCTTTTATCTTTGACTTAACTGCCTCTGTAACTTCGTATTTGCCCTCGTTCTTTAATAAATCCATCCATGTCGCAACCAACTTATCATCTCCGTCTGTTGCAATGTACAAAAGACGCTCTAAATTACTGGAAATAAGAATATCCATAGAGGGTGAAATTGTTGTTTTGAACTGACGGTTTTTATCATATACGCCTGTTTCAATAAAATCTGTTAAAACATTGTTATCATTAGATGCACAGATGAGTTTATTTACAGGCAAGCCCATTTCTTTAGCATAGTAGCCTGCTAAAATGTTACCGAAATTACCTGTGGGAACAACAAAGTTAATCTTGTCACCAAGCTTAATCTCATTGTTCTTTAAAAGATTAGCATAAGCTGAGAAGTAGTAAACTATCTGAGGAACAAGTCTTCCCCAGTTTATAGAGTTTGCGCTTGATAACATAAAGTTATTGCGCGCAAGCATATCGCTGTAGTCTTTGTCTGTAAAGATTTTCTTTACGCCGTTTTGCGCATCGTCAAAGTTACCCATTACAGCTGCAACATCAACATTGTTACCCTCCTGAGTAATCATCTGGCGCTTCTGAATATCACTTACGCCCTCTGCAGGATAGAACACGATAATTCTTGTTCCTTCTACATCCTTAAAGCCTTCTAATGCTGCCTTACCTGTATCGCCTGATGTGGCAACCAAAATTACTACCTCTTTTGTTTCGCCTGTCTTTTTGATAGACTTTGACAAAAGGTGAGGCAAAATCTGCAACGCCATATCCTTAAATGCACAGGTAGGACCGTGCCAAAGCTCTAAAAAGTACACACCGTCTGATGTTTTGTAAACAGGTGCAATTTCATCACTTTCAAACTTTTCACGGTTATATGCATTATTTACACAATCTGTAAGCTCATCATCTGTGAAGTCTGTTAAGAAAAGGCCTAAGATTTTCTTTGCTCTTTCGTTATAAGACATAGATGCTAAGCTTTCAATTGTAGCTAAATCCACATTAGGAATACTCTCAGGCAGGAACAATCCACCGTCAGGAGAAAGTCCTGTTTTTATTGCCATAGCTGATGAAACGCTGACGCCAGCGTCTCTTGTGCTTTTAAACTGCATTGTAATACCTCCAAAGGAATTTTAATCCTTTTAATTATAACATAATTAGAGTCTTTTTTCAAGTGTTTCTTTTTCCATTTCATAACCGGGTTTTCCCAAGAGTGCAAACATATTTTTCTTATATGCTTCAACCCCCGGCTGATTGAAAGGATTAACCCCTAAAATATATCCAGAAATACCGCAGGCCTTTTCAAAGAAATAGATTAACTGGCCTAAATAGTATTCATTAATTTCAGGAATGTTTATAATCATATTTGGAACACCGCCGTCATTATGGGCTAAGAGTGTTCCCAAAAATGCCTTGTTATTTACAAAGCTCATGGTTTTACCTGCTAAGAAGTTAAGACCGTCAATATTATCAGGTGTAGCTTCAATTACAAGGTCGTCGCCTGAGTTCTCTACATTTAAAACTGTTTCAAATAAAACTCGTCTTCCGTCCTGAATATACTGACCCATTGAGTGAAGGTCTGTTGAAAAGTCGACACTAGCCGGGAAAATACCCTTGCCGTCTTTGCCTTCGCTTTCGCCGTATAGCTGTCTCCACCACTCTGCAAAATAATGAAGTCTGGGTTCGTAGTTTACCATAATTTCGGTAGACTTGCCTTTTTCTAACAATACATTTCTTATTGCCGCATACATATAGCAATCATTGTTATAAATATCGCAGGTTTTGTACGCATCTAATGCAGACTGCGCGCCTTCCATAAGCTTGTCAATGTCAGCACCACTTACCGCAATAGGAAGTAAACCTACTGCTGTTAAAACTGAAAATCTGCCGCCTACATCGTCGGGAACTACGAATGTTTCATATCCTTCTTCGTCTGCTAAATTCTTTAGTGCACCGCGTGCTTTGTCTGTTGTAGCATAGATTCTGTTCTTTGCCTCGTCACGACCATACTTTTCTTCCAACAACTGCTTAAATACACGAAAAGCAATGGCAGGCTCTGTGGTTGTGCCTGATTTTGAAATTACATTAACTGAAAAGTCCTTATCCTTTACAAAATCAACTAACTGTGCAAGGTATGAACCACTGATTGAGTTACCTGCAAAAAGTATCTGGGGTGTTTTTCTTTCTTCTTTTGAAAGCAAATTATAAAAGTTATTTGAAAGCATATCAATAGCAGCTTTAGCACCAAGATATGAACCACCGATACCGATAACTACCAAAACTTCAGAGTCGGACTTGATTTTCTCAGCACTTTTTTTAATTCTTGCAAATTCTTCTTTATCGTAATCAACAGGAAGTGATAACCAGCCTAAAAAGTCATTGCCCTCACCTGTTCCTTCGGTCAATGTTTTATGGGCATCAGCCACGCTCTGTTCCATTGATTTAATTTCTTCGTCTGTTACAAAACCGCATAGTTTTGAATAATCAAGTGAAATTTTGTTCATATTAGTTCTCCTTTACAGTTTATCTGGTACATCTATTTTACTATATTTTCCCACATTTTGCAACTATAAACATTTTTTATAAAATTCAATAAAATTCTTATGAGTTATTTTGTCAATAAGTTCATCGCTGTATTTTTCTTTCATAGCGTCGATTATTTTAATATAACAAGATGCGTCAGTAATATCCGCAGGTGTTGTATCAATTCCGTCAAAATCAGAGCCAAGGCAGATGTTGTCATAAGCTCCCAAAGAAAGCGCGTGGTCAACATGGTGGATAACACTTTGGATATTTGCTTTTTCGGGGGCATTTTCCAAAAATGGCGGATAAATATTTATGCCCATTATACCGCCGTTTGCAATTAGCGCTTTTATTTGCTCGTCTTTTAGATTTCTTCTGTGGTTACACACAGAATAGCAATTTGAGTGGGATGCCATTACAGGCTTTTTGCTCACACTAAGCACATCCCAGAAGCCTTTTTCCGTAATATGTGACACATCAACTATCATTCCCAAACGGTTCATTTCCCCAACGACCTCTTTTCCGAAGTCTGTCAGACCTGCACTCTTTTCTTCATTTGCCACACCTGCT
>JAGBXV010000048.1 GCA_017629115.1 Clostridia bacterium | reverse complement strand
TTTGGTGCGGGTTTCGCCTCAGGGAGGGAAATTTTTTCCTTTTTTTCGTGCTACAAAACGGGTGGAATAGTGACCTCTGTTTTTGTTGGTTTTCTGTTTTCTTTTTTAGGGTTTTCGGTGTGTAAATATGCAAGAAAAATGAATATCAAAAACGCCGAAGGATATTTTATAAAAATTTTTCCTGTGTCTTTGGCGAAATTTTTTTCGTTTGTGGCAAATGCGTTTTTAGTTTTGTCCTTTTGCATAATGATAACAGGTTGCGGAGCGCTTTTTTACGAGCAATTCAAGCTACCTGTGGTTATGGGTTCTCTGATTTCGCTCTTAATATGCTTTTTGGTTATAAAAAACGATGTGTCGGGACTTGAAGTATTTAATTTCATTGCAACGCCTGTGATGCTTGTGGGGGTTGTAATGCTGTGCGTTTTGTGCTGTAGGCTGCCTGTAACTACTGCGGTATACATAGATGAAGTGGCAAAGCCTGCACTGTCGGGAGTTTTATATCTGAGCTATAATATGGTTTCGGCTGTAGCGGTGTTGGTATCCAGTGCAAAAATTGCAAAAACACCCCGTCAAGCAGGCATCGGCGGAGCCTTGGGAGGCTTTTTTGTGCTTATACCATTGGTATTGATGAGCTTTGTATTGGCGTATCATTGGGAGGTGGCAAGCTTTGATTTGCCGTTTTTTGCACTTATTTATAAAAATTTTCCTTATCTGGGTATGTTATGTGCTGTGGTGCTGTATTTGGCAATGATGACTACGGCAGTATCGTCAGGTGTAGCGGTTGTTGCAAGTGTGACACCGGAGAAGAGCGGAAAATACGCGCTGTTTCTGTGTTGTTTAGCACTTTTAATATCGTTTTTGCCTTTTGCGGAGCTGGTGCAAACAGTATATTCTGCCTTTGGGATTATAGGCGTGGGGCTTATAATAGGAATCGTTATAAAAATTTTAAGAAAATAAAAGAATTAAGAATTAAACAAAAGAAAAAAAGAGAAAATAAGATATATTTTAATAAAACGAACGCAAACACATAGTTTTTCGAGTTGCAATGCCACTAAAAAAGTGCTATTATAATGAAGTGCCGCTTGAGACTAAGGAATGTCGGGGTTTGGCGCAGTTTGGTAGCGCACTTGGTTTGGGACCAAGGGGCCGGGGGTTCAAATCCCTTAACCCCGACCAATTTAAGTGTGAATAGTGTGCTGGCGTAGCTCAGTTGGTAGAGCAGCTGATTTGTAATCAGCAGGTCGCGGGTTCGAGTCCCATCGCCAGCTCCATTTTTTTTAATATAGTATGGAAGAGTTCCCGAGTGGCCAAAGGGGGCAGACTGTAAATCTGTTGCTTGTAGCTTCGGTGGTTCGAATCCACCCTCTTCCACCATAAAAAGAGATATGACATCTGTCATATCTCTTTTTATTATGTCAGGTGGATTTTTGCAAACTGTTGTTATTTTCTATTTTGTAAGCGGTTAGACATTATTTTGGAATGCGGGTCATAACTATTTACAAAATGTGCCAGTTGTGATATACTAAAAAGCAGTTTTAATTATATAAAAATAAGGAGAGGTTATATAATGAAGAAAATTTTATCTTTACTCTTGGTAATGTTACTGGCGCTTTCTTTTGGGGCTTGCTCAAATGAAAAGGCTGGCTCTGGAAGTGATGGGTTTATTGTAAAGAATGAGGATTCAGTAGAGTTGGGTGCGCTCGAAAAAGAGCTTGACCCTGCTCAGGTTTACGAAAATCTTACATATACACCCGAGATGTTTTTTGGAGATTACAAAGTGCGTGGAGGAAGAGAAGCTGAAGAAGAATATGCAAAAAATGCAGAACATTCAGTAAGTTTCATTGACGGTGAAGAAAGAGAACTGACCGTTTTACCCATAGGATTTAAAGCAGGAAAAAATAATTTAACCCATAAAATCAGTTTTGTCGAGGAATACGATTGGGCACAGGTAAGCTTTATGCGCAAACTATCTGACGGAGACCATGTGTTGGATTATTTTTACTGTGCGTATAGTGTAGAAGGCAAAAAACTCATAGTTAAACCTCTTGATGAATTCAAGGTGGATGACGCAGCTAACAAAATCACATATACATTTTCTGATGTTGTGTGGGAATATGATTTTGCCTTTGAAGGACGCAAGTTAACACTTTCTAAGGGCGGAAACAGTATCGAATTAGACGGATGTATTGATCCTTATGGAGAATACGATTACTTTCATACAAACGGTTATCTTTCTGAAGGCTCAAAGAGTATCGACGGTATTATCAATGTGGATTTCCTTTATGACGCTGAGGACGGATATAAATATATTTACTTTATGACAGGCGATGGGGAGCGTGCCTATGATTCTATAGCCAAAATTCAGGAAAATGGCTTGTTCACATTTACAGTAGCTCTTGAGGAGAGCCAAAAAACATATCAGTATGTATATTTCTTCTGTGATGATGACGGTTTGGTTTTGACTGACGGCGAAAATACATACTATTATAACGCAGACTCCGACGAATATAACAAGCGTGAGCTTAACAAGTATACCAGTGAAGAACAGGCAGGTGCACTTGAGGGAATGGACGGAGATAAAATTACAGAGGTTGTAGAAAAGAAAAACGACCTTTTGTCAGACCTTGCTCAGGCGTTCGAGGCAGAGGGGATTAAAATTACTGTGGATAAAAATAACGGTGAATTGGCTGTAGATTCTTCGGTACTTTTTGGCGGAGATTCTGCTGAGTTGACTGCTGAGGGAAAAACTTTCCTCAATAAGTTTTTGAATGTTTACACATCTGTTGTTTTCTCTGAGAAATACAATGGATTTGTTTCCAAAACTATGGTTGAAGGTCATACCGCACCATTGCAGGGAAGTACATATGAAAGCGGTTTGCCTCTTTCACAGGAAAGAGCAGATAATGTTAAAAACTACTGTTTGTCGGAAGAAACAGGTGTGGATACTATAATGCTTGCTTCTACATTGGAAGCAGTGGGGCTCTCTAACAGCAGACCCATTACTGATGATGACGGAAATGTGGATAAAGCAGCGTCAAGACGAGTGTCGTTTAGATTTATAATCAATATACAATAAAAAATGCCGCCTTCGGGGCGGCATTTTTTTATATTGCTTTATTCTTTAGGAAGTTCAAAAAATGTTCCACATTGCCGTAGTAGGCCTGTTTTTTATAGTAGCTGTATACGGTGTAGCGCTCGTCAAAGTCAGTAACATCCAAAAACTGCATACCTGCTTTTGCCTCCATTCCAAGCCCAAGCCCAATTCCGATGCCTGAGGTAATCAGTTTATCATTACATTCAATGTCGTTGCTGTGGACAGAAATCCTTGGAGTAAA
>JAGBXV010000047.1 GCA_017629115.1 Clostridia bacterium | reverse complement strand
ATCAACATTCATATGATTGCTACATCAGAAATTAAGGTTTCTGTTTTAATTGATGAAGGCTTAGAAAACTTGGCAGTAAGAGCCATTCAGGACAAGTTTGAATTAGTATAAGTCGGCTGGTGAAATTTGTAAACAAATGAAGGAACTCTCTCGTGGAGTTCCTTTTATTTTATGCATATCGTTGGTGTTTTTTGCTGGAGCATCATATTTAGCCATACATTAATACTTCTAAGTATTTATTTTTTGAAAAAAGTAACAAAAACACAGGGGGCCTTCGGTAGCCCCACGAAGCGCTTTTCCCCCTTTTTGGCGCATTCAAAAAGGGGCCCTCGCGGGGAGCGCCCTAAACTAATGATTAGCAACCAAAGTGAAACAGGTGTCACATTTTAAAAAGCATATTGATTTTTGTCGATAAATGTGGTATATTGTATTTGCTACAGAAAATGAAGACTTTTAATTTCAAGGTTGCGCTTTTGTAAAAAGCGCAGCTCTGATTCATACTACCTTGGAATTAAAGGTTCGTTTTCTGTAGCAAGAAAGAAATCGGAGTTGGCGTTTTTTAGGTGCGTTGACTTCGGTTAGCGCACCTTTTTTAATTTCCGGAATTTTTAAAAAGTGCAAATCAAAAAATAATTTATGAAATGAGGGCTTTTATGGTTTGCTGCTTTTATAACCTGCACGAGCAGGCGAGTGCAAAAGATTTAAAGAAACATTTTGACAAAGAGATAGAAATTGCTATCGGCAGGGGTTGTACCGTGTTTTTGTGCGGAAAAAAATACCCCGAGGATGAGATTTTTGCCCAAAGGGTAACGGAAAACGCAAAGCACTATGCTTCGGGCGAAATTATTTTGGGGAAAATTGATGAAGAAAATGACGAAAGATTAAAGTCGCTATTTATAAATCTTGCGGATTGGGAAATATATAGCTACGATGTGGGATGAATTTATACATTTAAAAAAGCGGTGGCTACTGCCACCGCTTTTTCCGACCTATTCTGATATTCCAAAGCTGATTCCCAGAGCTTCGTCCACACGAGCAATCAGCTCGTCGTCAAGTCTGCCTATTTTTTCTCTGAGTCTTTTTTTGTCAATGGTGCGCACCTGCTCAAGTAAGATTACCGAGTCTTTCAGAAGTCCTGAGCCGTCTGCGCTTATTTCTATGTGAGTAGGCATTTTTGCTTTGTTAATCTGGGAGGTAATAGCGGCAATAATGACTGTTGGGGAAAACTTGTTTCCCACATCGTTCTGCACAACCAGTACCGGTCGTGTGCCGCCTTGCTCGGAGCCTATTACAGGGCTTAAATCAGCGTAAAAAATATCTCCTCTTTTTACTACCACACTTATTCACACTCCGCAAGTTTTTCCTCGTAGGAAGAGAACGCCTCTTCCTCTGCGTCAAAATACACTTCGGCAAGGCTTAGGTTAAGCTCTGCCATCTGCTGATAACCTTTTTTGAGTTGTTCTTTTCTTGTGTGCTTTCTTCTTTCGCTAAGGTACATTTTCATAGCCTCCCGCACAAATTCGCTGCGGTTTATATTCTCTACCTTTGCTGCAGAATCAACAGCTTCAAGCAGTGAATCGGGAACAGTTATCAGAACTTTTTTTAGCTGAGACAATCTAGTCAGGCCCCCATTCTGTGACTTTTGCTGCGGGTTATTTACCCTTGCTTAGTATGCGTGTCGTAGGCTTTCGCCTCAATATAATTATACATTGAATCGCAAATCGAGTCAACGAACAAATATTAGCAATTTACAGATAGGTAAGTACATCTATGATTTTGCCGTCTTTTATAAAGACTCTGGGGGTTCTGTTTCCTGTTAGTGAGAGAATTTCGTGAGGTACGGTACCGGCACAAGCTGCCAACTCTTCCAAAGTAACTCGTTTATCTCCTCCGTTTCCGAATACAATAACTTCGTCGCCGACATTAATATTATTGACAGAGGAAACATCAATCATACATTGGTCCATACAAATTCTTCCCACTACGGGAACAACGCACCCGTTAACGCTCATAACGGCAGTGCCGGAAAGGCATCTTAAATACCCGTCGGCATAGCCTATTGGTACTGTTGCAAGTTTTTCTTTTTTCTTTGTTTTATATGTTGCCCCGTAGCTTACAGGGGTATTTTCTTCTTTTTCATCGATTCTGGTTATGCGCGCCTTTACCGTCATGGCAGGAATTAAGTCAAGCTTTTCACGGCTGATGTTTTTGTCAGGATAAAGACCGTAAATAATTATGCCCGGACGCACCATATCCAGGTGGTATTCAGGGTATTCAACCACGCCTGCGCTGTTACAGATGTGCTTGTATGTAAAGGTTATACCGTCTTTTTCCAAAGAATTTGCCACATACATAAACTGTTCGTACTGGTTGTCGGTAAATGCACGGTCACGCTCGTCGGCACAGGAAAGGTGCGTAAAAAGACCCTCTAAGCAAACATAGGGAAGGGAGCAAATTTCTTTAATTTTTGCAATACCTTCGTCATTTGCGCAAAAGCCAAGTCTTGACATACCTGTATCTATTTTTATGTGGAATTTTGCCTGTTTATTCTGCTGAATTGCCGCTTTTGACATAGTGCGCGCCAAAAGTTCGTCTGTTATTGTGGCAGAAATATTGTATCTGACCATATCAGAAGCTAATGAAGTGTGAACGCTTCCCAGTACCAGTATGGGCTGCATAAAGCCGGAAAGGCGCAGTTGCTTTGCTTCCTCAAAGGTAGCAACACCTAAAATATCTGCACCGTTTTCCACCATGGTTTTGGCTGTTTCAAAAAAGCCGTGGCCATAGGCGTTTGCCTTAACTACGCAGAGAATTTTAGCATCTCCCACCAGTTTTTTGATACTTTGTACATTATGTGCAATGGCGTCAAGATTGATTTCCGCCCACGCACGAGCGTTGTAAATTTCCATAGGTTTCTCCTTTTAAGAGTTAGTCGGTATTAAACACCGATTCATCTATTTTGTCGTTGTATTTAAAGTTTTCATATTTTGCTGTAGCCAGAGTTTTTCCGTCTTTTCCATAAACTGTTACTGTGTCAGGCGACAGGGTTTTGTTGTTAAATGACATAGACACCTTTGATGCCGTAATGTCAGGATTTTCGAGTGACACGGTAAAAACAGTTTTGTCGCTCTTTGTTAATGAGTTATCAACAGAAAGCGAGGTTTCCTCGGAGGCGTAGTACGCCTTTAAGAAATTGTTTACAAACAAAATGTTTAAATAATCTTCTGCAGGAACGGTTATGGAGTAATCAGAGCCGTTTGCCTGAGTTTTTGTTGTGGTGCCGTCGCTAACCGTTATGACAGAGAAAGTTCCTTTTTCGTCGGTGGCACGGTTGTAGAATTTGTTTGGTAAAATTGTTTTTTGGGTGATAAAATAGCGGTTTTCGGTTTTGTTGGAGTAAACAGTTAAGTCCAAGTCAGCCGAGTAGCTTTTCATCTTGTTGTAGTGATTGTGGATTTTTTCGTAAATGTCCATATTACTGTCGGACATACCGCAGGCACATACCGACAGGCTAATCATCAGTGTAAGAAAAATAAGTAAAAGCTTCTTACACATTTAAAAAAATTACAACTCCTTTATATGAGGCGCAATGTCACATGGGGCAACAAAGGCCTTTGGTACGAAGTTCAGTATATCCTCAGAAAGCATACCTGCTTCGCCGAGGCTTTCTTTTGCCATAGCACCTGCGGCGGAGTGTACATACACGCCAGCACAGGCAGCGTCAAATGGGTCAAGACCCTGTGCAAGCAGGGCTGTAACAACTCCTGAGAGCACATCTCCCGAGCCTGCAGTTGCCATACCTGAATTTGGGGCGTGGCACACAGCCAAATGCTCACCCTTGTCACAAACTAATGTTACAGCGTCTTTTAATATTACGCAGACGCCGAAGGATAAGCAAAAATTCTTGAGATACTTTATGGGAGAGCGCTTTATCTCGTCTACAGAAACACCCGAAAGCCGTGAAAATTCGGCAATATGAGGTGTTAAAATTGCATTTTTATTTTTAATTATTTCTATATTTTCTGCTAAAATATTAAGTCCGTCGGCATCGATTACCATAGGCTTTTGACAATTAATAAGCGAGCGGAATGTTTCCTTTGTGCTGTTACTTGTTCCAAGACCGCAGCCTATTAAAAGTGCGTCCATAGTGTTTGCTTTGCCCACAACATCTGCACCCTCAGACAAAGGAAATGTCATTGCAGAGGGGAACTCGTGGGCAATGGTGGGAACAATATCACAAGGAACGGCTAAGGTCAGCATACCTGCGCCGCTTTTTAACACGGCTTTGCCCGAAAGAATTGCCGCACCTGCCATACCGTATGAGCCGGTATAGGCTAAAACCTTGCCGAAAGTTCCTTTATGGGAAATGCTTTCCCTTTTAGGCAACAGTGCAAAGGTTTCTTTGTTGATAATTGTGTACGGGTTATCGGGTGTTGTGATTGAAATTGGCGCAATTACAAGCTTTTTAAAGGAGCTTTGGGCTGTGCCTGTAAGCTGATATAGCTTTGTATAGCCAAAAGCTACGCACAAATCACACTGTACGAAAAAGCTGTTAGCCTCGTCGCAAAGGGCAACTCCACTTGGCACATCCACCGCTGCGATGTACGCACTCGATGCGTTGATTTTTTGGATTATTTCCTTTGCAGGGGATTCAACGCTTCCGTGAAATCCTGTTCCGAATATTGCATCTACAATTATATCGTATTCATCATCCATATTTTTAATGAATGCTAACCTCATGTTTTTTGCAGCGGTGGCGTTTGTTTTAGCGTCATCCGAGAGTAATTCTATATCAAAAAGGGGCAATATATTAACATTTGCGTCGGAAAGCACAAGAAGTCGCGCAATTGCATAACCGTCGCCAGCGTTATTGCCTTTGCCGCAAACTACGCAGATTTTTTTGCCGCGCAAATTTCCGTACTCACTCTTTAGCGCCTGTACAAATCCGCAAGCCGCATTTTCCATAAGCACAATGGAGGGAATGCCTAAATTTTCAATTGCATTTTTTTCAAGCCGAATCATTTCAGCGCGCTCAATTGCGTACATAGTTTGCCTCCTTTTGAGTATTACTACTATTTTATAATAAATGATGCGTATTTACAAGGTTTTTCGCGAAAAAATATTTTTGTGTTGAAATAAGTTTTTTTATGTGTTACAATTATAAAAAAACATCCAAGGAGAAAGTTATGGGAATTTTAGGAAAAATATTAATAACATTGCTCTGGTCCATGGTGCCTGTAGTTGAGCTTCGTGGAGCTATTCCCATAGGAATGGGTATGGGACTTCCTCTGTGGACTTCTGTTGTTGTTTCGGTTATAGGAAACCTGATTCCCGTGCCTTTTATAATGCTTTTTATACGCCAGATTTTTAAATGGATGAGGCGTGTGAGTGAAAAGTTTGCATGTGTTGTTGACAAAATGGAGGCAAAGGCAAATCAGCACAGAGATAAAGTTACACGCTACGGATTTTGGGGTTTGTTTATTTTGGTGGCTATTCCCTTACCGGGCACGGGTGCGTGGACAGGGGCTTTGGTTGCGGCTGTTATGGAATTAAGATTTAAAACGGCACTGCCCGCTATTTTCTTAGGTGTTATTGGTGCGGCAATTATTGTATCTATTGTTTCTTACGGTGCTTTTGCTATTGCGGTTTGATTATGAATATTGATATTTTAATTTTAGACTTTATACAGGATTACATTAAAAATCCCTTTTTCGATTTTTTGATGCCTTGGATTTCATGGCTCGGAAACGGCGGTTTAATATGGATAATTGCGGCGGTGGT
>JAGBXV010000046.1 GCA_017629115.1 Clostridia bacterium | reverse complement strand
TCATATCAAGAGCGGAGTCAAGCTGGCTTAAGGTCTCTACTGATTCCGTTGCGTTAAAGCAATTTGTGAATAAGACATTTTTGATTTCGTGACTGTCGTCAAGAGCTTCCACCCACTGAGGAAGATTGATTGCGATTTCTGTAACAGGGAATGAGAGCAACACCTGCTCTAAAATATTTTTAATGCCGTCTGAAGTAAGCTCGGCGCAGTTGGCTGTAACCACGGGGGCAGAGTATTTGTTGGAGAGATATGCGCGTAAATCTTCAGTTTCGGGCATTGTGGGGTATTTTGTGTTAAGAATTATTATGTATGGCTTGCCCTGAGCAGATAATTCCTGTGCAACACGCGCCTCTGCTGCCACATAACTTTCACGGGGAATGTCTGTAATGCTTCCGTCAGTTGTTACCAAAATGCCAATGGTAGAGTGGTCGCAGATTACTTTTTTTGTGCCTATTTCAGCGGCAACGCCAAATTCCATTGGCTCATCACTCCAGGGTGTTGACACCATTCTGGGAGTGCCGTCTTCCGTGTGACCTAATGCTTCATCCACAATGTAACCCACGCAATCAATTAAGCGAACACGCATTTTTGCTGCATCTGAGGCTTCGATTTCGACCGCTTCGTTGGGGATGAACTTGGGTTCTGTGGTCATTATGGTTTTTCCGTCCGCACTCTGGGGAAGTTCATCCTGAGCTCTTGCTATTTCGTTTTCGTCGCACATAGCGGGAATAACGAATAAATCCATAAACTTCTTTATAAAGGTTGACTTTCCCGTTCTTACAGGACCAACAACACCCAGATACACATCGCCGCCGGTGCGCTCGGCAATATCTTTGTAGATATTGTATTCTGACATTTTAAATTCCTCCATTGATGTAATTTGATGTTTGTTATATGATATGTGGCAAAATTCACATTATGACTGTTTGTCTTTGTTTTTTGAAAAACATTGACATTAAGTGGAAAAAATAATATAATGATTTCATCGACAAAAAATTACAAAGGAGTAGAGGAAATGAAAAAGAAAACCCTGGTAAATCTTATTACCGTTGCTGTGGTTTTAATTGTTTTTATAGCGTGTGCTATGAATTTTGGAAAAACCACAATGGTTGACTGTGAAACCTGTCAGGGCACAGGCAAAGCTGTTACATATAGCTGTGTTGAGTGCGAAGGCACAGGTTCAGTTGACGACGCAACCTGCGAAGTTTGTGCAGGCGAGCGCGGTACAGAGCATACAGAGTGTGAAGACTGTGCAGGCTCAGGAAAAGTAGAAGCCGACAGTGACTATTACAAAACAATTATGGCTTTAATGCCTCCTGTAATCGCTATTGTTTTAGCGCTCGTTACAAAAGAAGTTTACAGCTCACTGTTTGTGGGTATCGTGGCGGCAGGTTTGCTAATTACAGAGTTTAAGCCCATAGCAACACTAAACACAGTATTAAATGACGGCTTTATATCAAGTCTTGCAGATTCGTGGAATGTAGGTATTCTTATATTCTTAGTACTTTTAGGTATTATAGTTGCCCTCGTAAATAAAGCGGGCGGCTCACGCGCTTTCGGTGAGTGGACCAAAAAACATGTTAAAACAAAAGTTGGTGCACAGCTTGCTACATTCGTTTTAGGTGTTTTAATATTTGTGGACGACTACTTTAACTGCCTCACAGTAGGTTCAGTTATGAAGCCTGTTACAGATAATCAGAAAATCTCCCGTGCAAAGCTTGCATACATAATTGATGCAACAGCAGCACCTATCTGTATGATTGCTCCCATTTCATCGTGGGCTGCAGCGGTTTCAGGCGTTGTAGAAGGACAGAACGGTCTTGAGCTTTTCATAAAGGCTATTCCTTATAACTTCTATTCGCTTTTAACAATCGCTATGATTATTGCAATTTCAGTTATGAAGTTTGATTACGGCCCGATGAAAAAGCACGAATGGAATGCGCTACACGGTGACCTTCATTCAGACCCTGGCGCAGTTCCTGAAGTTGAAGAGTATACACAGGACGGCAAAAAGAGAAGCCTTTGGGATTTAGTATTCCCTGTAGTGGTTCTCATTGCTTGTTGCGTACTTGGTATGCTTTATTCAGGTGGTTTCTTCAGCGGTACATCCTTTATTGATGCTTTTGCAGGCTGTGATGCTTCTGTTGCTCTTTCATGGGGTGCAATTATCGCACTTGTTATCAGCATTATCTATCTGCTTTGCCGCAGAGTGCTCACATTTAAAGAGGCTATGGAATGTGTTCCCGAAGGCTTTAAGGCTATGGTGCCTCCCATCCTTATACTGACATTTGCTTGGACACTTTCCGGTTTGACAGGTATGCTTGGTGCTGATGTTTATGTGGCAGAACTTATGGAAGGTGCGGCTGCAGGATTGACAAATCTTTTACCTGCAATCATCTTCTTAGTTGCTGTTGGCCTTGCGTTCTCAACCGGTACATCATGGGGTACATTCGGTATCCTTATTCCTATCGTTGTATCAGTATTTGCATCAAGCGGCGAACTTCTTACAATCGGTATTTCAGCGTGCCTCGCCGGTGCTGTTTGCGGTGATCATTGCTCACCTATTTCAGATACAACAATTATGTCATCAGCTGGTGCTAACTGTAACCACATTAACCATGTTTCAACACAGTTACCCTACGCATTGACAGTTGCGGCAGTATCGTTTGTAACATATATAATAGCAGGTTTTGTACAGAACTGGATGATTGTTTTACCCATAGGTCTTGTACTTATGATTGTAACACTTGTTGTGATAAAATCAGCTACAAACAAAAAAGTAACACAATAAAAACAAAAAAATTCGGCGCTCAGGAAACTGAGCGCCATTTTTTTCCTAAATATTTATAAAAAAAGTTGATTTTTCAAAAATCTATGTTATAATATAGAGTGGTGTATAGCCTAAGACACCGAAAGTTGTTAATTAATCGGACATCCCGATGTAAAATAGGAGGTAATAATTGATGAAGTATGTTTATCAGTTCAGCGAAGGCGACGCTTCAATGAGAGAACTTCTCGGCGGTAAAGGCGCGAACCTTGCAGAAATGACCAAAATCGGTCTGCCTGTTCCCCAGGGCTTCACAGTATCAACAGAGGCTTGTACTCAGTACTATGAAGATGGCAGAAACATTAATGACGCTATCAAAGCTGAAATTATGGAAAACATCACCAAGATGGAAGCTGTTTGTGGCAAGAAATTCGGTGATAAGGAAAACCCCTTATTAGTATCAGTTCGTTCAGGTGCTAGAGCATCTATGCCTGGTATGATGGACACAATCTTAAACCTCGGTCTTAACGAAGATGTTGTTGAAGCTATGGCAGCTAAATCAGGCAACGCTCGTTGGGCTTGGGACTGCTACAGAAGATTTATCCAGATGTATTCTGATGTAGTTATGGAAGTTGGTAAGAAGTACTTTGAAGAACTTATCGACGAAATGAAAGAAGAAAAAGGAGTTACTCAGGATGTTGAGCTTACAGCAGAAGACTTGAAAGTTTTAGCTGGTCAGTTCAAAGCTGAATACAAAAATAAAATTGGTAAAGACTTCCCCACAGATCCTGTTGAACAGTTAATGGGTGCTGTTGAAGCCGTATTCCGTTCATGGGACAACCCCAGAGCCAATGTTTACCGTCGTGACAACGATATCCCTTATTCATGGGGTACAGCTGTTAATGTACAGATGATGGCTTTCGGTAACATGGGTGATGACTGTGGTACAGGTGTTGCGTTTACTCGTGACCCCGCTACAGGTGACAAGGGCTTAATGGGTGAGTTCTTAGTAAACGCTCAGGGTGAAGATGTTGTTGCAGGCGTTCGTACACCTATGCCTATTGCTGAAATGGCAGAAAAATTCCCCGAAGCATTCGCTGAGTTCAATAAGGTTTGCAAAATCTTAGAAGACCACTACAGAGATATGCAGGATATGGAATTCACAATCGAAAATAAGAAGCTCTATATGCTTCAGACAAGAAACGGTAAGAGAACAGCTAAGGCTGCTTTAAAGATTGCTTGTGATTTAGTTGACGAGGGCATGATAGACAAGAAGCAGGCTGTTGCTATGATTGACCCCAGAAACTTAGATACACTCTTGCATCCTCAGTTCGATGCTAAGGCATTAAAGGCAGCTACACCTATGGGTCGCGGTCTTGGTGCTTCTCCTGGTGCTGCTTGCGGTAAAGTTGTATTTACAGCAGAAGATGCAGACGCTTGGAACTCAAGAGGCGAAAAAGTTATCCTCGTTCGTCTTGAAACATCACCTGAAGATATCACAGGTATGAAAGCTTCACAGGGTATCTTAACAGTTCGTGGTGGTATGACATCACACGCTGCCGTTGTTGCTCGTGGTATGGGTACATGCTGTGTATCTGGTTGCGGCGATATCAACATGGACGAAGCTAACAAGAAGTTCACATTAGGTGGTAAAACATTTGTTGAAGGCGACTTTATCTCAATCGACGGTTCAACAGGTAACATCTATGATGGCATCATTCCTACAGTTGACGCTGAAATCGCAGGCGAATTCGGCAGAATTATGGAATGGGCTGATGAGTTCAGAACATTAAAGGTTCGCACAAACGCTGACACACCTGCTGACGCTAAGAAAGCAGTTGAACTCGGTGCTGAAGGTATCGGTCTTTGCCGTACAGAGCATATGTTCTTCGAAGCTGACAGAATTGCAGCATTCAGAGAAATGATTTGTGCTGATACATTAGAAGAAAGAGAAGCAGCTTTAGAGAAGATTCTTCCCTATCAGCAGGGCGACTTCGAAGCGCTCTATGAAGCATTGGAAGGTAACCCCGTTACAATCCGTTTCTTAGATCCTCCGCTCCACGAGTTCGTTCCCACAGAAGAAGCTGACATCAAAGCATTAGCTGACGCTCAGGGTAAGACAGTAGCTGACATCAAAGCTATAATTGCTTCACTCCACGAATTCAACCCCATGATGGGTCACCGTGGTTGCCGTTTGGCTGTAACATACCCCGAAATCGCTAAGATGCAGACAAAGGCTGTTATCCGTGCGGCTATCAATGTTCAGAAAGCTCACGCGGACTGGAACATGAAACCTGAAATTATGATTCCCTTAGTTGGTGAAATCAAAGAATTAAAATATGTTAAGGATGTTGTTGTTGCAACAGCTGACGCTGAAATCGCAGCTGCAGGTGTAGAGCTTGCTTACGAAGTAGGTACAATGCTCGAAATCCCCAGAGCTTGCTTAACAGCTGATGATATCGCAAAAGAAGCTGAATTCTTCTGCTTCGGTACAAATGACTTAACACAGATGACATACGGTTTCTCAAGAGACGATGCAGGTAAGTTCTTAGACGCTTACTACGATGCAAAAATCTTTGAAAACGATCCTTTCGCTAAGCTCGACCAGACAGGTGTTGGTAAGCTTATGGAAATGTCAGTTAAGATGGGTAAGGAAGTTCGTCCTGAAATCCACTGCGGTATCTGCGGTGAGCACGGCGGCGACCCTGTATCTGTAGAATTCTGCCACAAGATTGGTTTAGACTATGTATCATGTTCACCTTTCCGTGTTCCGATTGCAAGATTAGCAGCGGCACAGGCAGCTATCAAAGATAACAAATAATTAAAAAAACGAGGCTGTAGCATTACGCTACAGCCTCATTTTTTTAATATTCAACATAATAGCTATATATTTCCCAATCAGCTATACTTATAAAATACTTTTCTAATTCTTCGTCGGATTTAAATTCGGGATTTGCAAAGACAAGCCTAATATCCTTATCAGGATATTCTCTGGCAGCAGCAAAAACCCTCTCGGCAAAAAGTTCGTCCTCTGGGTATCTTTTTCCCGTGACAAATGTGTTGCAACCACGAGAAATAGCGTTGTCAATCTCGCCGTCAAAATGTCTTAGTAAATTTTTTGCATTTTCTTTTTCGCAAAAGTTCATAAAGCAACAAACCATAATAAATTCCTCGTTTCTTTTTAAATTTATTTGTTTGCACTTTTAATTTTTCCGGAAAATAAAAAAGGTGCGCAGACCGAACTGCGCACCATAAAAACGCAGCCTCGGTTCAATGCGCGAACATATTACTTTGCATCCATAAAGATTAAAGTGAACCAGAGGTACGCTTTTTACATATGCGTACCTTATGGATACAAAAATATTTACAATATGTTCGCAAGAACAATATACCACAAATTTCGTCAAATTACAAGTATTTTTGTGTTTCATTTTGTCACAGAATGTTTCGCGGTTCTTTTTTTCATTTTTTTCCATTTTTAAATTTAAATGCTTGTATTTAAAAATTAAAATCGTCAATAATAAAAATGAAATAAATTTTGCGGAGAGAAAAATGGAAAACAAAGACTTTTTTTTAATCAAAAAATGTGACGGACTGCGTGGCGAAGTCAGCATTTCCGGGTGCAAAAACGCAGCGCTTCCCATAATGGCGGCAACACTTTTGTCAGGGGGAAAAACCACATTGAAAAATGTACCTATGCTTTCTGATATTCGCAATATGTCAGAAATCCTAACCTGCTTTGGTGCAAGCATTACACAAAAAAATAAAAATGAACTAATAATAGACACAGAAAACATCCTCCACACCATAGCACCTTACGATTTGACCTGCAAATTGCGAGGCTCGTTTTTAGTGATGGGTCCCATGCTCGCAAGAATGAAAAAAGTGCGCCTATCGTTACCCGGAGGTTGTCCCATAGGGTCAAGACCTGTCGATTTGCACTTGAAAGGATTCGCCGCCCTTGGTGCTACCATTACAAAGGGAGCAGGTTTTGTGGAGGTCAAGGCAGAGGAGTTAATTGGTACTAAAATTTACCTTGATTTTCCCAGCGTGGGCGCAACGGAAAACATCTTAATGGCTGCAACTCTTGCAAAAGGAAAAACCACTATAGAGAATGCTGCTGCCGAACCTGAGATAGCAGACCTTGCAAATTTTTTAAACAAAATGGGCGCTCGCATCACAGGCGCCGGAACAGACACAATCACGGTCAATGGTGTGGATAAACTAAAGGGCATAAAATATTCAATAATGCCTGACCGTATTGAGGCAGGTACATTTATGATAGCCTCTGCTATGACAAATGGCGATGTTTTGATAAAAGATATTATCCCCGAACACATAAAACCCCTTACGGCAAAACTATTGGAAATGGGTGCGGATTTAGAGATTACAAACGACACCATTCGCGTGCGTGCTGATAAAATATGTACAGCAAAAGATGTAAAGACTTTGCCTTTCCCCGGATTTCCTACGGATATGCAGGCGCAAATGACTGCACTTTTATCCCTGTCAAAAGGTACGGGAATTGTGACCGAAACCATATTTGAAAACCGCTTTATGCATGTGGCGGAACTCTGCCGTATGGGAGCGCAAATCAAGGTAGAGGGGCATTGTGCTGTTGTTGAGGGAAAACGGTCGCTTTCGGGTACTAAGGTGTCGGCATCGGATTTGCGGGCAGGTGCGGCGTTGGTTTTGGCAGGACTTGCTGCAAAAGGTCAGACGCAGGTATTTAACATTCATCACATAGACAGAGGATACGAAAATCTCGATATAAAACTTAAAAATCTCGGTGCACAAATAGAAAGAATAGAAAGAACTCCTTTGCAGTAGCAAAGGAGTTCTTTTAAAAAAATGACATAACATAATAAATGATTCCAGCAACAAATCCGGAGGTTATACCGTAAACAACCACAGGCCCTGCTACAGTAAACATTTTTACTGCAAGACCTAAAACCATACCCTCGGACTTAAACTCAATGGCGGGGGAGGCAACTGCGTTGGCAAATCCCGTTATTGGAACGATTGTTCCGGCGCCGGCGTACTTGGCAAGTCTATCATAAACACCTATTCCAGTCAGAAAAGCACCGATAAAAACCATTGTTGATGAGGTGAGCATAGATGTGATAGTCTTTGTTAACTCCAGTGTGCTGTACCAGTTAAAAATCACCTGACCTATGGTGCATATTGTGCCGCCAAACAAAAAGGCAAGAAGTATGTCCTTAGCCAGAGGGGAGTTTGGCGTCATTTTGTCCACATATTTTTGGTATTCTTTATTTGTCATAATTTTCTCCTAACCTAAAAGCAAAATTTGAATATAATACATTAGACCATAATTGCCCTGTTAAATACAGAAATATCTCCGGGCGAAAGCAAATTCATACATAAACACGCACAAAGAGCAATAATCATAGCAATGATAACGGCTGTTTTTATGTTTTTTCGGGTAATAATTTTGTGCATTTTAACACCTCCCTGCACTTATTTTTTGAAAAAATACAGCAAATATACAAAAATGTTAAAAAACAGCGAATAATATGAAAAAAGTACTTGAAAAATATGGTACTTATATGCTATAATACTATGACGAGAAGTTTTAAACAGGGAGGACAAAATCTTGGCAGCAAAATTAGACAAAAAAGAACTCAATACTGTTGAATTTACAATAACAGTAGAAAACGAAAAATTCGTGGCAGCAGTTGACGAAGCATTCAAAAAGAATGTTAAAAAAATCACTGTACCCGGATTCAGAAAGGGTAAAGCACCCAGAAAATTAATCGAAAAAACATACGGTGAAGGCGTATTCTATGAAGAGGCAGTTGACGCACTTTTACCTGAAGCTTATGATGCAGCAGTAAAAGAATTAGGTATTGAACCCGTTGATATGCCCAAAGTTGAAGTTGCTGAAATCGGTAAAGACAAGGATTTAGTAATCAAAGGCAGCGTTACAGTTAAGCCCGAGGTTAAACTTGGCAAATATAAAGGTTTAAAATTAGACGAAGTTGACCATACTGTAAGTGCAAAGGAAGTTAACGAAGAGTTAGCACGCCGTCAGGAAAGAAATGCAAGACAGGTTGCAGTTGAAGACCGCAAGGTTAAATCCGGTGACATTGCAAACATCAACTTTGAAGGTTTTGTAGACGGCAAGGCATTTGCAGGCGGTAAGGGCGAAAACTACGACCTTACAATCGGCAGCAACAGCTTTATCCCCGGTTTTGAAGACCAGATTATCGGCAAAGCTATCGGCGAGGAATTTGATGTTGAAGTTACATTCCCCGAAGATTACCACGCTGAAGAATTAAAGGGTAAGCCCGCTACATTCAAAACAAAGGTTAATTCTATCTTTGTAAAGGAATTACCTGCATTAGATGACGAATTCGCAAAAGATGTAAGTGAATTTGACACATTGGCAGAATTAAAGAAAGATATTAAGAAAAAGCTTCAGGAATCAGCTGATGCTCGTGCTAAGCAGGAGAAAGAAAACGCAGCAATCGATGCTGTAATCGAAACAATGGAAGCTGAAATCCCCGCTTGCATGGTTGACTCACGCATTGAAAGCACAATCCGTGAAAACAATGCAAGAATGGCTCAGCAGGGCATTTCTTTCGAGCAGTACTTAGGCTACATGGGCACAACAGTTGACCAGTTCAAAGAACAGATTCGTCCTAACGCTGAACTTCAGGTTAAGGGCACATTAGCTTTAGAAGAAATCGCAAAGCTTGAAAAGTTAGAAGTAGCAGAAGCTGAAATTGACGAACAGTTAACAAAAATGGCAGATGCTTACAACATGAAACTCGAAGAAGTTAAGAAGTTTATGCGCGATGAAGATATCGATGCATTAAAGTCAGACATCAAAATTCAGAAGGCTATGGATTTCTTGGTAGCGAATGCTGAGTGGACAAAGGCAGAGAAGCCCGCAGCTAAAAAGACAACAACCAAAAAAACAACAGCAGCAAAAGATGCAGCAGAGAAAAAGCCTGCAGCAAAGAAAACAACAGCTGCAAAAAAAACAACAAAAAAAGCTGAAGATAAATAATAAATCGAAAGCTATGGTTTTATAAATCAGAAAGGAAATAATTATGAGCTTAGTACCGGTAGTAGTGGAACAGACAAGCAGAGGAGAACGCTCCTACGACATCTATTCCAGATTGTTAAAAGACAGAATCATATTTTTAAGCGAAGAAGTGAATGATGTTACTGCAAGCTTGGTTGTAGCACAGATGTTGTTCTTAGAGGGCGAAGACCCCGACAAGGACATTCAGTTCTATATCAACAGCCCCGGTGGCTCAATTACTTCCGGAATGGCAATTTATGACACAATGCAGTATATTAAATGTGATGTGTCAACAATCTGTGTAGGTATGGCAGCGTCTATGGGCGCGTTTTTGCTGGCAGCAGGTACACCCGGAAAGCGCTTGGCATTACCTAACAGTGAAATTATGATTCACCAGCCCTTAGGCGGTATGCAGGGTCAGGCAACAGATATTAAAATCCATGCTGACCGCATTATCCGTATCAAGAATACTTTAAACGAAATCCTTTCAAAGCGCACAGGCAAGCCTATAGAAACAATACAGGCAGACACCGAGCGTGACAACTTTATGTCAGCTTACGAGGCGCTCAGCTACGGTTTAATCGACAAAGTAATAGAATCAAGAAACGAAATATTATAAAGTTAAAAGGGACTGAATTTTCAGTCCCTTTTTAACAAAAATAATGTAAAACCAAGAAAGGCAAAGGTATCATATATGTCAACAATGAATGGGGAAACACCCACACTTCGCTGCAGTTTCTGCGGAAAATATGAAAACGAAGTAATACGAATGTTTGAAGGTCCAAATGCGTTTATCTGCAATGAGTGTATTTCGCTCTGCAATCGCTACATGGGCGACAATTATGATATTTCAGCACCGGACATAGAGCTGGGTGACTTACCAAAGCCCAAAGAAATCAAAGAAATCCTTGACCAGTATGTAATTGGTCAGGACAAAGCAAAGAAAACCTTGTCCGTTGCAGTTTACAACCATTACAAAAGAATAGAAAATAAAAAATCTTCAAAAGATGTTGATATACAAAAGTCAAATATTTTACTGCTGGGTCCTACAGGCTCAGGTAAGACATTACTTGCTCAGACCTTGGCAAAGATTTTAAATGTTCCTTTTGCTATAGCTGATGCAACCACACTTACCGAGGCGGGCTATGTGGGCGAGGATGTTGAGAATATTCTC
>JAGBXV010000003.1 GCA_017629115.1 Clostridia bacterium | reverse complement strand
TTCCCTCGCCTACATTTTTTTTGATTTCATCACGCTGGCGAGCCGAAAACAAAAGACTGTCATCAGAAAATCTTGACAAAAGGCTGTAACGGCCAAACAGTCTTCTTGTTGCAATTGTTTTGTTGAATCTGCGAACCTCATCAGAAATCATGCTACTCTTCATAAGGTGCTCTGTTTGGTATTCCTCCATATATTTTGCAACCTTGTCACTAACATTGTCACACAAAGCAAACGAATTAGCCAAACCCTTAAACCTGCCCTTGCCCGTTGTGGGATTTTCCTCTGCCAAAACCTCTAAAACAGGCACGCAGTTAGAAAAACTCATTTTGTAAGTAACCACATTGCCACCATGAAGCACCTGTCCCATAAAGTGATATGTGCCGTCGGTGGTGTTGCGTACGCGAACGAGTCTTTTTACAAAATCATAGGGAATGGTAGCGTCATCCGCAGCTTTTACAGTAGAATCTCCGTCAAAATAATAAACCTGTATTCCGTCTCCCGATGACACAAAAAGCTCAGGAACGCCATCTGACGACACATCCATAAGCAGCATTTTCGATGAAGATGTTTTGTCTATCACCTTTTGGTATGCGTTTTGCCAGGGAGTGTCAATAGCGTGAACCGCAGGGACTACAGATATTAATATAAAACATATTAAAAATGTTGAAATAATCTTTTTCAAAACATTACCTCCGTAAGGACATAATTTCTTATAATAGATTATACAATTTTCGGTTAAAAAAATCAATGGGTATTGAAAATAAAAAATCGGAACAATCAAAGTTTGTTCCGATGTGGTGACCCGTACGAGACTCGAACTCGTGTTACCGCCGTGAAAGGGCGGTGTCTTAACCGCTTGACCAACGGGCCATATATTCATATAAAAATTGGTAGCGGCAGCTGGATTTGAACCAGCGACCAATCGGGTATGAACCGAGTACTCTAGCCAACTGAGCTATGCCGCCATAAAACTGACAAAATGTATTTTACACTATAAACACTTTTTTGTCAAGCATTTTTTTCAATATTTTTTCTTTCACGATTTTTCCTTTATTAGTATACCGTAATCTGCGTTATTTATCCCGTTTGAAACCGCTTAATACGCTCAAATATTTCTTTTGCTTCTGATGCGGAGTCTTTACTCTTTTAATGTATTTCTCCGTTTTTTAATTTTTACTGATAAATGTTGAAGACGAGCTTATATTGTGTAATTCAGATTCAATTGCATATCATGAAGCGGCTACCATATACAAATTCAAGAACGGAAATCTGACAGGCACTGATTCTGTATACAAAAAAATATCAGAAAACAATTAGTCTTTATTTCTTCTTCATCTCCATTGGTGTTATGTCAAAATACTTTTTAAAAAGCCTCGAAAAATAAGTGTAATCGCTGTAACCCACATAGGTGCAAACCTGCGCAAGAGACATTCCTCCCCCTGCGATAAGCTCCTTTGCAAAATGGATTTTTCTTTCGTTTATGTAATCTGTGAGTGTTTTGCCCATTTCTCTTTTAAAAATTGATGAAGTGTACTCTCTTGAAAGATTTATTTTTTTGCTGATTGTGGCAAGGGACATTTTTTCCGTTATGTTTTCATCTACATACTTTATTATTCGTCCAATATGCTCGTTGTTGCTGTTAGGGGTAACACCCTGGGACAAATCGTGCAAAATATAATTTAAAATACTTGCGGCTTTTTCCCTGCTGCGGTAGTGTGCAGATATATGGCTGTGAGGAAAGGCGCCCAGCAGTTTTTTGATTTCTGACGAAACCATGCCTTTTATATGAGTGGCAAAAGAAAACTCCGTCCTAGGATTTACAGTAAAATTAAAGCTCGCATACTTAACAGGCGCAGTCCCTTCAAGTCGCCGATGTTCTCTGCCGGGGGAAAGCAGTATTGCATCGTTTTTACCCACAGTGTAGGTTTTGCCGTCTTCTATAAAGGTGATCTCTCCCTCCAAAACAAGAGTTAAATCATAAAAATCTACCGTTCTGGCATTGATTTCAATACATTTTTCAACGCTGATGTTGCAGTAATGGCTTATGTTGTTTACTATATTCCACATGGCAATCCCTCACAAAATCTTAATATTTTTAAAAAAATAACTCCTTTGGTTAATTTCCTTCATTTCCTGTTGTTTGCTGTAATTATATAATAATTATATAGCTATATGACATTGGCGTCAATATTAATTTTATACTAAAAGGAGTTTAATATGAAAACTTTGTTATTAGGTGATTTATCCCCCACAGTAAACTCAGACCCTCTTTTTAAAGAGCAAAACAAAGAAAAACTTTTTTATGATACCATTGACCTTTTTAAAGGAAATGATGTAAATTTTGTAAATTTAGAGTGCGCTCTGACAGACAGCGATGTATCAATAAAAAAATTCGGCCCGCCTCTTAAGGCTTGTCCTGAGGTTGCCAAAGTTTTAAAGGATATTGGCGTAAATTACTGCGGACTTTCAAATAATCATATTTTTGATTTTGGGAAAAAAGGCGTTGCCGATACTCTTAAAACATTAGACGAAGTAGGCCTTGCATACACGGGCTGGGGCGATAACTACGAAGACTCAAGAAAAGACTTAATAATAGAAAAAGATGGCGAAAAAATTGCAATAATTGCAGTTTGTGAGCATGAATATTCATACGCCTTAGAGGACAGAATGGGTTCTCGTCCTTTTGATGTATTCCACACAATTGAGGATATTCGTGCAGCAAAGGAAAATGCTGACCGTGTAATAGTAATTTACCACGGCGGCAAAGAATACTGCCGCTATCCATCTCCGAGACTCTATAATGCCTGCCACGCTATGGCGCGCGCTGGTGCCGATGTTGTTCTTTGTCAGCACACACACTGTATCAGTTGTTATGAGGAATATGAAGGTTGTCATATTCTTTATGGTCAGGGAAACTGGCACTTCGTAAAGCCAAAGTTTACAACACCTGAATGTTGGAACGGTGGCCTTGCAGTTAAGTACGACACTAAAACTCACAAAATCGAGTTTGTGCCTTTTGTAAACTATGAAGCAGGTATAAAGCTTGCTCAAGGTGCAGAAAAAGAAGAAATTATGGAAGGCTTTGAAGAACGCAACCAAAGCTTAAAAGACGGTACATGGCGCGATGGCTGGCATGAATTCTGCGAATCTGTAAAGGAGCTCTATACAGGTATAGTTGCAAGAGCGTTTACAGAGGAAGCAGAGGAATGGCAAAGTGACATTTTCGGCCACTTCCTTGATTGCGAAGCTCACCACGATGTTTGGGCAGAGCTTTTTAAGACATATAATCATACAAACGAGAAATAAAAAAAGCACCCTATGGGTGCTTTTTTATTTCTTGTTTTTAATTCTTAAAGCTATGAACAGGCGCAGGAATTCTTCCGCCTCTTTTTATAAATTCTTTACTCGATTTGTCGTTCACAGGCATTACAGGACCTGTTCCCAAAAGTCCGCCAAAGTCAACTGTATCACCTACTACCTTTCCGGGAGCAGGGATAATTCTTACTGCGGTGGTCTTTTGGTTTATCATACCTATTGCCGCTTCGTCTGCAATTATTGCAGCTATTGTTTCGGCTGAAGTCGTACCTGGTACACAAATCATATCAAGACCAACGCTGCACACACAGGTCATTGCCTCTAACTTATCCAAAGAAAGTGTGCCTGCCTCAACTGCAGCTATCATACCTGCGTCTTCACTTACAGGAATAAACGCACCGGAAAGACCGCCAACAAATGACGATGCCATAATACCGCCCTTTTTAACTGCGTCGTTTAAAAGCGCCAACGCCGCTGTTGTGCCGTGAGTTCCGCACTGCTCAAGTCCCATTTCTTCCAATATATGAGCAACGCTGTCACCTACGGCCGGAGTGGGAGCTAGAGACAGGTCAACTATGCCAAAGGGCACGCCCAATCTCTTTGAAGCTTCACGGGCTACCAACTGACCCATTCTTGTTATTTTAAAGGCTGTTTTC
>JAGBXV010000045.1 GCA_017629115.1 Clostridia bacterium | reverse complement strand
TGGCGCTGTGGCCTTACACAAAACTTACCGACAATCGTGTTACATGGGGTGACCGATATATCGGTTTGCGTCAGGATAAAAACAACACAGATAAATTCAAGTTCGGCATAAACAGCGAGCACGGCGTTTCAATGTATTTCCGTAGCGGTGATTTGTTTGTAAAAAGATTTACACCCATAAAGGACGGCAACTACCCTGACGGTGGTATGTCGTTCGAAACATTTACAAACAACCTTTTCTTGGAAATGGAAACCTTAGGTGAAATCGCCGAAATCGCTCCCGGTGCAACGGTTGAGCATTGCGAAAGCTGGGCTCTTTACAAGGAATCAGAACCTGAATTTGACGAAAACAAAATCGACGAGTTGGTGAAAAAATATGTTAAGTAAAATCGTCGCCGCAACAACCAACCCCGGAAAAGTTCGCGAGATAAAGGAAATTTTGAGTGACTACGAAATCATTTCACTAAATGATGCCGGAATAGATATTGATGTAGAGGAAAACGGAAAAACCTTTCGTGAAAACGCCTACATCAAGGCTTTTGAAATTTCAAAGGTTTGTAGTTTCCCTGTTTTGGCTGACGACTCTGGTCTTGAAATTGAGGCGTTAGACGGACGACCCGGGGTATATTCAGCTCGTTACGCAGGCGAAGATGCTCCCTACAGCGTAAAGATTAAAAAGCTTGCAGAAGAACTAAAGGATGTACCGCCCACAGAGCGCTACGCACAGTTCGCCTGCGCTATGTGCCTGATTTTGCCCAATGGCAAGGTTATAGAGGCAGAGGGCGTTAGTTGCCCGGGAATTATTCTTGAAGAATCTCGCGGAGAGAACGGCTTCGGATATGACCCAGTCTTTTATTCAACAGATTACAAAAAGACTTTTTCAGAAATGACTATGGAAGAAAAAAACAAAGTCAGCCACAGAAAGGCGGCACTTATAAATCTATTAAATAAAATCAAAGGAGAAATATTATGAAAAAGAAGCTTTTATTAATTTTACTTGCGGCACTCGTTTTATTTTCATTTTCAGCTTGCGGTTCAAAGAAGGCATCAACCGACGGCAATGAACCCTATGCTGTAGAAAATTCCGATGCAGATCCTTTCTACAAGGAAATGAAAGAACTGGAAAATGTTCGCCCCATAGCTCTTATGATTGATAACGATACCGATGCCGCTCGTCCTCAGATTGGTTTGGAGGATGCCTATATGGTTTATGAAATCGTAGTAGAAGGCAGAGCAACAAGATTTATGGCACTTTTCAAAAACTTCGAGCTTGACAAGGTAGGCCCTGTTCGTTCTTCAAGACACTATTTCCTTGACTACGCTCTAGAAAACGACGCCATTTACGCTCACGCAGGCTGGAGTCCCAAAGCTGCAAAGGATATTTCTTCTTTAGGTGTTAATAACATAAACGGTGTCGCAGGTGACAGCGACATTTACTGGCGTGATAACACATACGACAAAACATGGCACAACCTTTATACATCTACTTCAAATCTTTCAGAGCGAGCTGATAAGAAAAATTACAGAAGAGACACCGACAAAGGTATGCCCAACTACAACGAGATTGATGAAACACCCAACGGCACAGCTGTAACAGAAATCTCAATTCCTTATGCTAATTTTTACAAGGTAACATATAAGTACGACGAAGCTTCGCAACGCTTTGTGCGCTATGTAAACGGCAAAGAACACAATTCCCAGACAGGCGACGCTTTAAGCACAAAAAACATCATTATGTACACAGTTAAGAACAAAAACCTGCCCGATACCGAAAACAAAGGTCGTCAGGATCTTGAAAATATAGGTTCCGGTACAGGCTACTATTTCTCAGATGGTGTAATGGTTGAAATCAACTGGAAAAAGACTGCTCGCGATGCCAAAACAGAATACACCCTAAAAGACGGAACACCACTTAAGCTTAACCCCGGTAACACATTCATTCAGATTGTTCCAACATATGTAGAAACAGCGATAACAGAAGCTGAATAGTTAACATAAAAAATCCACCCTCACGGGTGGATTTTTTTATTGTTTATTTCGTTTATATGTAGGAACTACTCTTTCAACGGCTTGTTTTATTCCCTCAACATCATCGCTTTTAACAACGCCTCTTAATTCTGCTATCATTTCAAGGAGTTTTTCCTTTTCAACATCTATAGGCTTTCCTATAAAGATTTTGTTGTGTTCTGTATTTTTTAAGCCTTCTTCGTTCATAAGTAGCTCTTCATACAGTTTTTCACCAGGGCGCAAACCACAGATTTCAATTCGCATATCCTCGTTTGGTTTGTAACCCGAAAGTCTGATAAGGTTTTTTGCAAGGTCATAAATTCTCACCGGCTCACCCATATCAAGAACAAAAATCTCGCCGCCTTTAGCAAAGCTTGCCGCCTGTAATACCAGCTGAGTTGCCTCGGGAATAGTCATAAAGAATCTTGTAATATCCTTGTGGGTTACTGTCACCGGTCCGCCTGCTGCAATCTGCTTTTTAAACAGAGGAATTACACTTCCGTTAGAACCCAGCACATTACCGAAGCGCACGGCAACAAACTCGGTTTTGCTGTTTGCCTGTGCACACTGCACCAGCATTTCACATACTCGTTTTGTAGCACCCATAATGTTAGTGGGGTTAACAGCTTTATCTGTAGAAATAAGAACAAAACGCTTTGCACCGAACTTATCCGCACACTGTACGGTATTCATGGTGCCAAATACATTGTTTTTTATAGCTTCGCTGGGATTGGCCTCCATAAGTGGAACATGCTTGTGAGCTGCCGCATGGAATACAATGTAAGGTCTGTATGTTTCAAAAACCTTTTCCAGTCTTTCCTTATCTCTAACTGATGCAATTACAACATCTATCTTCTCTGCACCGTATAACTTATTTAACTCCATCTGCAAATCGTATGCATTATTTTCATAAATGTCCAAAATAACAAGCTTTTTGGGGTTATATTTCATTATCTGACGACACAGTTCAGAACCGATAGACCCGCCGCCACCTGTAACAAGAATTGTTTTTTCCTCGATATAACTGCTGATTTCACTGTTATCAAGTTCAATGGGGTCACGGGCAAGCAAGTCTTCAATTTCAACATCACGGACCTGGTGATTTATGTCTGCACCGGAAATCATCTGGTCGATACTGGGCAAAATTTTTGTTTTGCAATCTGTTTCGTTACAGATTTCCAATATTTCGCGCCTGTCTGCAACCCGCGCCGAAGGTATAGCAATAAGAATTTCATCCACTTCTTTTTGCTTACAGATACGCTGAATATCATATCTGTCGCCCAACACACTTACACCGTAGATAATTGCATTGTGCTTTGTTCTGTCATCATCAATGAAACCAACTACATCATAATTTAAATTGTCATTACCCGCAAGGTCTTTAATCATAATCATTGCCGCGCTGCCGGCACCAACTATTAACAAGCGTTTTTTCTTTACCCCTGTAGGTGTATGTATTCTTTCCCGGTAAACACTATAGAGTGCATAAGCAAACATTCTTGAAAATATTACGCACACCATTATAATAAACAGTGCACACAAGGTTTGCTTAGGTCCGTATCCTGTGTATTTCATACTTACCATAAAGCAATTTGCCAAAAATGCCAGCGTTGAGGCTACAACTCCGCTCATACCAAGGCGAGCATAATCTCTCACACTTGCGTGTATCCACAAAACAGTATACACCCTGGAAAAGTAAAACACGCCTATAAATATTGCAATAGTAACAAGCACTGTTGTATAATGTGCTGTTAACATTCTGGCGGCGTGGTCCACACCATCAATAATTACAGGCGTAATAAAATAAGCAAGCACAACAAATACAACATCTAACAGGAGCAACATTCTGTTCCTGAAAAGGTTGTATTTGGTCTTTACTTTAGCTGTTGGTTTCACATACTTTTTACTTTCTAATTGTCTCATATTTACACACAAACTTTCATTTTTATCAAGACATACCATTACTAGTGTAACATACCTAACTACATTTTTCAAGAGTTTATTACAAAATAAACTTTTTTATACACACAAACCCCAAAAACGCAAAAAAGCAGGGCATTGCCCTGCTTTTTATTTTATTGAAATTAGTCGTCAATTGAATCGTCTGTTGCGCGTTCATAAATTGCAAGAACCTCTTGTGAGGGTTTTTTATCAATAAGTGTAACAACAACTGCTGCAACTGCACCAATAATAAAACCGGGAATGATTTCATAAATTCCTGTGATTGCTGTAAGCGCCTTGCCGCCCACAACAGGTAACCATAACCACGCCATATCAACAACAGCACCAACTACAATACCTGCAACTGCACCTTTATATGTAAAGCGTTTCCAGAAAATAGAGAATAATACAGCAGGACCGAATGCCGCGCCGAATATACCCCAAGCGTTAGACACAAGATCCATAATAGCCTGTGCTGCTCCGCCCTTACTGCTTGCTATAAAATAAGCAACTACCGCAATAACTAAAACGATACTACGGCTTACCCAAAGCATTTCTTTGTTTGAAGCGTTCTTTCTTATAATCGGCTTATATAAATCACTTGCAAATGAAGATGCCGCAACCAAAAGCTGAGAGTCTGCTGTAGACATTGATGCTGCAATGATAGCTGCCAAAAGCAACCCTGCGATGAATGCCGGGAATACTTCTTTAGCAAGTTTTACAAAAATAAGTGACTGCTGACCACTGCCAAGCAACTGTGCAGAAAGATCTACACCATTATTATCTATAAACATTCTGCCCAGGTATGCAATAACAATTGTTGCCGCTAACGAAAGTACAACCCAGATAATAGCAACAGTTGCTGACTTTTTAACCATCGAGGGTTTTTCAATTGCCATAAATCTTACAATAATATGAGGCATGCCGAAGTAGCCAAGACCCCAACCAAGACCTGATAAAATATCTTTCCAGCTTGCGTTAAAGAAGTTAGCCACAAAGCGGAACTCCTCTCCCTCGGGTCCCTGATAAACTGTAGTTAATGCAGCAGGCTCAAGTTCTCTTGTAAATCCTACAACAATAGGAACGATTAAAAGTGCACCGAGCATCAACAGTCCCTGAAAAAAGTCTGTCCAGCAAACTGCATTAAATCCGCCTAAAAATGTATATACCACAACAATTGCTGCAAAAATAAGCATTGCCGCTTCTTTTGAAAGCTCAGGAACGAGTGTTGTAAATACATCGGAACCTGCAACAAACGCCGATGCTACATAAATCGTAAAGCAAACTAAAAACACCACTGCACAAATAAGGCTTAATGCATGACTCTTAGAAGCAAAACGATTTGAAAGGTACTGAGGGAGTGTGATTGAATCCCCTGATGCCTTTGAAAACTTACGAAGTCTTTTTGCTACTAAAATCCAGTTAGCCGCTGTACCAATGGCAAGACCTATACCAATCCACGCCTGACCAAAGCCAAACGCCAGAATGCTGCCGGGCAAGCCCATAAGTAACCAAGCGCTCATATCTGATGCTTGCGCACTCATAGCCGTAACCCAAGGGCCCATAGCTCTGCCACCTAAAAAATAATCTTTTTCGGTGGTACTCTTTGATTTAAAGAAAAAGAATATACCTATAGCAATCATTGCTACAAAGTATAACACAAATGCAAAAATATCCATTATGTATCTATCTCCTTTTTGTTTGTAAATTTTCGCATATATGAAGCATTATAGCACACAAAATTTCAAAAATCAATTAAAACATTCCATAAAACGGCTTTTTATGAAAGAAATCTGTAGATTTTTTTCATAAATAAGTCTATTGCATTTTTTTGCAAATTAGGTTATAATATTAAGGATATTATTTTTGGGGGATTTGAAAATGGAACAGGCTAAAAAAAGAATTGAAGAGCTGACAAAAATATTAACCTATCATTCTCATCAGTATTATGTGTTGGATAATCCTGAGATTTCTGATTATGAGTACGATATGATGTTGCGTGAGCTGAAAGATTTAGAGGATAAATACCCCCAATTCCGTGATCCTGCTTCCCCCACCGCTCGTGTTATCGGCAATGTGGCAGAGGGCTTCCGAAGTGTTGCCCACACGGTTCCTATGCAGAGCTTGAATGACGCTTTTTCAAAGGAAGAAGTTTTAGACTTTGACAAACGAGCGCGTGACGCCGTAGGCGATGTGGAATATGTAACTGAGTATAAAATTGACGGGCTTTCTGTATCACTTGAATACGAAAACGGTTTGTTAATCCGAGGCTCTACCCGTGGCGACGGACTTGTCGGCGAAGATGTAACAGAAAATTTAAAAACTATAAATTCAATTCCTTTGCGTCTTACACGACCCGTGCCCTATCTTGAGGTACGAGGGGAAGTGTTTATGTCGCGAACTACCTTCGATAAGTTAAACGCCCAAAGGGAAGAAAAAGGTCAGTCACTCTTTGCTAACCCCAGAAACGCCGCAGCAGGCTCACTTCGTCAGCTTGATTCTGCCATTGCGAGGGAAAGAAATCTTGATATTTTTATATTTAATATACAGCGTGCGGAGGGACTTGAATTTTCCACCCATCACGAGGGGTTAGCTCTATTAAAAGAATTAGGCTTTAAAACAGTTCAGCAAAATGAGGTATTTAAAAATATTGAGGAAGCTTTCCGTCAGGTGGAAATTATCGGCACAGAACGTGACGATTTGCCCTTTGATATTGACGGCGCTGTTATTAAGGTAAATAATCTTGCACAACGCGAAGAACTCGGTTCAACAACAAAATGCCCCCGCTGGGCAGTTGCTTACAAATACCCTCCCGAAACTAAGAAAACTAAACTTTTAGATATATTTATACAAGTTGGCAGAACGGGAAAAATCACTCCCAACGCTCTACTTGAGCCCGTAAGGGTTTCCGGGAGTGTAATTTCAAAAACAACTCTTCACAACATCGACTTTATCCGCGAGCGTGACATTAAAATCGGCGACAGCGTGTATGTACGAAAAGCAGGCGATATTATTCCCGAAATTGTAGGGATTGAGCCAAAGGACAGAACTGGTAAAGAGGTTGAATTCAATATGCCTGAATTTTGTCCCCAGTGTGGCGCTCCCGTTGTAAGAACCGAAGGTGAGGCGGCACATCGTTGTACAGGTGACAGTTGTCCAGCTCAGTTATTGCGCAGACTTATGCACTATGTTTCCCGTGATGCTATGGATATTGAGGGCTTAGGTCCTGCACTTTTGGAAAAGTTTTTGGACGAGGGATTTATAAAATCTCCTGCTGACCTTTACACATTAGAAAAAGACAAAATTGCAGCGTTAGATAAAATGGGCGAAAAGAGTGCTGAAAATCTGCTTGCATCTATCGAAGCAAGCAAAGGTCGAGACCTTTATAGATTTTTATACGCTTTAGGCATTAACTTAAATGGTCTTAAATCTTCAAAAACAATCTGCAAGCGGTTTACATAAATGGATGCGATTATGCGTGCGACTTTTGAAGAACTTACAGAAATTCCCGACATTGGCGAGAAGACCGCACAGAATATTGTAGAATATTTTGCACACGAGGAAAATAAATTGCTGATTGGAAGACTGATTAGCCTTGGCGTAAATGACAGAGTAGAAGTTGCCGCAGCTACAAGCACAGAGCTATCTGGTAAGAAATT
>JAGBXV010000044.1 GCA_017629115.1 Clostridia bacterium | reverse complement strand
GGGCTTTGTTCTGCCTAACTTTTTGCGGACTTCAACATACTCTGCATAGGTTTTCTGTAACAATTCATCCTCGAACTTAACGCTGTCAATTGTTGTTAAGAATGTGGTGTGTCTGCAGTGGTCTGACCAGTATGTGTCAATCATCCTTATTTCTGTGATTGTGGTGTCGCGGTCTTCACGAACGAAGTACTGCTGGCAGAACTTTATATCGTCTATATCCATTGCAAGACCGTAGTCTGCAACAAAAGCAGCAAGACCGGCTTCGTCTAATTTTGTAAAGCCGTCTAAAGTTGCAACTTCTGTTGGGATGTCGTAATCTGTTTTTAGAGTTTTAAATGTATCGAGTGTAGCTTCTCTTGATTCAACGGGGTTTATAACATATTTTTTGAATGCTTCGATGTCAGAAGCTGACAGTTCACCTTCTAAAACATAAACCTTGGCAGAACGAACCAAAGGACGCTCGCCCTGTGAGATAATCTGGATACACTGTGAAGCTGAGTCCGCTCTTTGGTCAAACTGACCGGGGAGGTACTCTGTAGCAAATACATAGGCGCCGTCTGTTCCCTCAACTGTGTCTGTTGTAATGTCTAACTGGGGTTCTGAGAAAACTGTCTTTACCGCATAATCGAAAAGGTCTTTTTCAATATTTTCAACATCGTAGCGGTTTAAAAGGCGCACATTTTTTATGCTTTTAATGCCAAGGAGGGTGGTAGCGTCGTTAAGAAGCGCAGCCGCTTCGTTGGCAAGTTCTTTTCTTTTTTCTACATATACTCTGTAAACCATTCTATAAGCCTTCCTTTACTATTTTAATGCATCGAGCGCGCGTTTACCTATGTCGTGACGGTAGAAAGCATTGTCAAAATGCACTTTTTCTACTTCTTTGTAGGCTTTTTTAAGAGCGTTTTCTAAATTGTCGCCTGTTGCCACAACGCCCAAAACTCTGCCGCCTGCTGTTACCATTTTACCGTCTTTTAAGGCCGCACCTGCAACATAAACTTCAGCTTCGATAGTCTCATCTACTGTGATTTCAAAGCCTTTTTCGTAGCTTTCGGGGTAGCCTTTTGATGCCATAACAATACAAGCTGCAGCGCCGTTTGAGAATTTAATATCAAGGTCAGCTAAATTTTCCGACTCTACTGCTTTCATAATGGTTAAAAGGTCGGTTTCCAAAAGGGGGAGTACAACCTGTGTTTCAGGGTCACCGAAACGGCAGTTGTATTCTATAACTTTGGGACCGTTAGGTGTAAGCATAAGACCGAAATACAGGCAACCTTTAAATTTTCTACCTTCTGCGTTCATTGCATTGATTGTAGGTAAGAAAATCTTTTCCATACACTCTGCCGCAACACTATCTGTGTAGTAGGGGTTGGGGGCGATTGTACCCATACCGCCTGTATTAAGTCCTTTGTCGCCGTCTAAAGCGCGCTTGTGGTCCATTGATGAAACCATAGGAACGATCGACTTACCGTCGGTAAATGAAAGAACTGAAACCTCGGGGCCTGTTAAGAATTCTTCGATTACAATTCTTGAGCCTGATGCACCGAAAACTTTGTCTTCCATCATAGATTTAACGGCATCGTATGCAGCTTCTCTTGTTTCAGCTATGATTACGCCCTTACCTAAAGCCAAGCCGTCAGCCTTGATAACTGTGGGGATAGGGGCAGTTTCCAGATATTTAAGAGCTGCATCCATTTCTGTAAACACTTCATATTCCGCTGTGGGGATGCCGTACTTTTTCATAAGGTTTTTGGAAAATACCTTACTGCCTTCGATTTCGGCAGCTGCCTTTTTAGGACCGAAGCAGGGGATACCGATTTCATTTAATGCATCTACTGCACCCAGTACCAACGGGTCATCAGGAGCAACTACTGCAAAATCTATGCCTTTTTCTTTTGCGAATTCCACAATAGCAGGAATATCTTTAGCGCCAATGTCAACACAGGTGGCATCCGCCGCTATACCGCCGTTTCCGGGAAGTGCAAAGATTTCGGTAATCTCTTTATTTTCTTTTAGTTTCTTTATAATTGTATGTTCACGGCCACCGCCGCCTACAACCATTATTTTCATAGAAGTCTTTACCTTTCTGTATTAGTAAATGGGGAAGTTTTCGCAAAGTGCCATAACTTCAGAAGAAACCTTTTCTTTATTTCCTTCGAAGTCTTCAGCGACTAATCTTATCCAGTGAGCGATTTTCTTCATTTCTTCCTCTTTAAAGCCTCTTGTTGTAACGGCAGGTGTACCGATTCTTACGCCGCTTGTAACAAAGGGACTCTGGGGGTCGTTGGGGATTGTGTTTTTATTGGCTGTTATGTGAACTTCGTCAAGACGGTGTTCCATTTCTTTGCCTGTTAAGTCAAAGGGACGAAGGTCTAATAACATCAGGTGGTTATCTGTACCGCCTGAAACAATATTGAAGCCTTCAGCGATTAAAGCTTCTGACAATACCTTTGCGTTCTTTATAACCTGCTTCTGGTAATCTACAAATTCGGGTTTTAATGCTTCGCCAAAAGCTACTGCTTTTGCGGTAATAATGTGCATTAAAGGACCGCCCTGGATACCGGGGAAAATTGCCTTGTCAATCTGTTTTGCAAGTTCTTCCTTACAGAGGATAAGACCGCCACGGGGACCACGGAGTGTCTTGTGAGTTGTTGTTGTAACTACATCAGCGTAGGGTACCGGACTGGGGTGTAATCCCGCCGCAACCAAACCTGCAATGTGAGCGATGTCAACCATCATATATGCGCCGACTTCATCACAGATTTTGCGAATTCTTTCAAAATCTATTGTTCTTGAATATGCTGATGCACCTGATACGATTAACTTGGGCTTACATTCTTTTGCAATGTGCTCCATTTCGTCGTAGTCAATCATACCAGTTTCATCGTCTACACCATAGGGAACGATGTTGAAGTATTTACCTGAAATATTTACGGGGCTACCGTGTGAAAGGTGTCCGCCGTGTGCAAGGTTCATACCCATTACTGTGTCGCCGGGTGTGAGTAATGCAAAGAACACAGCAAGGTTAGCGTTAGCACCTGAATGGGGTTGAACATTTGCGTGGTCTGCACCAAAGAGCTTACAAGCACGCAGTCTTGCGATTTCTTCTACTTCGTCTACATGGATGCAACCGCCGTAGTAACGCTTGCCCGGGTAGCCTTCTGCGTATTTATTTGTCAATACACCGCCCGCAGCAAGCAAAACTGCCTCTGATACGATGTTTTCTGATGCGATTAATTCGATATTGTGCTGCTGACGCTTTAATTCTCTGTCACAGGCAGCGTAAACTTCAGAATCGAAGTCGTTTAATTTTTCAAAAAAGTTTGCCATTTTCATCCTCCATAATTTTAGTGATGGAATAAGCGCATTTTTGTAAACGCCATTACCATATTGTATTTATTACAGGTTTCGATTACATTGTCGTCACGGATTGAACCGCCAGGCTGCGCAATATAGGTTACGCCACTTTTAGCAGCACGCTCTACATTGTCGCCAAAGGGGAAGAAAGCATCAGAGCCAACTGACACGCCTGAGATGCTGTCGAGGTACGCTCTTTTTTCTTCCTTTGTAAATTCTGCAGGCTTCTCTGTAAAGAAGTTCTGCCATTTGCCCTCAGCTAATACATCCTCTGAATCTGTGTCTGAAATATATAAGTCAATGCAATTATCTCTGTCGGCACGCTTGATGTCTGCTTTAAAGGGTAAGTTTAATACTTTATCGCTTTGGCGTAAGTGCCAGTTGTCGGCTTTTTGTCCTGCGAGTCTTGTGCAGTGGATTCTTGACTGCTGGCCCGCGCCTACGCCGATTGCCTGACCATTATATGCAAAACAAACTGAGTTTGACTGTGTGTATTTTAATGTGATTAATGAAATAATCAAATCACGAACAGCATCTTCAGGTAAGTTTTTGTTTTCTGTAACGATTTCTGATAAAAGCTCTTTGTTTATCTCGAAGTTATTTCTGCCCTGTTCAAATGTAATGCCGTAAACTTGCTTTTTCTCAATGGGAGCAGGAACGAAATACTCATCAATTTTAATGATGTTGTATGCGCCTTTTTTCTTGCCTTTTAAGATTTCGAGAGCTTCGGGTTCATAATCGGGCGCGATAACACCGTCAGATACCTCTCGTGCAATAATTTTAGCTGTCACAACATCACACTTATCGGAAAGTGCAATCCAGTCACCGAATGAGCTCATTCGGTCTGTTCCTCGAGCGCGGGCATAAGCCAAAGCCAAGGGTGAATCATCAAGTCCTTCGATGTCATCAACAAAGCAGGCTTTCTTTAATTTATCACTCATAGGAAGGCCTAAGGCTGCTGATGTGGGTGATACATGCTTAAAGGATGTAGCACAGGGGATACCCAGAGCTTCTTTTAAATCATGCACCAACTGCCAGCTGTTGAATGCGTCCAAAAAGTTAATGTAACCCGGTCTGCCGTTTAAGATTTCGATAGGAAGGTCTGTTCCATCTTCCATATAAATCTTTGAAGGTTTCTGATTTGGGTTACAGCCGTATTTTAATTCAAATTCTTTCATCAGCCGATTTCCTTTCCGTTTATCATTCTGTTTTCTGTTTCACCTGTTGCCAAATCAATATAGCGAACATAAAGAGAAATCTTATTGTCTTTGTTTAAGTTTGTCCAGATCATATCTGTGAATGCGTCGATGTCATCCAAGATAGCAACTCTTTCAGGCTCGCCTGTGAATGTAGGGATAGGGTTGCCGTCGCAGTTGTAGGTGTGGATAAAGTGACCTAAACCTGCTATTGAATTGTAGCAGTATGTGTATCTGTTACAAGCAGAACCTTCTGCGTCTGCACTCTTTAAGATGCTCATTTTGTATGTGTAACCATCTGCAAATGTGAGAAGAGCTGAAATTCTGGGTGTGAAGTTGGGAGCGTCCGGCTCAAATTCACGGGTTTCGAGTGCTTCTTCAAAGCTTTTGCCGTCCTTGATAAAGTCGTAAACTGTATCTGTCTGGTCGCCGTTTGTTACGATTGTTTTATTTTCCCATACCTTAATGGGTGAGTAGATAATCAAAGAGGGGTCTTCCACCTTGCTTTCGTCAAAGGGATATATTGTAACATCTTCGCCCTCTTCTTTAAAAATTCTGTTTCTTGAGTTTTCGCTTCTGCCCATTATAAAGTAGGCAATTGCAGCCTTTGTTCTGTCGGGAGTTTTTCCCACAACGATACCGCGGCCGGGGTATGTGTTGTTTGCTAAAATGTCAGCAAGACTTTCAATTTTATATACGCTCATTATGTTACTCCTTGATGTATTTTTGTGAAACAAGCTCGCAAGCCTCGGGAAGTATAATCCACTCAGCTTGTTCCATTACTCTTTTTTGTAAAACCTCGGGTGTGTCACCATCTTCGATATAAACTGCTTTTTGCAGTATGATGCTGCCACCATCGGGGATTTCGTTTACAAAGTGGACTGTTGCGCCCGTTACTTTAACGCCGTATTTTAAAGCTTCTTCGTGTACCCTCAGGCCGTAGTAGCCTTTTCCGCAAAATGAGGGAATTAAAGAGGGGTGAACATTTATAATTCTGTTTTCAAAAGTTCTTGTAAAGTTTTCGCTTAAAATCTTCATAAAGCCGGCTAAAACAATGATGTCAATGTTTTTGTCCTTTAAAAGCTTTATGAGCTGAGTTTCAAAGTCGGAAGCTTTTGATGGGATGTAAGCCGTTTCTATATTGTTGTTTTTAGCACGCTCTAAGGCGTAGGCATTTTCATTGTTTGAAACTACGAGAGTAATTTCACCACTCTTGATGATGCCTGATTTCTGCGCATCAATCAATGCCTGCAGATTTGTGCCGCCGCCTGAAACTAAAACTGCAATCTTTGCCTTTACCATAAGATTACACCTTCTGAATCTTTAACAACTTCGCCTAAGATATAAGCGTCCTCGCCGTTTGCCCTTAAGATTTCGATTGCCTTGTCAGCGTCTTCTTTTGCTACTACTACGCTCATACCAACTCCCATATTAAAGGTGTTGAACATATCACGCTCGGGGATGTTTCCAACTTCTGCTAAGAGTTTGAATATGGGGAGAACCTTTACATCTGATTTTTTGATTTTTGCGGAATATCCTTCAGGAAGTGAACGCGGAATGTTTTCATAGAAGCCACCACCTGTGATGTGAGATACTGCCTTTACTGTAATTTCATCAAAAAGTGCAAGCATAGGCTTTACATAAATTTTTGTGGGTGTTAACAATGTTTCGCCGATTGATTTGCCGCCAAGTGCATCAACAGGTGATTTGATGTCTGCTTTTTCTACATCGAATACCTTACGAACCAATGAAAAACCGTTTGAATGAACACCTGATGAGGGAAGTGCGATAATTACATCGCCTTCTGTAACTGTTTTGTTGTTCACGATTTTTTCTTTATCTACAATACCTACAGAAAAGCCTGCGAGGTCGTATTCGTCGATTGGATAAAAGCCTGGCATTTCTGCTGTTTCACCGCCGATTAAAGCAGCGCCTGACTGTACGCAGCCTTCTGCTACGCCTGCTACGATGTCGGCAATCTTTTCAGGAACATTTTTGCCGCAAGCGATATAGTCTAAGAAGAACAAGGGTTTAGCACCGCAACAAATAATGTCGTTTACGCACATTGCAACGCAGTCGATACCAACAGTATCATGCTTGTCCAATAAAAAGGCAAGCTTTAATTTTGTGCCTACGCCGTCTGTACCTGAAACTAAAACAGGCTCTTTCATACCTGAGATGTTGGGCAGGTAAAGCCCCCCAAAACCGCCGATGTCTGTCATAACACCTTCGTTCATTGTTCTTTCTACATGTTTTTTCATAAGTTTTACAGCGTTGTAGCCTGCGGTGATATCAACACCTGCTGCTGCGTAGCTGTCTGATTTTGAATTAGAATGCATAATATTTCGTCCTTTCGTTTAGGTGAGTGCCTATTCTTTTCCGTTCCAACAGTATGTGCAGAGTTTGCACTTGTCGATTCCTATTGCTTCAATGAGTCCGTCTAATGACTGGAAGTCGAGAGATGCAAAATTGAGTTTTTTGCAGATTGCATCGCGCAATGCTTTACCACGCTCGGTAGTGCCGTCACTGTATTCGTTCAAGTGGTTAAGTCCTTCCTCGCCCTCAAGTTCTAAAACCGTTCTGCGGGCGATTAAATCTGTTTCGTTCTTAACATTGGTGAAGTCAAGGTATTTGCACTTGTGCATTATCGGGGGACAAGCAGAGCGCATATGAACTTCTTTTGCGCCGTTGTCATAGAGGAAGTCTACCGTTTCCTTAAGCTGTGTGCCTCGTACGATTGAATCGTCTACAAAGAGAAGGTTTTTACCCTCAATGAGTTCGTGCACAGGGATTTGCTTCATTTTTGCTATTTTATTTCTGTCCGCCTGGCTGGGAGGCAAGAAGCTTCTTGGCCAGGTGGGAGTGTACTTGATAAAAGGTCTTGCAAATGGAACGCCTGACTCGTTGGCGTAACCTATTGCGTGGGGTGTGCCCGAATCGGGAACGCCACTTACATAGTCTAAGTTTTCTGCGTTTTTGAGTGTCTTATCATTGCGAGCCATAATGCGTCCGTTACGGCATCTCATTACCTCAACATTTATACCCTCGTAGTCCGATGTGGGGTAGCCGTAATAGCTCCATAAAAACGCGCATATTTTCATATCCTTTTCAGGGGGAGCAAGCTGTGTAAGCGATTCCGCTGTAAGCTCTACAATTTCGCCGGGGCCTAATTCTTTAAAGTTATCGTAATCGAGCTTTCTGTAAGCGAAAGACTCAAACGAAACTGCAAAGCCTTCATCATTTTTGCCTATCTGTACAGGATGTCTGCCGAATTTGTCACGGGCGGCAATTATATTGCCGTTGCTCTTCAATATGAGAATTGAGGCAGAGCCGACAATAACACTTTGTGCAAATTTTATACCGTCAACAAAGTTGTCCTTTTGATTGATGAGTGATGCCACAAGCTCAACAGAGTTTACCTTGCCGCCTGTCATTACGCCAAAGTGACCGCCGTCTGTTAAGAGGTACTTCTCGATAAGGTCTTCTGCGTTATTCACAATGCCCACAAGGGCAATAGCATAAGTTCCTACATTTGAACGAATCAAAAGTGGCTGCGGGTCACCTCCGCTAATGCAGCCGATAGCAGAATTACCGTGCATATCGTCAAACACATCATGAAATTTTGTACGAAATGGTGTATTTTCTATATTGTGGATATCGCGCTGCAGACCGATTTCTTCATCGTATGCTGCGATACCGCCTCGTTTTGTTCCTAAGTGTGAGTGGTAGTCAGTGCCGAAGTACACATCTCCAATAGCACTACGCTTGCTGACTGCTCCAAAAAAACCGCCCATGGGGTTTGCTCCTTTCCAAGGTAGGATTAGTTGTTATATTTTGCTGAGATTTCAGCGTTCTTTGCTAAAACCTTTTCTGCACTTTTCTTACGCTGTGCATCGAGTTTCTCTGCTAAGGCCTTATCTTCAACTGCTAAAACCTGAATTGCTAAGAGTGCAGCGTTTCCTGCGCCGTTTATTGCAACTGTTGCAACAGGGATACCTGTGGGCATCTGCACTGTTGAAAGTAATGCGTCCATGCCATCAAGATTTGAAGACTTAACAGGAATGCCGATAACGGGCAATGTTGTGTTTGCTGCGATTGCACCAGCTAAATGTGCTGCCATGCCTGCTGCACAAATAAGTGCGCCGTAACCGTTTTCACGAGCGCTCGCTGCTAAATCACGGGCCTCGATGGGTGTTCTGTGAGCAGAGAGTACATGCACTGTGTAGGGAACATCAAAATCTTTCAACATATTTATGGCTTTTTCAACAACGGGTAAATCGCTGTCGCTTCCCATGATTATTGCTACTTTTTTCATAATATCATACCTTTCATATGGATTTGAAAACAAAAATGGACAGACCTATCTACAGTTATGTAAACGGGCTGCCCAGACGGTCGACATTTAATACAAATTTTTCTGCTTCCCGGCAGTAAGCTCTGCCAATCCGTCAGTTGCAAAAAAATCCCCTTAATTTTATACTTATAATCATATATATAGTATATAAAAAAATGTCGATAAAGTCAATGTTAATTTGTCAAAAAAAGTAATAATATTTTAAGTTTTTTCAAATAATTTACAGGGATTGTTCCACAAATTTACCGCCCTGTAAAATGTATGCTGATTTAAAGCCGATTTCTTTCAGAAGTTGTTGTGCTTCTTGGAAATGACAGTCTAAAAAGTCTGCGTTGTGACAGTCAGAGGTTAAGGTTATATCAGCACCTTTTTCTAAAAGTCTTTTTAAAAGGAGTGCATCGGGGTAGGGCGTTGACTTGTAGCCACGGGAAATTGCCCCTGTGTTTACCTCAAAAAGGTCGCAATGTGGAATTACTGCGTCCATAGCGTCAAATGCTAAATACAGATATTTCTTGGAAGTCTGGTCAAAGTATTTGTTGCCCTCGTTGAACTTTACAACAAGGTCAAAGTGACCTACTATGTCGGGTTTTAATTTGCTGATTTGTGATGCCGCCTCATAGTAGGATTTTATGTATGAATAAAAATCAGAATTAAAATATTTATTCACGACATCTATCATAATATCCTCTGTGTGGTCAATGGGGTGAAGGTTTCCGTCGGGTGTTTTAACATAGTGGACAGAGCCGATTGTGTAGTCATATTTTGATCTGTCAATTAAAGAATACAGGTCACATTCACAACCTAAATAAATCTCGATTTTATCCTTGTATTTTTCTTTTAAAAGGTTGATTTCATCTATGTATTTTAAGGTATTATCAGGTGTCATACAGTAGCTGTCGTCGTGAGGGGTATAGGCATGGCCAGAAAACCCCAAAGAGGAAAAGCCCTTGCGGATGGCAGTCAGCACCATTTCCTCGGGGGTGTTTTTGCCGTCACAATATACTGTATGTGTGTGGAGATTTGATAAAATCATTTTGTCATTTTCTCCTGTTTTACTTTGTGTTCTATAATGTCGCGTGAGGCTAATTCTTTACGAACATCATCAACTGTAATGCCCATTTCAACCATTAAAACCAAAGAGTGGTACATTAAGTCTGCAAGCTCGTAGATGGTCTCTTTTGTATCGTTGCCTTTTGCCGCAACGATAACTTCTGTTGATTCTTCGCCGATTTTCTTTAAGATTTTGTCAAGACCTTTTTCAAAAAGGTATGTGGTATAAGAGCCTTCGGGCATTTGTTCTTTGCGTCCTAAGAGCTTTTTATAAAGTGATGCAACGGAGAAATCTATGGGAGTTTCGCCAAAGATTGTGTCATTAAAGCAGGAGTCTGTGCCTGTGTGGCAGGCAGGACCGTCTTTTTTAACCATTACAACCAAGGCATCAGCGTCACAATCTGCTGTGATTGACTGTATGTATTGATAGTTTCCTGAGGTTTCGCCTTTTCTCCATAATTCCTGACGAGAGCGTGACCAGAAGCAGGTTTTGCCCTCGTTGATTGAAATTTCAAGGCTTTCTTTATTCATATAGGCAAGTGTTAGAACTTTTTTTGTTTCTGCGTCCACTATGATAGCAGGAATTAAGCCCTTTTCGTCAAATTTTAATGTATTAATGTCCATTGTTATAACCTCACATTTATATTGTTTTTCAGCAAATTTTCTTTTAAGTCTTTTATCAAAACTTCACCAAAGTGGAAGATTGATGCAGCCAATCCTGCGTCGATGGTGGGGATTTCTTTGAATAATGTAACGAAATCGGAAATAGAACCAGCACCCCCTGAAGCAATAACGGGGATAGACACTAACTCCTCAACGGCTTTTAGCATTTCAAGGTCGAAGCCCTGTTTTACGCCGTCGGTATCAATGCTGTTTACTACAATTTCGCCTGCGCCGTTATCTTCGCCCATCTTTATCCATTCTAAAGCATCAATGCCTGTGGCAACTCTTCCGCCGTGGGAAAAGACCTCAAATTTTCCATTAACTCGCTTTACATCAACGGACAAAACCACGCACTGACTACCATAGCATTTTGCGGCTTCTTCAATAATTTTTGGGTTTTTAATTGCACCTGAATTTACGGAGACTTTATCTGCACCGCATTTTAAAACGCGGTCAAAGTCAGCAAGTGTATTTATACCGCCGCCTACTGTTAATGGAATAAAAATTTTGCTTGCGGCATCTTTCAATATATCTGTAAATATGCCTCTGCCCTCAGCAGATGCTGTAATGTCGTAAAACACAAGCTCGTCAGCACCCGAGCGGCTGTAATAGTCAGCTAATTCTACAGGGTTTGAAACATCGGATAAACCCTGAAAGTTCACGCCTTTTACAACTCTGCCGTTCTTTACATCAAGGCAGGGAATTATTCTTTTTGTTATCATTTTGCCACCTCGATTGCTTCTTTCAAATCAACTGCGCCTGTGTAGAGAGCCTTGCCTAAAATTGCACCGTAGAGGTTCATTTCTTTTAATGCTTGGATGTCGTCCATTGACGAAACGCCCCCTGATGCTACTATGTTTATTGAGTATTTTTTGGATAAATCACGGTATAATTCTAAATTTGTGCCCTGCATTGCGCCGTCCTTTGATATGTCGGTACAGATAACGCAGTCAGCACCTGCACGCTCTAAATCGGCAAACAGTTCATCGCAGGAAATGGCAGAAACCTCTGTCCAACCGTGGATAGCTACCATTCCATTTGATATGTCTACGCCGATTGCGATGCGCTCGCTGTATTTATCTATCATTTCTTTGGTGAAATCGGGGTTTTTGATGGCAATTGTACCCAGGATTACACGGTATACGCCAGCATCTATATATTGCTTTATTACATCTTCGGACCGCACACCCCCACCGATTTCGACCTTTAAGTTGGTTTCTTGGCAGATTGCTTTTATGATGTCAAAGTTGTGAACGCAACCGTCTTTTGCGGCGTCTAAGTCCACAATGTGGATGTATTCAGCTCCACAATTTTCAAAGTCTTTGGCTACGGACACGGGGTCATTGCCGTAGACGGTGACTTTGTCGTAATCGCCTTTTAATAAACGAACAACTTGTCCGTTTATTAAATCTATTGCAGGGAAAATATTCATCTTACAACTCCTTAAATGCTCTTAAGATATTTAAGCCAACTTCGCCACTTTTTTCGGGGTGGAACTGCACACCGAAAACATTGTCACGGGCAATTGCGGCGGTTAACTCTGCACCGTATTCCGTGGTTGCGATGGTGTCGGGTGCACAGTCTGTACAGTAGTAAGAGTGCACAAAGTACACGCACTCGCCCTCATTTACATAGCGGAAAATGGGGGACTTTGGCTTATCCTTGGGGAAAATAAGCTTATTCCAGCCGATGTGGGGAATTTTATAGTCTCGTGGCACAACCCCCTCCATAGAAACTACATTTCCAGGGATGATGTCAAGACCACGATATTCGCCAAATTCAAAGCTTTTTGTGAGCATCATTTGCATACCGAGGCAGATGCCTAAAAAAGGTTTTCCGCTTTTGGCTTCCTCGATTACTACTTTATCAAGTCCTGTTGCACGAAGCTTACTTTCAGCATCACGGAAAGCGCCAACGCCGGGGAAAATTACCTTGTCCGCCTTTTTGATTGTGGCGATGTCTGAGGTAAGCTCAATGTCAGCACCTATATATTTAAATGATGAGCATAGGGAAAAAATATTTCCCATGCCGTAGTCAACTATTGCAATCATTATAACAAACCTTTCGTTGAGGGAATTTCGTTTTTGTGTTTTTCATCAATTGAAACAGCTAAAGCTAATGTTCTGCCAAGCGCCTTAAACATACCCTCTGCTATGTGATGAGCATTTTCGCCTGCAAACTCTTTAAAGTGAAGAGCCATGGGGCAACTGCGCACAAGTCCTAACATAAATTCTTTGACAAGTTCTGTATCAAAGTCGCCGATTGTGGGAGTGTCGAATGTTACCTGATAACCTAAATGCGCTCTTCCTGAAATATCAGCAGCACAAAGCATCAGCACTTCGTCCATAGGAAGAACGAAAAAACCGTAGCGCGTAATGCCGCGTTTGTCGCCCAAAGCGTTATTTAATGCCTGACCTAAGGCTATGCCAATGTCTTCAACTGTATGGTGGTAGTCAACCTCCGTGTCGCCGTGGCATAAAACATCCAAATCAAATGAACCGTGGCGGGCAAAAAGTGTCAGCATATGGTCCAAAAAGCCACAGCCTGAGTTTATTTGTGATTTGCCTGTGCCGTCTAGATTTAAGGTAAGTGCTATATCTGTTTCGTTTGTTTTTCTCTTAATTTCAGCTATTCTCATACCAAGCACTCCTTTACTTTTTCTATAAAGGTTTCCATCTCTTCTTGCGTTCCTATTGTGATTCTGTTGAATTCGCAGATTGAGGGCGTAGAGAAATGGCGAACTAACACGCCTTTTTCTTTTAATTTCAGGTAAAGGTCTTCACCTGAAATAGTGTCGCGTTTTGCAAAGATAAAGTTGCTACATGAGGGAATACAGTAAAAGCCCAGCTTTGTAAGTTCTTTTTCTGTATATTCGCGGGTTTCCATAATTCGTTTGCAGTTGTCGGCAAAGTAGCTGTCTGAGTCTATTGCCGCCGCACCTGCAACTAAGGTTAAGCGGTTGATGTTATAGGGGTTTGTTGAGTATTTTATCTTTTCTAAGTCGGCAATAATTTCTGCGTTACCAATGGCGTAACCTAATCTTGCACCAGCTAACGAGCGTGATTTTGAAAAGGTTTGTACAACCAATAAATTATCGTATTTTTTGGTAAGTGAAACGGCACTTTCAGCGCCAAAATCAACATACGCTTCGTCGATTAATACGATATTTTCGGGGTTGGACTTTACAATCTCTTCAATGTCCGGCAGGGATAGTGCCAAGCCTGTAGGAGCATTGGGGTTTGCTATAACTATGTTTTTATTGATGCCGATGTAGTCGGATACATCTATCGAAAAGTCTGCTTTTAGCGGAATTGTTTCGTAAGAAATGCCGTAAAGTTCAGCAAAAACCTTATAAAATCCGTAGGAAATCTCAGGGAACACCACGCTCTTTTCCTTAGAACAAAACGCCATAAAGTAAAAGTTCAAAGATTCGTCAGACCCGTTTGAAACGAATACATTTTCGTAATTTACGCCATAGCGTATAGCAAGCTTTTCCTTTAAGATTTTGCATAAGGGGTCAGAATAAAGGCGCAAATCTACTACTTCGGAAGCCGAAACTGCCTCAACCACCTCAGGTGAGGGTGGGTAGGGTGATTCGTTGGTGTTTAATTTTATGTATTTTTTGTCACGGGGCTGTTCGCCTGGGGTGTAGGCCTCTAACCCTTTTAAATTGTCATTTAAAAATTTACTCATTATTTTCATTCCTTGTTCTTACAACGGCACTTTTT
>JAGBXV010000043.1 GCA_017629115.1 Clostridia bacterium | reverse complement strand
TTGAGTGGGGCGTGGTGCCTATTATCAACGAAAATGATGTAATTTCAACTGCCGAAATTAAGTTCGGTGACAATGATACGCTCTCTGATGTTGTGGCAGAACTTATTAATGCTGATCTTTTGATAATCTTGTCAGACATTGACGGTCTGTATGACAAAAACCCTGCAACCCACAGTGATGCTAAATTAGTACCAGTAGTTTACGAAATTACCGACGAAGTAATGGCTTCAGCTGGCGGTGAAGGCACTTCCCGCGGTACAGGCGGTATGGTTACAAAGCTTATCGCAGCCAAACACGCTACTGCGGCAGGTATAGAAATGGTAATTGCAAACGGCAAAAATCCCAAGATTATCTATGATGTTTTAGAGGGTACTGCCGTCTGCACAAGATTTAAACCACAAAAATAAAGAGGCGATTATATGTACGATTTAGTTTCTGTAGGCTCAGCAGCAAAGGTGGCAAGCTTTAAATTGATGAATATTGACAGCAACCTTAAGTCAAAAGCTTTATTGGCTATTGCTGATGAACTTATAAAAAATACTGATGAAATTTTAAAAGAAAACGAAAAGGATTTAGAAGCTTTACTTAAAAACAAAGAAAAGGCAAGCTTTTATGACCGTTTAAAGCTCACCAAAGAACGCATTGAGCAGATGGCAGAGGGCGTGCGTCAGGTGGATAATCTTCCTGACCCTGTAGGTGAAGTGACTGAAATGGTAAAGCGTCCTAACGGTCTTATGATAGGCAGAAAGCGCGTACCATTGGGTGTCATTGGTATAATTTACGAAGCCCGTCCTAATGTAACTGTTGATGCGGCGGCCCTGTGTCTTAAAACTTCAAACGCCTGCATCTTGCGTGGCGGAAGTGAAGCAATTAACTCCAATCTGGTGCTTGTGAAAATTATGAAGCAGGCTCTTGCTTCAGTTGGTGCACCTGTTGACGCAATTTCTCTTGTTGAGGATACCTCTCGTGAAATAGCGGCAGAAATGATGCGCTTAAATGAGTATATTGATGTACTTATTCCCAGAGGCGGTGCAGGTCTTATCAGGACTGTTGTAAATACTGCCACAGTGCCTGTCATTGAAACAGGTACCGGAAACTGCCATATATATGTTGAAGAAAGTGCAGATATTGATATGGCGGCAAACATTATTGAAAATGCCAAAACAACCAGAGTTTCAGTTTGTAATGCTGCAGAGTCGCTTTTGGTTGATAAGGCTATAGCGGATAAGGCACTTCCTGCAATATACGAAAGACTTAAAGAGCACAATGTAGAAATATACGGCTGTGAGGAAACTTGCAAAATTTTAAAAGAAGCAATTCTTGCAACTGATGATGACTATAAAACAGAATACTTGGATTACAAAATTTCTGTTAAAGTTGTAAGCGGTATTGATGAAGCAATAGAACATATAAACCGCTACAGTACAAAGCACTCTGAAGCTATAATTACTACCGATTATGAAAAATCCCAAAGATTTTTAGCAGAAATTGACTCAGCGGCTGTTTATGTAAATGCTTCAACTCGCTTTACAGATGGTTTTGAGTTTGGTTTTGGTGCAGAAATCGGTATAAGCACACAAAAGCTTCACGCAAGAGGACCTTTAGGACTTCGTGAACTTACAACATCGAAATATATTATCTACGGTAACGGACAAATCAGGTGATTAAATGTTAAAGGCAGAAAAATTATTTTATTCGTACGACAACGGCGAAAAGAAAATTGAAGCTGTTTTGGATAACTTGAATTTAAATATTAAAAAGGGTGAATTTGTAGCAGTCCTTGGTCACAACGGTTGCGGAAAATCCACTCTTGCAAAGCATTTCAACGGTCTTCTGACACCTTTGGGCGGCAATGTATATGTTTCTGGAATAAACACAAAGGATGAGGATAAAATCTGGGAAATAAGACGACAGGTTGGTATGGTTTTTCAGAATCCCGACAATCAGATTGTTGCAAATGTTGTTGAGGAAGATGTTGCGTTTGCCCCTGAAAATCTCGGTATTCCCTCGGCAGAAATAAGACAAAGGGTAGACGAAGCACTAAAAACTGTCGATATGTACCACTATAGAAAACACGCACCTCACCTTTTATCCGGTGGTCAAAAGCAGCGTGTGGCTATTGCCGGTGCAATTGCTATGCGACCTGAGTGTATAGTTATGGACGAGCCTACGGCAATGCTTGACCCTATGGGAAGAGCAGAGGTCATGGAAACAATCTTAAAACTCAAAGCCCGTGAAAATATGACAGTTGTTCTCATTACGCACTATATGGATGAGGCAGCTCAGGCAGACAGAGTTATAGTTATGGACGACGGACACATTGTGATTGATGATGTGCCTCGTAAGGTATTTTCACAGGTAGAGCTTTTAAAATCTTTGGGACTAGATGTTCCACAGGTTACTGAATTGGCGTACGAATTAAACAGTAGCGGTATCGAAATTGATTATGATGTTTTGACAGTTACTGAGTGTGCAGATAAGATAATGGATTATGTTAGGAGCGTAAAAAGTGGCAATTAAAATAGAAAACCTTGATTATATTTATATGCCCGGAAGCCCTTTTGAAAAGAAAGCGCTCGACAATATCAATCTTCAGATAGATGACGGCGAGTTCGTTGGTCTGATTGGTCATACCGGTTCCGGTAAATCAACTTTGGTTCAGCACTTAAACGGGCTTTTAAAACCGCACAGCGGTAATGTTATAATAAACGGATACAGCACCGACACCAAAGGTGAAGAGCTGAAGCGTTTGCGCTGTGATGTGGGACTTGTATTTCAGTATCCCGAGCATCAGCTTTTTGAAGAAACTGTATATAAGGATATAGCTTTTGGCCCGCAGAATTTAGGGCTTTCAAAGGAAGAAATTGATGTCAGGGTACGGGATGCGGCGCGCTGCGTTGGTTTGCCTGAGGATGTTTTAGATAAGTCGCCATTTGATTTGTCGGGAGGTCAGAAACGCCGTGTGGCTATTGCGGGCGTTATTTCTATGCGACCTAATGTTTTGGTGCTTGATGAGCCTACAGCAGGTCTTGACCCGGCAGGCAGAGAAGCGATACTGTCACAGATTAAGTCAATATACGATGAGGGTAATATGACAGTAATCTTAGTTTCTCATTCAATGGAGGATGTGGCACGACTTGTTAAACGCCTTATAGTTATGAACGAAGGTAAAGTGTTTGCCGACGGTACAGTTGAAGAAGTGTTCTCGCGTGGGGCTGAATTAAGAAATATTGGACTTAATGTTCCTCAGGTTAATATTTTATTTGACGAACTTGTTTCCCGTGGAATGGACATAAATTCAAATGTATATACGGTTGAAGCAGCGAAAAGGGAGCTTTTGGCGTATTTTGAAAAAGTAAAGGAGGGAAAGGAAAATGCTTAAAGACATTACCTTAGGACAGTATTTTCCAATAGAATCTTTCCTTCATAAATTGGATCCCAGAACGAAAATACTTATTTTTATTTTAGATATTGTAATTATTTTTATGGCACAAACGGCTGTAAGTTATGCTGTTTTGATAGGTTTTACATTTTTACTTATGCTCATTTCAAGAGTTCCTGTAAAAATGTATATCAAAGGATTAAAACCGATTCTGTATATTATAATTTTCACTGCGATTCTTAATCTGTTTTTAACTGATGGCAGGGATTTGCCTGTGTTCGGGTATTCTATAGGAATCACTGTGGAGGGTGCTATTGTAGCTGTTAAAATGGCTGTAAGATTAGTGCTTTTGATAATTGCAAGCAGTGCACTTACCTATACCACATCCCCTATGGCACTTACTGACGGTATAGAAAAGCTTTTAAAACCCCTGTCACGGATTGGTTTTCCTTCTCACGAGCTGGCTATGATGATGAGTATAGCTATAAAGTTCGTACCCACCTTAATTGAAGAAACAGACAAAATTATAAAAGCGCAAAAAGCAAGAGGGGCGTCTTTTGATACAGGTTCAATATTTAAAAGAGCAAAAGCTTTAATTCCTATGTTAGTTCCTCTTTTTATCAGCGCTTTCAGGCGTGCAGATGACCTTGCAATTGCTATGGAAAGCCGTTGTTATACCGGAGGAGATGGGAGAACCCGCCTACGAGAAATAAAGTTTACACGCACAGATTTAATAGGTGCTTTAGCGTTCTTGGTTATATTTGCAGGTGTTATAGCGATAGACATTGTTTTTTAAATTGGAGGAAATATGAGTCAAAATCATAAAATAACCCTTATGTACAACGGGGCGAGCTTTTCCGGTTGGCAAATACAAAAAAACGCAGTTACCGTTCAGGAAGAAGTGGAGAAGGCGTTTTCTGTAATATTAAGACAGCCTATCGAAATGGTTGGCGCAAGCCGTACTGATGCCGGTGTTCATGCATTAAATTATGTGGCTCATTCTTTTTTTGATACAGATATTGAGTTGGAGCGTTTGATGTTAGGAGTTAATGCGATTTTGCCGGAGGGGATAAAGGTTAAGTCCATTGAAAAATGCGATGATGATTTTCATTCCCGCTACAGTGCAAAATCAAAAACCTACATTTACCGTATTGATGTTTCGAAATACGGTGATGTATTTAAAAAGCCTTATGTATGGCGTTTTCGTTATCCTCTTGACTACGACGAAATGCTTAAGTGTCCGAAGCATTTTATAGGAAAGCATGATTTTTCGGCGTTTATGTCAAAAGGCGGTCAGGCAAAGACATTTGAGCGCACTATATATGAGTGTGAACTAACAAAGAAAGACGACATAATTACTATGAAAATCTGCGGTGACGGATTTTTGTATAACATGGTAAGAATTATAGCTGGAACGATTTTAAGTGTAGGCAGAGGCTATCTGCGGGCAGACGACATACCGGACATTATTCTTTCAAAAGAAAGAAAAAAAGCCGGTATAACTGCACCTCCCGAGGGGCTTATGCTGTATGAGATTGAATATTAAAAAGGAGTGGCATAATGAAAAATGGTATTGTAAAGAGGATTGTCATTGCTGTACTTATCGTAATAGCAATATTGGTATTGCTGTTTGTTGGCAGAGAAATTGCCATTCGTTTTTTTGGTTTAAAAACACCGTCAATTTCTAAGAGTACTTCTGTAGATGCAAAAAAAATCGATTTAAACTTCGACAGCAATATGAGTTATACTCACACAGTGAATAATAAGTATGCTTACTTTGTTGCTACTGACAGAATTTATGTGGTAAATAACAGTGGCGATACAAAGGCTGAAATTCCTGTCGATGTTAAAAATCCCATAGTTAAATCTTCGGGCAGTTATGTGGTTGTTGCGGATTTAGAGGGCAACAGTATTTACATAATTAAAGGAACAGACCTTAAAAAGAATATTATAATGACAAAGAAAATCAAGAATGTGTCGGTAAATTCATCAGGACATTGTGTTGTTGTAACAGAAGGTGATATGCACAAAAGAGATGTAACTGTCTACACTGAAAAAGGCGAGGAGCTTTTTGTGTGGAACTCGGGTTCTATGCTGGTTATGGATGCGGTTATGGCTAAAAACAACAAAAATGTTATTATATCATCGTTAGATACCCAAAGCGGTACCGTAAAGAGTATTATAAGTTTTTATAATATATCAAAATCCGAGGCGGTAGCAACCGAAACAATCGATTCAGAGCTTGTTCCTGCCCTTACTGTTTACGAAAACTACATTTATTGTGTGGGCGAATCTAAGACATTTATATACAATGCAACAGGCGATAAAAAGGGAGAAATTTCATACGAGGATAAATCGTTGCTTTCCTACGAGGTTAATAAAAACGGTATTATCATGGGATTTTCAGAAAGTACCATGAATGAAAAAAGATATTCAATCGGAATATATTCAGATTCAGGAAAGAAAAAATCCCATTACAGCCACGACTACGAAGCGAAATATTTAGATGTTTCCAATAATTTTATTGTTGTTGACCGTGCAGGGCTTGTCAGCGTAGTTGATTACAACGGCAGCGAGCAACAGCTCTTAGACCCCGGTATAGACATCGAAGATTTGTGCTTTATAGGTAACACAAAAAAAATGGTTGCTATAACAGCAAACGGAGCTTATATTATCAGTGTTAAATAAAGGAAGGCAATTATGGGAGATATAATTATACTTGCAATTTTAATAGGGCTGACATATCTGGGATACCAAAGGGGCTTTTTAAGAACTTTGGCAGGTGTTGTATCAATTGCGCTTTCCCTTATTATTGCTACTGCTTTTTCGGGGAGCGTTGCAAATTATTTAGAAAATTCACCTGTATATGATGTTATTTTTGAGAATGTTGAAAGATGCGTAAAACAACCCGGTGAACCCAGTAATAATGTGTACGATTACGGTGCAGCAGAGCTTAATTTTCCTAAAGAATTCATTAAAGATGTTCAAAAAGATGTGACACAGGGAAGTAATGAAGTAAAAACAACTTTGTCATATAAAATTACTGATATGGCAATAAATGTACTCAGTTTTGTCATAATTTTTGTGATTGTGCGTATTGCTATGCAGATATTACTGATTATAGTCGGAATGATTAAAAAGATTCCGTTCATTGGTTGGAGTGACAGACTTTTAGGAGGTCTGTTTGGATTTTTAAGAGGTTTTCTGGCGATTTACCTTGCGTTGGCTTTAGTAACTGTTGTTGCAAGTTTTGATTCGGATAATTTCTTGGTAAAGACCGTAAACCAATCGGAATTTGCTAAGGTTATGTATAATAATAATGTTTTTTTGGATTTTGTCTATAAAGATTGACACTAAGTTGAATATGTGTTATAATTTTTTTGAAAATTTTTTGGAGGCGAAAATAGAATGGAAATCACAGTAACAAAAACCACTAACCCTAAGACAAAACCTGAAGCTTCCGGCTTAGGCTTTGGTAAATATTTTACAGACCATATGTTTGTAATGGACTATTGTCCCGAAAAGGGCTGGCACGATGCAAGAATTGTACCTTACGGTCCTTTTGAAATGGACCCCGCTTGTACAGTACTTCACTACGGTCAGACAATTTTTGAAGGTTTAAAGGCTTACAAAGGTGCTAACGGTGAAATATTCCTTTACAGACCCGGTAGCAATATGGCAAGAATCAACAAGTCAAACGATAGACTTTGCATTCCCCAGATTGATGAAGAATTCGCAGTAGAAGCAATAAAACAGTTAGTATTAATTGACCAGGATTGGATTCCCGAAGGCGAGGGTACATCACTTTATATCCGCCCCTTTATCTTTGGTACAGACAATATGTTAGGCGTACATCCCTCACATACATATAAGTTTGTAGTAATCTTAAGCCCTGTTGGTTCATATTATAAAGACGGCCTTGCTCCTGTTAAAATTTGGGTTGAAGACGATTATGTTCGTGCAGTCCGCGGTGGTATGGGCTTTGCAAAGACCGCAGGTAACTATGCAGCAAGTTTAAAGGCTCAGGCTGTTTCAGAAGAAAAAGGTTATTCACAGGTTCTCTGGCTTGACGGTGTGGAAAGAAAGTATATCGAAGAAGTTGGCGCTATGAATATCTTCTTCAAAATTGGTGATGAAGTTGTAACACCTGAATTAAATGGTAGTATCTTAGCAGGTATCACAAGAGACTCTGTTTTAAAGGTTTTGACAGCTTACGGCTATAAAGCAAGCGAAAGAAAAGTTTCTATTGACGAAGTTGTAGAAGCTTACAAAGCAGGAAAGCTTGAAGAAGTTTTCGGTACAGGTACAGCAGCTGTTATTTCTCCTGTAGGTGAACTTTGCTACAAGGGCGAAAAAATGGTTATAAACAACAACGAAATCGGTAAGGTTTCACAGTTCTTATACGATACAATTACAGGTATCCAGAAGGGTATCGTTGAAGACAAATTTGGTTTTACTTACAGAATTAAATAATTTATTTCTAAAATGCCGCAGCGCAGAACGCGCTGCGGTAAATTTAACTCTTTAACATCTTACAATTTTCCACAAAATCTTTTAAAAATTTTATATCGGAGGGCATTTTATGGATTTATCATCTAAAAAAATTTCTGAATTGCGCGAAATAGCTAAAACTTTTGGCATTAAAAATATTGCTAAATTAAAAAAAGACCAGCTTATATCTGAAATTGAGAATAATCAAAACAAAAAAACAGAAACTAAAAAAACACAAGAATTGACATTAAACGAAGGCGACAACCTTGTTTCGGGCGTTTTGGAAGTATTGCCCGAAAACGGTTTTGGATTTTTAAGAGGGGAAAATTACCTGTCAACACCAAAAGATGTTTATGTGTCGCCAACACAGATAAGACGCTTTAATTTAAAAACAGGCGACAAAGTATCAGGTATAGCCAGACCGCCTAAAGAGGAGGAGAAGTTTCCTGCACTTATCTATGTACAGCATGTAAATGACGACACACCTGATAAGGCAATAAGAAGAAAACCTTTTGAGTACCTTACACCAATCTTTCCCGAAGAACGAATCCGCCTTGCATCAAAACAGAATGACTATTCTATGCGCTTGGTTGATTTGCTTGCACCCATTGGAAAAGGACAAAGAGGTCTGATAGTTGCGCCACCCAAGGCAGGAAAAACCACACTTTTAAAAAATATTGCAAATAATATAGAAGAAAATCACCCTGAGGTGACTTTAATTGTGCTTTTGATTGATGAGCGCCCCGAAGAAGTTACCGATATGAAACGCTCAATAAAGGGTGATGTCGTTTATTCTACATTTGACCAGGTTCCTGAACACCATGCAAAAGTGGCAGAAATCGTTTTAGAGCGTGCTCAAAGATTGGTTGAGCAAAATAAAGATGTTGTTGTGTTGCTGGATTCAATCACAAGATTGGCGCGTGCGTATAATCTTACTGTTCCGCCTTCAGGAAGAACTTTGTCAGGCGGACTTGACCCTGCAGCTCTTCATAAGCCAAAGAAGTTTTTTGGTGCGGCAAGAAATATAGAAAATGGCGGAAGTCTCACCATTTTAGCTACAGCGTTGATTGAAACAGGCAGCCGTATGGATGATGTTATCTTTGAAGAGTTTAAGGGAACTGGTAATATGGAGCTTCATCTTGACAGAAAATTACAGGAAAAGAGAATTTTTCCTGCGATAGACATTAACAAATCTGGAACAAGAAAAGAAGAGCTTCTTCAGTCAAGGCGTGAACTCGAAGCTGTATGGAGTATAAGACGCCAGCTTTCTAATTTGACCACAGTAGAAGTAACCGAAAATCTTATTAATAACTTAGTACGCACAAAGAACAATGATGATTTTATAGATATAATTTTGTTTAACGATAAAAAGTAGAATAAAAAACTTTGTTTTGATAATAATATTCTTGTGAGCAAAAAGCTCAAAATCTCATATTTAGCTTGGGAGGATATTATTTATGGAAAACAGAAACCAGAATCAGAACAACAATCAGAATCAGAACAGAAACAACAACCAGAATAACAATCAGAACAATAACAACCAGAACAGAAACGACAACAAAAATCAAAATAAGTTCGACAATAAAAACCAGCACTAATCTTAAAAAAGCCACCCATATCGGGTGGCTTTTTTTCATTGGTTATCAGTTATAACCGTTTGTGGATACTCGGTATAGTTCATTCTTTCGAGTTTGCATTTTTGTCTGAAATTAAGAGGTGTAACACCTTCGTGCTTTTTGAAAATATCGTTAAACCTTTGTTGGCTTGAAAAACCTACAATTTTTGCCACATCAGCAACCTTTGTATCGGTGTTTTTGAGATATTCTTTCGATGCTTCTATACGAACCTTCAAAATATAGCTTTTGGGGCTTATGCCAAATCTATCCTTAAACGAATGAGCAAAATAACTGTCGGAAAGATAAATATATTTTGCCACCTGAGTAAGGGTAAGCTCTTTGTCATAGTTAGAATCAATATATTCTTTTGCAATATTCAATAGCTCGTGGAGTTTTAAGTTTCTGCTTTTAGCGCTTTGCTCCCATTCCTGTTTCAAAGCACGGGACAAAAGTACAAAGAGCTCTATAATTAAAAGACAACTCAGGAAATCTCCACAAACCTGTGTTTTAATGCGCTCGCGCAAAATTCTGTTCATTACATGGACAATGTCATTTTTCTTGCTCAAAGGCAGGAACAAAAAGTCGCCTGTGGCATCGTCTTCAATATATTCTATAAAATCTGTAAGTGAAACATGGCTATCAAGTTCGTTTTTCTGTGTCTTAAATGTAAAGCTTAAAACAATAAGCTCGCACACATCGGATTTTACAACGAACTTATGAGCTCTTCCGGGCTTTATGATTATAACAGAATGAGGGGGCATATTTACATCAATGCCCTCAACCTGAAAAATAGCGCTGCCTTTTTTGATATAAACCATTTCGAAATGTTCGTGTCGGTTAACAGTCATTGACCAGTTAATATCATAAATTTTTTCGATAGTTTTAACAATTGCTGGCATATAGGTTAATTTTTCAACTAATTCGTCCCATGCGTGGGGCAGGATTTCATTATTAAACATATAAAACTCCTCCGAAAATTAACGATTTCTGTTATATGATAACACAAAAACATAAAAATGTAAATAGAAAAATGCGTTATTGACACTTTTTTTGATTTGTGATATAATACGAATATTATTTAATGAGAGGGAGTAGGCGCTAAGATGAATATAAATTCATTTATGACACCGAGACTTTTGACAGTGGCACAAATGGTAAAAGACTCGTCCTCAGTTGCAGATATTGGCACAGACCACGCCTATGTACCAGTTTACCTTGTTTTAAATAATATGACAAATAAAGCGCTTGCTATGGATATAAATAAAGGTCCGCTACAGCGTGCTGAAGAAAATATTTTAAAATTTTCTTTAACTGATAAAATAAAAACACGGCTCTCAAACGGTCTTTCTGAGCTTTTGAATAACGAAGTTGACACAGTAATTATAGCCGGTATGGGCGGGGTGCTGATAAATTCAATTTTGGATGCAGATAAAGATAGATTGTCCTCTGTAAAAAACTACATATTACAGCCAATGACCGCCATTGAGGAAACACGCAAATACCTTGCAGAAAACGGCTTTGAAATTGTTGACGAAAAGCTTGCAAAAGAAGATAATAAGATTTATACCATTATATCTGCAGTTCCGGGAACAATGAAAATAGAAAGTGAAATCTACTATCATATAGGCGAGTGTCTATTAAGAAACCGTGATGAAATTTTGCCGGAACTAATAGAAGGAAAAATTTACGAATACGAAAAAGCAGTGTCATCGATGAAAAATGCTACTAATAATGAAACCAAGAAAAAATCCGATTATTTTGAATACTTGCTTTGCGAATTTAAAAAACTAAAGGAGGAGTGTGCAAAATGGTAAAGTTAAATAAAATAGCAAATTTTCTGGAAAATATCGCACCCTCTTGCTTAGCTGAGGATTATGATAATGTAGGCTTGTTGATTGGTGATAATGATAAATCAATTAGCAAAATTTTAGTTGCCTTGGATGCTGATGAAGCAGTTGTAAACGAGGCAAAAAATAAAAAATGTGATTTGGTTATTTCTCACCATCCTCTTATTTTTAAACCTTTAAAGAAAGTAGTAACAGACGACTCAGTTTCAAGAACTGTAATAGATTTAATAAAAAACGATATATCACTTATTTCAATTCATACAAATTTTGACAGCGTAAAATCAGGTCTTTGTGATTTGTTTTTAGATAAAATTGCAGATACTAAAGAAAGAACTGCAATAGAAGGCGATGAGGAAAACGGCTTGGGCAGGATTGCGCAATTGACAAATCCTGCAAAGCTTTCGGACATTTTAGAAACAGTCCGCCGTGAATATAAAATTGATGCTTTAAGATATGTTGGAAATCCGCAGACTGTTATTAATAAAATTGCTGTGTGTAATGGAGGCGGAGCGGATTTTATATATAGCGCGGCCGCGCAGGGAGCGGATATTTACATTTCCGGCGATATTAAATATCATCATGCCAGATTTGCGTACGAAAACGGTATTTCTTTAATTGAAATACCTCATTATAATGCAGAAATTATTTTTTGTGACTATATAAAAGAAATTTTGAAAAAAGAATTCGGTGATGAACTGGATATATGCACTACTGACCAAAATATCGACGTTTGGAATATTTTTTAGTCAGTTTTTCGGAGGTTATAAATGGAACAAACAGTAATGAAAGAAACAGCCACTCTGCCAATGCTTGCATTGCGCGGAATGGTAGTTTTTCCAAATACATTGATACATTTTGATGTTGTCAGGGAAAAATCTTTGTTGGCGCTTGAAAATGCAATGGTAAACAAACAGCTCATTTTTGTTTCTATGCAAACAGACCCCACAATCGAAAACCCAAAGCCTGCTGACATTGAAAATGTAGGTACAATCTGTAAAATAAGTCAGGTTGTAAAAATGCCAAACAACACAGTTCGCGTGTTGGTAGAAGGACTCAAGCGCGCCAAAATCTACGATGTTGCAAGGGTAAAGCCTTATTTTGTTGCGGTTGTTGATGAGGTGGAAAAAGACGATTATGACGATACAACAATCGAAAGCGAAGCACTGCGCCGTAAACTCGTTGATGAGTTTATGAACTACTGTGATTATAACAACAGAGTTAACAGTGATTTTGTGGTATCTTTAGAGAATGTTGAGGATACTGCAAGACTTGCCGACAGCATTGCATCAAATATGCCCCTTAAGCTTTTAGACAAGCAAAAAATCCTGAATATTGAAAGCACAAAGGAACGCGCAGAAACATTGCTCGAATTGCTTATCCGTGAAATTCAGATAGCAGAAGTAGATACAAACATTGACAGAAAAGTTAAGAAAAATATAGATAAAAACCAGCGCGAATATTTTCTGCGTGAGCAGTTAAAGGTTATCCATGAGGAATTAGGTGATGATAGTGAGTTTGAGGTAGAGGAGTACAAAAGTAAATTAAAAAAACTTGACCTGCCTCAGAATGTAGTAGAAAAGTGCGAAAAAGAACTTGCTCGTCTTTCAAAGATGTCGGTGAATAACCCTGACGCTAATGTGATTCGCACATACCTTGAATGGATTTGCGACCTTCCATGGAACAACTTTACAAAAGATACGCTTGAAATATCAAATGCAAAAGAGGTCTTAGACCGTGATCATTATGGTTTAAAAGAAGTGAAAGAACGCATAATGGAATACCTTGCCGTTAAGAAAATTACAAGTTCTATGGCAGGACCTATACTATGCCTTGTTGGACCTCCTGGTGTTGGTAAAACATCTATTGCAAAGTCAATTGCCGAGAGTATGGGCAGAAGCTATGCCCGCATATCTTTAGGCGGTATTCGTGATGAAGCCGATATCCGCGGACACAGAAGAACCTATATCGGTTCTATGCCCGGTAGAATCATTACAGCCTTAAAGCAGGCAGGAACAAATAATCCCCTGATGCTTTTTGATGAAATTGACAAAATGGCATCAGACTACAGAGGCGACCCTGCAGCAGCGCTTTTAGAAGTGCTTGATTCTGAACAGAACACCAAGTTCCGTGACCACTTTATGGAAGTTGATTTTGACCTTTCAAATGTGCTTTTCATTGCAACTGCCAATACTTTAGACACAATTCCAAGACCTTTATTAGACCGTATGGAAATTATAGAAATTCCCGGATATACTTCAGAGGAAAAGTTTCAGATAGCAAAAAATCACCTGCTTTCAAAGCAGCTTAAAAATCACGGTCTTACCAAAAAACAGGTATCAGTAAGCGATACAGCTATTAAAGGAATTATAGCCCATTATACAAAAGAAGCGGGTGTAAGAGCCTTAGAGAGAAAAATTGCAAATGTTTTGAGAAAATCCGCTTTAAAAATAGTAGATGCCCCTGAAACACAGGTTAAAATCACCGGTAAAAACCTTGAGGAATTCCTTGGGAAAGAAATTTTCTCAGACGAATTTGCTTCTAAAAAAGACGAAGTAGGTGTGGTATGTGGGCTTGCCTGGACACAGGTTGGCGGCGACACTTTGTCTATTGAAGTAAATGTAATGGACGGTACAGGTAATCTTGAACTTACAGGTCAGCTTGGTGATGTTATGAAAGAATCTGCCAAAGCTGCGGTAAGCTATGTGCGTTCTGAGTCAGATAAACTTGGTATAGATTCAGAATTTTATAAAAAATACGATATCCACATCCATGTTCCCGAAGGTGCTACACCAAAGGATGGACCTTCAGCAGGCATTACTATTGCTACAGCATTGGTTTCTGCCCTGTCGCAAAGAGCTGTTAATCATAAGGTAGCAATGACAGGTGAAATTACAATCCGCGGAAGAGTGTTGCCCATAGGGGGACTTCGTGAAAAAACCTTAGCTGCATATCAGGCAGGAATTAAGACTGTTGTTATACCTTTTGAAAATAAAAAGGATATCGACGAATTAGAAAATGTAGTTAAAGAAAATATTGACATTATACCGGCGCGCAATATGAATGATGTTTTGAAAGTTGCCCTTGTATAGAAAGAGGAATCTATGAAAGTAAACGTTCACAAGGCTGAGTTTTTGCTTTCTGCCGTAAAAAAAGAACACTATCCGGTAACAAGTATGCCGGAGGTAGCTTTTATCGGCAGGTCAAATGTTGGCAAATCTTCTATGATAAATAAAATTTTAAACAGAAAGAATTTTGCCAGAGTAAGTCAAAAACCCGGTAAAACAGTAACAATAAACTTTTATAATATCGACGATAAACTTATGCTCGTTGACCTTCCTGGTTATGGCTATGCTCAGGCAAGCCACGGTGAGCGCAAGGCTATGACAGGTATTATAGGCGATTATTTATCGGAACGCCGACAGCTTATGCAGGTAATTCTTTTGGTTGATTGCCGACACAAGCCGACGCAGGACGATAAAGATATGGCTCGAGCGATAAAATCCTCAGGCGGTCAGCTGGTTGTGTTTGCAACCAAGTCAGACAAGCTTGGTAAAATGGCGTTAGAAAAAAATCTTGAAATGTTAATTGAAGAGTTAGACCTTGAAGATGGTGATATTTTAATACCATTTTCAACTCAAAACACGGAAGGTGCTGAAACCTTCTGGGATTATATCTACGATTTCATTTTAGAGGATGAATAATAAATAAACTTTAGTGTAAAGGGGAAAAATCATGAACTACGAAAAAATCTTATCCACAGCAGCAACAACAATTGAACCTTCAGGTATCAGAAAGTTTTTTGACCTGGCAGCTGAGATGGAGGGTGTTATTTCTTTGGGCGTAGGCGAGCCTGACTTTGTTACACCTGACCACATCAGAAAAGTAGGTATCGAAACATTGGAAAAAGGTCAGACACACTACACAGCAAACGCTGGTCTGATTGATTTAAGAAAAGAAATTTCAAACTACATTAAGCGTTCTACAGGTGTTGAATACAATCCTGCAGGCGAAATAATCGTTACAGTTGGCGGTAGTGAAGCTATCGACTTAGCAGTACGCGCAATTGTTAACCCCGGTGATGAAGTGTTAATTCCTGAGCCTAGCTTTGTGTGCTACAAGCCTATCACAATTTTAGCCGGCGGTACACCTGTACCTGTAGTAACAACAGTTGAAAACAAATTCAAATTAAGAGCAGAGCAGTTGAAGGCTGCTATCACACCCAAAACAAAGCTCCTAATTCTTCCTTATCCCAACAACCCCACAGGTGCTATTATGACTAAGGAAGACTTAGAAGAAATTGCAGAAGTAATTCGCGGCACAGACATTATGATTTTGACAGACGAAATCTATTCAGAACTTACATACGGCAGAGAGCATGTTTCAATCCTTTCTATCGACGGCATGGCTGAGCGCACAATCTATGTTAACGGCTTTTCAAAAGCTTATGCTATGACAGGTTGGAGATTGGGCTACGCTGCAGCTCCTGCAGAAATTATGAAGCAGATGATTAAAATTCACCAGTTTGGCATTATGTCATCTCCCACAACAAGCCAGTTTGCAGCTATTGAAGCTTTAAGAAACGGCGATGAAGATGTTAAAATGATGCGCAACGAGTATGACAAGAGAAGAAGAACAATTGTAGACGGATTTAACAAAATCGGTCTTACATGCTTCGAACCCGAAGGTGCATTCTATGTATTCCCTGATATCAGAAGCACAGGTATGAGCTCAAATGAATTCTGCGAAACTCTCTTAAAGCAGGAAAAAGTAGCCGTTGTACCCGGTAATGCGTTTGGTGCAAGTGGTGAAGGATTCATTCGTTGTTCTTACGCTTATTCTGTAGAGAGCATCCAGAAAGCTTTAGAAAAAATCGAAAAATTCGTAAACTCTTTAAAGAAATAAGAGGTATAGTCCGTTATGTCATTTAATATTGTACTTGTTGAACCTGAAATACCGCAGAATACAGGCAATATTGCCCGTACATGCAAGGCTACCGGAAGCGTGTTGCATATTGTAAAGCCTATGGGCTTTACAATTGATGATAAAAAATTAAAACGCGCAGGCCTTGACTATTGGCACGAATTAGACATCAGATACTACGAAAATCTTGATGATTTCTTCTCGAAATGCCCCGGAAATTATTATTTCTGTTCAACAAAGTCAAAACACAGACACTGCGATGTTGATTTTTCTGATGGAGATTATTTATTTTTCGGTAAGGAATCTTATGGTCTGCCTGAACCTTTGCTTAAGGATAATTACGAAAAATGTATCCGTATTCCTATGAGTGTGGGTTCGAGGTCGTTAAATCTTTCTAATGCCGTAGCAATAGTTTTGTACGAGGCGCTCAGACAGTTAGATTTCAGTGACTTGTGTGAAGAGGGCGAGCTTACAGGCAGACCCGATTAAGGAGAAAATTGTGAAAAAATATGTTGAAATAAAAGGTTATAGTGACGATTTTATTCCACAGCATATATTTGAGTGTGGTCAGTGCTTCCGTTTTGCTCGTTTGCAAGACGGAAGCTACACCATAATCGCCAAGGGCAGGGTAATAAATGTATCTCAAAATCAAGAGAGTATATTTTTAAAGAATGCCACCGATAACGATGTTGCAGACATTTGGTACGATTATTTTGATTTAGGTACTGACTATTCAAAGATAAAAACAGCGCTTTCTGTGGATAAACACCTAAACGAATCCGTTAAATACGGAAACGGTATACGAATTTTAAATCAGGATTTGTGGGAATGTATAATTTCGTTTATTATTTCTGCAAACAACAATATTCCAAGAATTCAGGGAATAGTGGAAAGACTTTGCCAGACTTATGGCGATGAAATCAAGGCTTTTGACAATACATATTTTTCTTTTCCGGATGCGGAAAGATTAGCCAATATTAAAAAAGAGGATTTGTCTTTTTTGCGTGCCGGTTACAGGGACTCGTATCTCATCGATGCAATACAGAAAGTTTCAAGCGGTGAGGTTAGCCTTGATGGTATTAAGAATTCGAATACAAACGAAGCTAAAAATCAGCTTCTTAAAATAAAAGGCATTGGTAATAAGGTTGCAGATTGCATACTTTTGTTTGGAAACGGTCGAAGTGAAACCTTTCCTGTGGATGTGTGGATAAAACGGTCAATTGGAACGCTTTATTCCGAAGAAATGAAAGATTTATCAGTGCACGATTTTGCAAGGGCAAAATTTGGCGATCTTGCTGGCTATGCCCAGCAGTATCTATTTTACTATATGAGGGAGAATTCCTCAGGAGGTAACAAAAATGGCTAAAACAAAGAGTTTTGAAGAATCAATCCAGGAACTTGAAAACATTATTGCCATATTGGAAAAAGGAGAATGTCCTTTGGACGAGGCGGTAGAGCTTTTTGAAAAAGGCGTGAAGCTTTCAAAAGAGTGCCATAAAACACTTGAGAATGCAGAACAAAAAATAAAAGTTCTTACTGAAGATAAATCGCCGGAAGAACTAAAGGAGGAGTAGTTTTGGATTTTTTAAAAGAGTTTGAAGAAAGAATTATTGAAGTAAATAAGAGTCTTGAAAAATTCAACGAGGAAAAAGAAGCCCCTCAGAATACTATTTATAAAGCTATGAACTACAGCCTTCACGCCGGTGGCAAAAGAATCAGACCTGTTATTATGATGGCTGCAGCTGAACTTATGGGAGCAAGTCGTGAAAGTGTTATTCCTTTTGCGTGCGCCATTGAGATGATACACACCTATTCATTAATTCATGATGATTTACCCTGTATGGATGATGATGATTTGCGTCGTGGAAAACCAACCAATCATAAAGTTTATGGTGAGGCAATGGCAGTGCTTGCGGGGGATGCACTTCTTAATAAAGCCTTTGAAATAATGCTTAAAAACTCTCAAATATCACCAAATATGACTCTGGCTGCCATGGCTGAAATAGCAAACGCCGCAGGCACAGAAGGAATGATTGGTGGACAGGTTATAGATATTGAGTCCGAGGGTAAACCTATAGATGCTGTTACATTGATGACGCTACACCTTCACAAAACGGCTGCGCTTATTATGGTAAGCGCAAGAGTAGGTGCGCTTTTAGGCGGTGGCGGCAGAGAAGACCTGCTTGCAATGGAAGAGTTTGCAAGATACTTAGGAATTGCTTTTCAGATTAAAGACGATATTTTAGATGTTACAGGCAACGAAGAAATTTTAGGCAAAAAAATCGGTGCAGATGCTGCCAAGAAAAAATCTACATTTGTAAGCCTGTACGGAATTGAACAATCTGAAAATATGCTTTCTGATTATACACAAAAGGCAATAGACAGCCTTTCACATTACGGAGAAAAAGCAGAATTCTTAATAGAACTCTCGAAATTTTTGCTTTCTCGAGAGAATTAATTTTTTATTAAAAATGAAAAAACGACTTTACTATTTTTAAAAAATATGTTATATTATCGATGAAGTTAATAAATATATGCTAATAAACTTAGGTGGTGCAGTATCCTAGTCAGATCTGCTTACTCCCAGGACGGACCTAAAAAGCCGTTAAAGGGCACATCGATGAAGTTTCTGGTGCTTGCTTTCGATGCCAGTCGGGGGTTGGTGCTGGAAGTTAAGGTTTAGGGGCGCTTCGCAATGGCATGCAAATGATGACCCCTTTTCCGTGGAGACCTGTTATTGTGCTTTATATGCTTCTTGTGAAACAAACTCATTTCAAAGGACTTACTAAGGTACGAAACAGGGTTAAACCTGTCACTCGGTGCGATTGCATAAAATTTTATTTTAGCATGAGCGCTGTGGGCAGCGTAGCCTGCCTTGAGTGGTTATGAGGGATAGTTGTTAAAACACCGCATCTTCGGCCAAAGATGCGGCGTTATCGCTTCTTGAAATCATAACTGCACAAGAGGATAAGAGTAAGTGTGACTGTTTGGGAAAACCTCTAGGCTGTTCTTTTGAGATACAATGGGGATTGTAGTGTGGATTTAAGTGGTGATCCGGTTCTGTATAGGGAAACCGTGCAGGATGAGTTTTAAAAGGAAACTGCTGTTTTGGCGACAATTCAGTAGCTCGTCGGGAAATCCTACCGGACCTAAACCGCAAAATTTACCCAGGGTATTACCACCTATTTATTTAATTTTACATAATTTAAAGGTTGGTGTAGAAATTGTCTGACGATAATAGTAGGGACAAGCG
>JAGBXV010000042.1 GCA_017629115.1 Clostridia bacterium | reverse complement strand
ACAGTTAAGGCAAAAGTTATTGACAAGTATAAGCCTGAAATGGTTTCTAAATATCATGGAACTTTTAAACAGGAGCGCTACATAGTTGTATTTGCTACAAACAACAAAAAACTTTCGTTTAATGTTTCGAAATTTTCTTATGGCAACTATAAAATTAATGAAAAAGGAACACTTAAATACAAAGGAACTAAAATTATAAGTTTTGAATAATTTTTTCGTTCCTTTTAACGCTATCATCATACAAAAGAGGTGCTTTGGTTGGACTATATAATTACATTTTTTCAGGGGTTAATATCTTTTGTATCCCCCTGTATGATACCTATGCTTCCCATATACATTTCGTATTTTGCAGGGAACAGAAATAAAAAGAGCAGTACACTTATGCGTGCGTTGTTCTTTGTACTGGGATTTACCTTTGTATTTTCGGTGCTTGGAATGTTTGCTGGCGCGCTTGGGTCGTTCTTTGTGCATTACGAAACCCAGTTACATATGGTATGTGGCGCAATCATAGTGTTGTTGGGGTTAAACTTTATGGGAGTTATAAAAATTCCGTTTATTAAAGGACTTCACGCCGAGCAAGAAGTTACGGGAATATTTACATCATTCCTTTTTGGAATTGTTTTTTCGATGAGCCACATTCCATGTATTATGGCATTTTTGGGTTCAGCACTAACACTTGCGGCACACGCAGGAACAGCTTGCAAGGGAATACTTCTTTTGGTTGTATATTCGCTGGGAATGGGAATACCGTTTTTAGTTTCAGCATTGATTATTGACAAGCTTTCGAATCTTTTAGATATTGTCAGGAAAAATCACAAAAAAATAGATTTAATCAGTGGAATTCTTCTGATTGTATTGGGAGTGCTTATGATGACGGGTATCCTTCATCATCTGATGGGTCACACTCATGTTCATTAAAGGGCAGAAAAAAACAAAGCATTAAATAGCGTAGTGTTTTTTCCTTTCATAAACTTCAAACGAGCGCATATAATTTATCAAATGAAGTTTTGAGGGGAACAGTTTTAATGAAAGACTATATTGAAGAAAGGGCACGATTACTTTCGCAGTACATAATAGAAAAAAAGTCTACAGTCCGTGATACGGCAAAGGAATTTAACATCAGTAAATCCACAGTTCACAAGGATGTGGCAGAAAGAATTTGGCAAATAGACAAGGGTCTTGCGCAACAGGTCAAAGAGGTTTTGTCATATAATAAAGCCGACAGACATTTGCGAGGCGGTATAGCTACAAAACACAAATACGAGGCGTTGAAAGAAAACAAAAAATAAACAAAAATCCTTCCGCAAAATCCGGAAGGATTTTTGTTTATTTAATTGACTTTTTGGCTCATTTGTAGTAAGATAAAAGATACCGATAAAAAAGTGAGGATTTGTAATGATAATAGATTTTAACAGAACAGTTGCATATATATGCCCGGGTTGCGGCGAGGTTACTTACGGTGAATTTTCACTTTTTGAGCTTTCCGGAGGCAGGGGAATTTCTGTTTCTTGTGATTGTGGTAAGTCTGCTCTTAAGATTTTTTGTAAAGGTCAAAACGCTTACACCATAAGTGTTGGATGTCAGGTCTGTGAAAAAGAGCACGAATACGCAGTGCCTGTGTCGGAGCTTTTGCACAGTCACTTTATGGATTTTTTATGCCCTGAGCTTTTAATGGGACTTGCCTTTATCGGTGACAAGGATAAGGTAGAACACGCAGTGGAAGAAAACAACAAATACATCAAAGAAATTTTAACCACCTGCGGGCTTGAACACTCAGGCAAAAACGGCATAGCAATTTTAAAAGCATTAGATAAAATCCAGCTTCTTTCCGATGAGGGTGGCGTAAGATGTGAGTGCGGTGCTAATCTCATCGATTTGGATGTTTTAGAAAACGGTATTGTGCTTGAGTGCTGCGAATGTGGCGCTACGGCATTTTTTACGGCAGATGATATAAGACAAGAGAATTTTTCCGATATAACCGAAATTTTGATAAGAAAAGACAGTAACAAGTAAGAAAGGTAACAAAAGAAATGAAAGCAAAAATAGCATACATCTGGAATGAAGCCCTGAAGCGTTTAAAGGAAACGGTATCAGAAACCTCATACGAGCATTGGATAGAACCCTTGAATCCTCTCGGTATTGCTGAAGGTAAGTTTTTTATTAAAATGCCCACAGAGGTTCACTATGAAATCGTAAAATCTATGCATCTGGATGCAATTCGCGAGGCGGTTAATATTGTTTCTGAAGAAAGCTATCAGATAGAGCTTGTGGATTACAACGAGTCAGTTCCTTCGTGCTTAGAGTACAATGTTTCCTTTGAAACAAGAAACGATGATGCCTTAACATTAAATCCCAAATATACATTTTCGTCGTTTGTAGTAGGCGAATCAAATAAATTTGCTCACGCAGGTGCTATGGCTGTATGCGAAAAACCTGCAATGCTCTTTAACCCTTTGTTTATTTACGGCGGTCCTGGTCTTGGTAAAACTCACCTTGCTCAGGCTGTTGGCAATAAAATCAAAGAGCAAAAACCCGATGCAAATGTGCTGTATGTAACCAGCGAAAAATTCACAAACGAATTTATCAATACAATTATGAGCGGTAGCGGTACAATAGAATTCAGAAACAAATACCGCACCTGTGATGTGTTGATAATTGATGATATTCAGTTTATTGCAAATAAAGACCAGACACAGGTTGAGTTTTTCCATACATTCAATGCGCTCCATGAGGCAGGAAAGCAGATAATCATTACATCTGACAGACCACCCAAAGAAATGAAAGAGCTTGAGGAACGCTTAATCACAAGATTTGAATGGGGACTTATTGCGGACATCAAGCGCCCTGATTTAGAAACCCGCGTAGCAATCTTAAAAAAGAAAGCAAGTGAAGAAAATTTCGCCGTATCTGACGAAATTATATTCTACATAGCAGAACACTTAAAGTCAAATATAAGAAATTTAGAAGGTGTTTTAAAGCGTTTGATGGCATACAATGTGCTTATGGGCAAGCCTATTACCATGCAGCTTGCAGACGAAGCAATAAATGAATTTTTAAACAAATCAGAAGACCCCCATGTAAATACAGAATATATTTTGTCAATCGTGGCAAATTACTTCAACATCACATCTGATGAAATTTTGTCATCAAAGCGTACACAGGAGATTTCCTACGCTCGCCAGATTGCGATGTATTTGCTCCGTGAGTTTACAAACCTTAGCCTGCCTAAAATTGGACAGGAATTGGGTGGCAGAAACCACGCAACTATCGTTAGCGGTATCAAAAAAATTAAGGACAGCCTTGAAAAGGACGAAGATACCAAGAAAATAGTTGAAGAACTTGTTAAAAACCTTGAAAACAGGGAGTAGTATATGAACATTAAAATAACAACAGAGTATATAAAATTAGACCAGCTGTTGAAATTCGCAGGAATTGTCGACAGCGGCGTATTTGCTAAAGAAATAATTTGGGACGGACTTGTTTCGTACAATGGCGAAGTGTGCACTATGCGTGGCAAAAAAATTTACCCCGGAGATAGGGTTTTAGTTGAAATTCCTGATGAGTTAACAGAAGAAATTGTAGTGGAGTAAAAAAATGTATGTAAAAAAACTTAAGCTTACAGGCTTTAGAAATTATAAAAGTGAAGAGTTTGAGTTTTTGCCCTCTACCAATATTCTGTATGGCAATAACGCACAAGGAAAGACCAATGCGTTAGAGGCTTTGTACCTTTTTTCTATTGGTAAATCTTTTCGTACACAGCAGGACAGGGAACTTATAAGCTTTGACGAAAACTTCACAAGACTTTATGTGGAGTTTGAGGACCGGGTTCGTACAAACGAAATAGAAATTGTAGTGCGCCGTGACAGGAAAAAGCAAATAAAAATAAATGATGTGCCAATAAGCAAAATGGGAGATTTGATAGGTAAGTTCTGCGTGATTTTGTTTTCTCCCGATGAGCTGAACCTGACAAAAGGCTCACCAAATGCAAGACGCAGATTTTTGGATATTGCTCTAAGCCAGATGCGTCCTAAATACTACCACATTTTAAAACGCTACAATAAAGTACTTGAGCAGAGAAATAATTTAATTAAAAAACTAAGATTTTCACCTGATGCGAGGGCAAAAGAAACACTTTTTGTGTGGAATGAAAAGCTCTCAGAATACGGTATTGCGCTTATAGAATACAGAAAAAGTTTTGTAGAAAAACTATATGAGTATTCAAAGCAGATTCACAAAGAAATTTCAGGTGAAGAATTTGAGATAAAATACAAATCAGCCTTCTTATCAAAAGAGGAGTTTAAAGAAAAACTGGACACCTCAATAGAAAAAGAAATTGAGCAGGGCTTTACGCTATACGGCCCCCACAGGGATGATTTAGACATTTTTACCCAGGGAAAAGACATAAAAACCTACGGCTCTCAAGGACAACACAGAAGTGCAGTTTTAGCACTTAAACTCGCTCAGGCGGATATGATTTACGAAGAAATGGGCGAATATCCCGTGTTACTTCTTGACGATATTATGTCAGAGCTTGATTCGGTTCGCCGAGCTTATCTTGTGGGAAAAATAAAAAATAAGCAGGTAATCATTACCTGCACAGATGCTGATGAAATCGGTATGAGCAGTGGTGAGGCAAACCTCATTCATATCGAAAACGGAAAAATTATTTAGGAGAATAACTATGTATGTACATTTAGGCGGGGACACCGTTGTGCTGCAAAAAGATATAATAGCGATTTTTGATTTAGAGCTTACCAGTATTTCAAAAATTACCCGCGAATTTCTGCAAGTATCAGAGGAGGAGGGATTCGTTGTCAATGTTTCGGACGACTTGCCAAAGTCATATATACTTACCGAATCAGACAACGAAAGTAAGGTTTACATTTCCCCCATATCTGCGGCAACGCTTCTTAAGCGTGCCAATAATATCTTGGACGATAATTAAATATATTTTTTCATTCGTTCTAAGGCATTCTTTTCAAGTCTTGACACCTGAGCTTGAGAGATGCCTATTTCTTCGGCAACTTCCATCTGTGTTCTGCCGGAGTAAAAACGCAGATTTACTATAAGCCTTTCCCTGTCGGTGAGGCGTGTCATAGCTTCTTTTAAAGCGATTTCTTCTAACCAGGATTCGTCTGTGTTTTTTTTGTCCTTTACCTGATCCATAATGTAAAGGGTGTCTGTACCGTCATTGTATGCAGGCTCAAAAAGTGACACAGGGTCCTGAATTGCCTCTAATGAGAACACAATGTCTTCTTTGGGTATTTCCAAAATCTGCGAAAGCTCCTCTATAGTAGGCTCTTTAGAGTGGAGATTTATATAGTCTTCCTTGGCACGCAAGGTTTTATAGGCAATATCCCTGAGTGAGCGACTCACACGGATTGGAGTATTATCTCTTAAATATCTTCTTAATTCGCCAATTATCATAGGCACAGCATAAGTGGAAAATTTTACATTATGAGAAAGGTCAACGTTGTCAACAGCTTTTATAAGACCGATACAGCCAATCTGAAACAAATCGTCAGCGTTTTCGTCTCTGTGT